>NZ_CP030941.1:961500-1282000 GCF_036621415.1 Nitratireductor thuwali
CGGATATCTCGTCCGGGTCCCGCCCACCATCCCGGTTTCACGGAGTTCGACCAAAGCGACCGCGACCTTCTCCAGATCGTCTGCGACCTCGGCGCTGGATGCAAAGGTTTCGTACACCATCCGGTCCTGGCGACGAAACGTCGCCGCGCGGCGGACGAGTTGCAACAGCATGTCGACGCGTACATCGCCTCCGTCCAGTTCCAGGCCGCGGGCCAGGGCGATCGCCCGCTCACGCGCCTCAATCCAGCTGCCGATCAGCTTGGGATGGCGATGCACGAAGAAGATCAGGCCGAGCGCGGAACCATTTCCGACACCGAGATAGCGGCGGATCGCCGGATCGAGCGGAACGGCCTTCTCCGACTGGTGCCGGGCGAGATGCTCGACGAGGTCGCAGGAATATTCGCGCATCAGATAGGCCGTCAGAAGCTGCGCCTGCAAAGGGCCGCCGAGATCATGGTCGGTGCCGAGAGACGGAAAGGACCGGGTGCCGAACGTGCCGTTGCCGTCTAGCCCCGTGTTGCGCATGAGATAGCAGACTTCCGCCAGGCCATCGATGTCCGGCTGCTTGCCGGAAGCGAGTGCGGCGAGCGTCTGGTCGAAGATGCGCATCGAGCGGTTCGCACGGCACCACACCAGGGCGTTCGGAGTTGCGCGCCCGCGATAGAGCTTGGGCAGTTCCTCGCGCGCCGAGGCGATGTCCCCCTCCGTGGCAGGTCCCTCATTGAGCGTCCCCATCATGTCCCACGCCTGACCGATAATGCGGCCAGTCCGCGCCTTGCGGCTCGGTGGGCGGGAAAAGGCTATGAAACTGAATTCCTGCCGGAGGGTTCGGATGGAGTAGATGACCGTTCCCTCGCCGGTGGCATCCACTTCGAAACGCTGAACGGAGATGTCCCAGCGCTCGCGCAGCATGCGGTTCATAAGTGCGCGCGTGATGCTGAGGCGGCTTGGCTGAATTGCGGCCAACCGCTCCGGCTGCATAATGAACTCAGGGGGCCGTGGCTGCGGCACGCGTGCGGGAGAAGATGTCGTTCGCAAAGCCTCCATACTGTTCAAGGCTCTCCCTGCTGCAGTCTGGTTATCTGTCGGGCCGCCCGGAGGAGCGGCTCGCGGACCTGTTCGAGATCGAAGCGCGTCTCCGGCATCACTATCGAGACGGTCGCGGTGCACTTGCCATGAACGTCGAAGACCGGAGCCGCGATGGCGCGCACGCCAACCTGCGTGTAGCCGCTCGAGAGCGCGTATCCGTCAGCGCGTGCGGCGGCCAATATCTCCTCCGAGGCGAGCTTTTCACCGCTATCGCGCAACCGCTGCAGCGCCGCGTCGTCCGCAAAGGCGGTCAAAATGCGCCCCGAAGCCGACCCTTCCAGCGACATCGTCGTGCCGATCTTCTGCTCGGCGCGTAGGACGCTGTCCGAATCGACGCGCGAAATGATGCAGGGGAGCCCGCGGTCCAGTACGGCGAGCGAAGCGGTTTCCTTCACCTCGTGGACGAGCGCTTCGAGGATCGGCATCACGCGCGTCCCCAGATCGGCCTGTTCCAAGGCCGCGGCGGCGAGTCGGCAGACATGCATGGAAAGCCTGTAGCGGGACTGCTCGTCCTGCTCGACCCATCCGGCTTCGACCAGGGTGAGGAGGCGTTGATAGGCCGTGGGGCGTGAGAGTTCCATCGCCCGAGCCACCTCCGGCAGCCGCATCCCCCGCGAGCTTTTGGCCAGGACGTCGAGGACGGCGATCACTTTCAGGGCGGTGGTCAGCGGTCTGACACCTGCCTCGCTTTGTATTCTATTTGAATGTGTCGTATCCATTGCAGATACACAATGTTGCTGATATTGATCGATGTCAATGCCGATCGAAAAAACAGCCACGGATATTCTTCTCTTCGCGACATGCCCTGCGCCAGAATGCGTGCGGTGCACCTGTCTGCGGTCCGGCTGGAACTGCACATCCTTTTCACGTGGAAGCTGGGAGACGACACAGAATGAACGGAGCGGACCGGATGTGCGACACGCTGCTCGCAAACGACGTGGATGTTTGCTTTGCAAATCCCGGGACGTCGGAGATGCATTACGTTGCGGCGCTCGACCGCAAGCCGCAGATGCGTTGCGTGCTCGGCCTCTTCGAGGGAGTAGTGACGGCCGCGGCCGACGGTTACGCCCGGATGGCTGACAAGCCGGCCGCGACACTCCTTCACCTCGGACCCGGTCTGGCGAACGGGCTGGCCAACCTGCACAATGCCCGCCGCGCGCGCACGCCCATAGTCAATATCGTCGGCGACCATGCGACCTATCACCTGCCGCTCGACGCCCCGTTGACGAGCGACATCGAGAGCCTTGCGCGGCCCATGTCACACTGGGTAGGACGGGTCCGTGATGCCCAGGACGTGGCCGGCAAGACCGCGGAAGCGATTGCACAGGCGCATATCCAGCCCGGGATTTCGACACTGATCCTTCCGGCCGATGCCGCATGGGGCGAGGTCGGAGCCGGCAAGCCGGAGCGAATCGCGATGCCGACGCGCCCCGAGGCTTCGGCCGATCGGATGCGTGAGGCGGTAGCGGCACTGAAAGGCAGCGGCAAGGTCGCACTGATTCTCGGCGGCATGGCGATGCGCGCCGACGCGCTCGCCCTTGCGGGCAGGATCGCCACCCGCACGGGCGCAGCTCTCTTCTCCGAGCGCGCTGCCCGGTCGCAGCGCGGAGCAGGTCGGGTGGCGACCCGGCCGGTTCCCTACAGCGTGGATCTCGCCGTCGCCGCTTTCCAGAACTTCGAGACCGTGATCTGCGTCGGCGGGCGCCCTCCCGTTGCCTTCTTCGCCTATCCGGGCAAGCCGGGGTGGCTTCTGCCGGATGGCTGCACCGTCATAGATCTGGCTGGCGCGGAGCACGATATTCAAGGGACGATGGAAGAGCTCTGCAAGAATGTCGGCGCCTGGGAATCGACAACTCGGGTGGACGCCTTCACGGCAAGACAGCTGCCAATTCCGACAGGACCGCTCGACGCCAACGCGATCTCGGCCGCCCTCGCGCGCAACCTGCCGGAAGGAAGCATCATCTGCGAGGAGTCCATCACGTCTGCTGGCAATCTCGCCGCACTCGCGCCAACGATGGCGCCGCACGACCACCTTCCATTGACGGGCGGATCGATCGGTATCGGTATTCCGCTGTCCGTCGGGGCCGCGGTGGCGGCGCCGGACCGCAAGGTGGTAACGCTCCAGGCCGACGGCAGCGGCATGTACACTGTCCAAGGCCTTTGGACGCAGGCGCGCGAGAACCTCGACATCCTGACCATCATCTTCTCGAACCGCGGCTACTCGATCCTGAAGGGGGAAATGCGCAACGTCGGCGTCAACGAATTCGGAAGGAATGCCCGGCGGATGCTGGAGATCGACGATCCCGCGCTCGACTGGTGCTCCTTGGCGCGCGGCATGGGGGTCGAGGCCGCCCGGGCGGAGACGGTTGAACAATTCAGCCGCCTTCTCGCCGCAGCCTTCACCAAGAAAGGCCCCTTCCTCATTGAAGCGATGATCTGAAGCGCTACACCGTCGGCTCGACAATCCCCGCGGCCAACCCTCGTGCCGCTGCGAATAATGAAGGCAGTCCGTGTGCGGCCGCGTAGCGCGTGTGGTCGTTCCACTATCCGACGAGGAAGTCGCAAAGCTCCGTGACGTGCTGCGCGAAATAGGATTCGGTCCCGGTGCAAAGGAGCGCAAGGTTGCTCGCCAAGCAGTTATGGATTTTCAACGGCAGAATGGCTTGAAGACCGATGGCGTCATCGGCGAGCAGACCTTGGCAACGCTCCAGCGCTCCATGGACGCACCGGCTAGCCTCTGTGCAGCAGCGGCAAATCCTTGCGCCGCCGCCGATCCCTGCGCAGCGGCAAATCCATGCGCGGCAGCAAATCCCTGCGGTGCCAATCCATGTGCGGCGAAGAACCGTGCGCGGCCAATCCATGCAACCCCTGCAATCCGCGGGGTGCAGCGGCGGTCACGCCGCCGGATGTCACGCCGGCCGAATTGCGCGCGGTCTTTGACTGCCTCAAGGACCAGATGCGCCGCCTACCGCGACATCTGGCAGGAGCAGGATCATGCCGCCGTGCAGCATTCGCTCCGACTGTTGCGGGTCGCCTATAGCGGCAGCGGGCTCGAGGAGACCAGCGATTTCCTCGACTGGGAGAACTTCGCCTCGTCGCCTTACGTATCGGCGGCACATTGCGGCCCGAGGCATCGAACCAGAAAGGCGACAGGAAATGCGCCAGCAACCAAAGACCGGCAGCCGGAGCTGACACGGAATCCCGCACCCTCGTCGGGTGCAGCCGCGAGACCACAGCCGCCTTCGATTTTGCGGAGCTGAGCAGCGCGCGGCTGAAGGAAGATGCTGTGCGCCGGCGAGGAGATCGCGGAATGCTACCGCGTTCTCACAAAGGCCGGCCTCAACATCGTCGGCGAAATACTGAAGGGCCAGGGTCAGTTCTACCAGCTCAATCACTGCCCTTCCGGCGATGTCTATGGCCGTGAAACCCACTCGCAATATTACTATCATGCGCACCGCACGGGTGAGCACGGCCATTTCCACACATTCCTGCGCCAGGCAGGAATGCCGGCGGACGCTGCCCTGTTCCGGAGGCCGAGGGCCGGGACTGGCCGAGCGGCAAGGACGCACAATCGCACATCGTCGCCATCTCGATGGATCGCTATGGATACCCGATCCGGCCTGTTCACGACCAATCGCTGGGTAACGGACGAAATCTGTGAAGGCAGAAATGTCCTTGCGGACCGCGCCGGCGCCACTTGGCGTTCAGCGGCGCCTTTACGATCCTCTTTTCGTCTTTGGTAGTGCCCCCTGACGTTTGCGGCCTGCCATCGACAAGCGCTCCTTGGGACTAAAATCTCATCCGTTCCAGACCTCTCGCCACGCCGCGAACTCGGACGGCCTGATCCGGTAGCGCGCGAAATTCCCCTCGTGCAGGCTGAGGAGCTCGCGCTCTGCCGTCTCCTGAAAGCGCTCCCGCTCCTCGGGATCGATGTGCTTTCGGGTCCAGGCACCGACATGCGCGCTCGCCTGCTTCTTGTCCATGCGCCCGCGAATAACGGCGCCGACTACCTCGCGCAGGGCATTGCGATGCCGCAGCCGGAAGGGATCGGGCTCGCCCAGCGATTGCCTGACCGCCGCGTAGCGGGCGGCGGAGCGCTCGTAGGCCCATAAGAAGACGTCGCGCAGCAATTCGGTGCGGTTCATTTCATAGATGCCGAGCACCGCGTCGGTGTAGGCCTCACGCGGCACGCCTTCGAACGACAGCGGCGAGAGATTGACCTTGATCAGAGGGATGTTTGCCGACAGGCGCGAGACGCGCTTGTTCACGTCGTCGAAGGGCTGCAGGTATGGAAGCTGCACCATCACGAAGAACGCCTGCTCGAACGGGTCGGTAATCGCAGTGGCGGTCGCGAGGATCTGCTCGAAGCACTCCCCGATGAGCTGCGGCACTTCCAGCGGGTGAAACACGGAACGCTCGATCCCGACGGCGATATGCCGGAGCCGCCCCGCGGCATCGGGATCGGCCAGCAGGTTGTTGGCCAGCAGCGCGTGGAGATTAAGGATGGTGTAGCGGTTGAAGCCGATCTCTTCCGCCGTGCCGACGAGAAACTCGATCGCGTCCTTGTGGTTGAGGATCATCTGCGCTTCCAGCCGCTCATGGCCTTCCGCCTCCTCCCCAAGGTCGATCAGGCGCTTGGTATCGAGCAGCGAATAGGTGTTGCCCTCAAGCCGGCTTGAGTTCCAGGACAGGTCGATCAGCAGCCGGTTCAAAATCTGCTTTGCGTAGGTGCCGGCGGGCTGCTCCGCGATCTTCGGCATGCCCACGTCCCGCAGGTGCTTTCGTTCCGCAGCCGAGAGATAGAAGGTCTCGTTGGGCCGGTAAGAATTGAGGAACGCCCGGTTGTAACCGACCGGCTTGCGCCGCTGGGGCGGCCGGCGGATATAGCTCTGGATTTCAGCGCCGGAATCGGAGAGCGGCAGAGCGGCTTCGCCCGTGGCCTCCGCCCTGCCGGCGGTCCGGCCGACCGCGGCCCGCACTTCAGGCAACCTGTAGCGCGCCCAGCGCCCCCTGCCCTCCATGACGAGGCGCCCGCTATCGACAAGGGATTTGAGCCGGTACTGAAGCGTGCGCCGGGGCGGCGGCGATTCGAGCGAATCGGCGATCTGCTGCGCCGTCATCCCCTCAGGATGGTCTCGCACCGCCTCCTCGATTGCCTGCAAGTCCTCGCCCTGAATCCGCCGTACCACAGCCCACCTTTGTTGCGCATATCGCTCCTACGCGCAACTTAGATCATCTATGCGCAGTTCTCAAGTCTATACGCAATTATAGTTGCGCATAGCGGAGCTATCCTGCGCATAGATCCCTATCTTGCGCGTAGGCGCGTCTAGGCGCAATTTAACTCTCCCTCGTATGCCGACGCTCGTTCGACCGGCTCCGGAAGGCGGAAAGCCGTTACGGCAGCGCTAACATGCGGCGATGCACGGAGCGGCTCCGCTGCTGGCACAGACATCCGGCCCGCGGAGACCTCGGCACCTAAGCCTTAGATACTGGCGGGACTTCGATGGGGCGCGGGCAATGTTCTGGAAGAAAACCAGGCCGCCTGAACTAAGAAGCGAAACGCAGGTTCCGCCGGATCAGGTACCACCGAGAAATCGCGTCTTCGACACCCGTGAGGCGGTCATCGACGCTGCTTGCGCAGACTTGGCAGAAGCTCCTCGAAAGTCCAAGCCATCACCTTGATCGGAATGAAGTGCCGGGCCCATGCCGGCTCATCGTCACGATCGTTGGTATTAGTCAAGGCTCCAGACCGTGCACGGTGGAAGTCGCTCGCCGATCTCAATCAAGATGTCCGGCTCCTCGATGGGACCGGAACTAAAGATCTCATACGCGTCGAGCTTCGAATGCGGCGGTTGGTGCCTGCGATCATCCCTGCGCCAAGTGCTCGAAGAGTCTCGCGACGGCCTCCGCTCCAGGATCTACGTTGCCTTGAAGCTGATGAGCCCCGATATATGAGGCCCGGCCGACACGCGCCTTCGCCATTGACGCGGTTGCGTCGGCGCCCTCCCGCGCCGACGCGGCAGCGGCGGCGAATCCCTCGGAGAGCGTGTCGAGCGCTGGCGCGAGCGCATCGACCATTGTCCGGTCGCCGCGCTCAGCACCCCCGATTTCCTGCATGCGCGACAGCCCGGCCTTGAGGGCTTGGCCCATGGGCTCGCCGCTGGATGCGGCATCCCCAGCGGCGGCGAAGAAGATCGCAAGCAGAACTCCGGACGAGCCACCCATGGTCTGGCTGAGTTCCTGGCCGATGGCGCGCAGAAGCTGGGTGTGATCGGATAAAGGCAACTGGTCCATGCGCTCCAGCAGCGCACGCGCGGCGCCGGCAAGAGTTGATCCTGTATCGCCGTCACCGGTCTTCGCGTCGAACGCATTCAGATCCGCTTCTGCCGCGATCAGGACTTTGCAGCATCGGGAGAGAAACTCCCGCGTCGGCGCGTGATTTGAGGGCATGGGCTTGATGGGCATCAGTCCGTCGGGAAGCGGGGCGACCGCGACTTCCGAAAGTTCGGCAACACCCGGCCATGCGGCGATCGGTGTCGCTGCCTGGAGGAGACGCAGGTTCTCCTCATTTGCCGGCAAGACCGAGATCGAGAAACCGCGCATGTCGAGCGATGTCATCATGGATGCGGGCCCGATGACCCCTTCGAGCCGCGCCCCGATCGAGGATTGCGCAAGCTCGTGGACCAACACCCCCATTTCAAGCATGGAGGTGCCGCCGAGATTGTTGAGGAGAGCCACATGCGGGCCGTCGGGCATGACGGCCGACAGCTTCTCGCACATGGCGCCGACCGCCGCCTTGGCGTTGGAGAACGGAACCTGCTCAACCCCGGCTTCACCGTGGATACCAAGCCCGAGTTCAGCCATGCCTTCGGGAATCCGCTGCTCCTTGGCGGCACCTGGAACGCGGCATGTATCGAGGGACATGCCGATGCTTTTTGTGCCTTCGATCACCCGCTCGGCGGCTTTCGCGACTGTTGCGAGGTCCGCGCCCTGCTCGGCCAGGGCGCCGGCGATCTTGTGCACGAACAACGTGCCGGCCAGACCACGCGCCTGCGGCAAATCGGGAAGCGCGATGTCGTCGTCGACGATCACCATGGACACCTTGTGTCCGAATGCGCGGGCACGCTCGACGGCAAGGCCGAAGTTCAAGCGGTCGCCTGTGTAGTTCTTGACGATGACGAGGCAGCCTGCCGGCCCTGTGACGGCAAGGATACCGGCCAGCACGGCGTCGACCGATGGTGAGGCGAACACGTCGCCGCAGACAGCGGCCGTCAGCATGCCTTCGCCAACGAATCCAGCATGGGCCGGCTCATGTCCGGAGCCCCCACCGGAAACCAGCGCCACCTTGTCCTTCTTCCAATCCTTGCGGACCACCACACGGATGTGCGGGTAGCCGTCGAGCCTCGCGAGCCGGCCTCCGGAAGCCGCTACCACGCCATCCACGGCCTCGGTAACGATGTCTTCCTTGCGGTTCAAAAACTGAGTCATCTTCAAATTCTCCTAGACGAGGCGCGCACCGTCGGCGTCAAAATAGTAAGCGTCCTGTGGCCGTACCTTCACCGCGTCTCCCGGCCTGAGCGAGGTATGCGGGTCCGTGACCGTCACCAGATCATGTTGCTTGAAAGAAAGATGAAGGCGCGTCTGGTCGCCGAGCCGCTCGACACGCACCACCGAACTCTCTTCACCCTCGCCCTGTACGATGTGTTCCGGCCGCAGTCCGATGGTACGAGCGCCAGCCGGAGCACCGGCGAATATATCAGCAGGCAGAAGATTGATGCGCGGCTCGCCAAGGCGACTGGCGGCATAGATGCTGACCGGATTTTCGTACACATCCCTCGGCGAGCCGAATTGCGCGATACGACCATGGTCGAGGACACCGACATGGGTGGCCATCGTCATCGCCTCGACCTGATCGTGCGTCACATAGAGAAGCGTTGCGCCCGATTGCGCCTGAATACGCTTGAGTTCGACACGCAGCTCCGCACGAAGCTTGGCGTCGAGCGAACTCAACGGCTCATCCATCAGATAGATCGCTGGCCTGCGCACCAGCGCGCGTCCGATCGACACGCGCTGCATTTCGCCGCCGGAAAGCGCGGTCGCCTTGTTGTCGAGCTTATGAGCGATGCGCAACACTTCCGCCACGTCCTGCACCTTGCGCTCCATCTCTTCCCTCGGCGTCTTGAGCAGAGGTGATTTGAGCGGGAATTCCAGGTTCTGACGCACCGTGAGGTGCGGATAGAGCGAGTATTGCTGGAACACCATGGCCACATCGCGCTGCGCTGGCGTCAGGCCGCGCACGGAGCGCCCGCCAATGAGGATATCGCCGCTGTCGGGATGTTCCAATCCCGCCACCAGGCGCAGTGTCGTCGTCTTGCCGACACCAGTCGGCCCCAAAAGCACCACCAGGGAACCATGCGGTACGGTCAACGAAACATCGTCGAGAGCCTTCTGCCCGCCGAAACTTTTGGAGATGCTGCGCAGGATCACTTCAGCCATGGGTGAGCACTCCCCTATTGGCTGCCGAAACAAGCGCCCGCCCGGTTTCCGCGTCGAAGACGGTGAGCGTGCGCGAATCGAGCGTCAGCCCGACCCTTTCTCCCACCACAACCGGGTCGGCCGCAGAAAGCCGCGCCTTCATGGTACCATTCGGCGTCTCCAGGGATACGATCTGGGTGGTGCCCAGATACTCCGTCGCAGTGACTTCTCCTCTATAGGGGGACGCGTCATCGAGGCGGATGTGCTCCGGGCGCACTCCAAGAGCCAGCTTGCCTTCCGCGCCTTCGAAAAGCTCTGGAACCTTCATAGTGGTCCCATTGAGGTTGACGGCGGTCGCGCCAACGCCCAACACGGATTCGAAGCGCAGAAAATTCATCGATGGGGAGCCGATGAAATCGGCCACGAACATGGTTGCCGGCCAGTCATATATGTCCTGCGGCACCCCGAATTGCTCGACCACGCCATGGTTCATCACCACGATCTTGTCCCCCATCTGCATGGCTTCGAGCTGGTCGTGGGTCACGTAGACCGTCGTCGCGCCCATCCGATCATGCAGGTTGCGCAATTCATGAGCCATATGCTCACGGAATTCGGCATCAAGGGCGCCGAGCGGCTCGTCCATGAAGAAGGCTTTGGGTTCGCGCACGATCGCCCGCCCAAGAGCCACGCGCTGCCGGTCGCCGCCGGACAGTCCGCCAACAGGCCGGTCGAGGATGTTTTCTATGCCCAGAATGCCGGAGACCTCCGCCACCTTCTTCTTGACCTGTGCCCTCGACGCGCCCTGGCTTACCAGCGGATAGGAGATGTTCTTGCGCACACTCATGTGCGGGTAGAGCGCGAACATCTGGAACACAAAGGCGATATCCCGTTGGCTCGCCCGCTTCCGGCTCACTTCCTCGTGGTCAATGAAAACTTCGCCTGAAGTCGGCAGTTCTAGCCCCGCCATCATCCGAAGCGTCGTCGTCTTGCCGCAGCCCGATGGGCCGAGCAGCATGAAGAACTCGCCGTCCTCGATCGTGAAGCTGGAGGATTGTACGGCGGTGAAGTCGCCGAATTCCTTGCGCAGATTTCTGATCTCGATCCTGGCCATCATCTACTCCGGAAAGTGCGAAACGATGATGAAGCCGACCGTCCCGACGAGCAGGACGATAAAGCTGTAGGTGTAGGCCCACAGAAAAAACGGCTGCATCAGCATCACTACCCCGAGTCCGATCAGGATGCTGGCACCCAGCTCCCATGGACCACGCACCAGGATCCTGCGCGCATTGCGCTGCTTTCGGCCGTCACGACCGGATGTGCGGGTGGTGTCGGACAGGCTCATTTGCGCACGGCTCCGAAGGTAATGCCGCGAAGGAGGTGCTTGCGCAGCAGGATGGTGAACACCATGACAGGCACCAGGAACAAGGTGGCGCCTGCGGCCACTGCCGGCCAGTCCTGACCGCCTACGCCGATGATCGTCGGGATGAAGGGCGGTGCAGTCTGCGCCGTGCCGGAGGTCAGAAGTACGGCGAAAGCATATTCGTTCCAGGCAAAGATCAGGCAGAAGATGGCGGTGGAGGCGATGCCGGTGGCGGCCTGCGGCAGCACCACCTTGTAGAAGGCCTGGAACCGCGTGTAACCGTCAATGAGTGCCGCTTCCTCATATTCGACCGGAATCTCGTCTATGAACCCCTTCAGCAGCCACACCGACAGCGACAGGTTGACCGCCGTATAGAGCAGGATCATGCCCAGATGCGTGTCGTTCAGCCCCATGTGCCGGTACATCAGGAAAATTGGGATGGCGACGGCGACCGGCGGCATCATGCGCGTCGACAGGATGAAGAACATCAGATCGTCCTTCAACGGCACCTTGAAGCGCGAGAAGGCGTAAGCGGCAATGGTGCCGAGGAACACCGACAGGAAGGTCGAGCCAAAGCCGATGATGATGGAGTTGAGGAAGCGCTCGCCGTAACGCGACGGCCCGACGATCACCATGTCGTACTTGCGCACGATGCTGTCATACCAGGTTTGCGGTTCGCCCAGTTGCTCCAGCGTCTCAGTGCTGGCGCGAGTGCGCGTGGTGAAAAGGTTGACGTAACCCTCAAGCGTCGGATCGAAGACGACCTTCGGCGGATATGCGATCGCGTCCGAGGGTGTCTTGAAGCCGGTGGCTATGATCCAGGCCAGCGGCATGATGGTGACGGCCGCATAGAAGATCACGAGAAAGCCGGCGAAGAGCTTCTGGCGACCGGACGGTTCGGTTACTGAGAAACTCATCTCTCTTTCACCTTGTTCAAGGCTTTCACATAGATCGAAGCGAGGCCGAAGATGGTCACGAACAGAATCACCGCGTAGGCCGAGGCAAAGCCCGTGTTCCACTTCTCGAAGGCTTCACGCTTGAGGTTGATAGAGGTGAGTTCGGTCGTGGAGCCCGGCCCGCCGCCGGTCAGCTGCACCACCAGATCGAACATCTTGAAATTCTCGATGCCGCGGAAGAGCACGGCCAGCATCAGGAACGGCAACACCATCGGGATGGTGATGGTCCAGAACTGGCGCCACTTGCTGGCACGGTCGCATTCCGCCGCCTCATAGATGCTTTCGGGGATGGAGCGCAGACCGGCGAGGCAGATCAGCATGACGAAGGGCGTCCACATCCAGGTGTCGACGATGACGATAGCCCAGGGCGCCAGCGCCACCTCGCCGATCATCGAGAAGCCGGACGGGTCGGCACCGGTCAGGAACCCAATCACGTAGTTGAACAGGCCGATCTGCGGCTGGTACAGGAATGTCCAGAAATTGCCCACCACCGCCGGCGAAAGCATCATCGGCAGCACGATGACGGTGGTCCAGAGATCGCTTCCGCGGAACTTCTTGTTGATCAGATAGGCGAGTGTGAAACCGATCAGCACCTGAAACACAATAGTCCAGAAAACAAAGTGTGCGGTCGCCTGCATCGTGCCCCAGATGTCGCTGTCGGTCAGGATACGCTCGTAATTGCGCGAGCCCACGAATTCAGCTTCGCGGTTGGGACGATTGACCCTGAAATTGGTGAAGCTCAGCCAGACTGTCCAAATCAACGGGAAGATGTTGATGGCGAGCAGCAACGCGATCGTCGGAGCGACGAAAATCCAGGCTACCGCGCGGTCGGACAAGCCTTTGACACGACGCACGACGCTGCGCGGTGTCGCCTCGGCGACACGCTCTATCGGTGAGATGGACATTGTCTGGCCTTCATCCTGAAGCGAACGGGGTGATGCCGGAATCGGGTTCGGCATCACCGGGAATCCTATCGTGCGTCAGTATTTGCCTTCGTCCTCGAATATCTCTGCCCAATCCTCGGCGAGCCCGTCCAGGGCCTCCTGCGCCGTTCCGTTGCCGGCGACGACATAGTCGTGGACGCGGTCCTGCATGGCGAGTAGAAGCGAGGCATAGGCCGGCTCGGCCCAGAAATCCTTCACGATGGCCATGGAATCGAGAAAGGTCTGCGCGTAGGGCTGGCTGGAGGCAAAGCCGGGGTCCTCGACCACCGCCTTGAGCGCCGAGTAGCCGCCCGACTGCCACCATTTCTGCTGAACTTCAGGCTGGGCGAACCACTTGATGTATTCAAGCGCCGCATCCTGCTTGTCGGAATAGGAGACAACCGAGATGCCCTGGCCGCCGAGCTGCGCAAAATGGCCGTCGGGACCTTTCGGATTGGCGAAGTAGCCCGACTTTCCACCACCGACATTCGGGTCCGCTTCGACGCCCGGCCAGATAAAGGCAAAATTCATCTGCAGCGCCACCTGCCCCGATTTGTAGGCATCGATATTTTCAGACATGTACCAGTCCGAGGAGCCCGGCGGGGTACAGCAATCATAAAGTTCCTTGTAGAATTCCAGCCCCTTCACTGCGCCTTCGGAATTGACGAAGCCGTCAAGTTCATAGGGCTTGTCGGGGTTTTCGTACTGGAAGCCGTAATTGTAGAGGACGTTGGTCACACCCATCGTAATGCCTTCGGAGCCGCGCTCGGTGTAGATCGCAGCGCCATAGACCTTGCGCCCGTCGATCTCGCGTCCTTGGAAGAATTCTGCGATCTCCTTCAGCTCGGCCAATGTCTCGGGAGCGGCCAGATCACGCCCATACTTCTCCTTGAATTCCGCCTGGACCTCGGGCTTGTCGAACCAGTCCTTGCGGTAGGTCCAGCCAACCACGTCGCCGAAGGCCGGCAGCGCCCAATAATTCGGCGTCCCCTTCGGCCACTCTGAATAGCCGGTCACCGTCGCGGGAATGAAGTCATCCATGGTGATGCCTTCTTTCTCGAAGAAGTCATTCAACTTGACGTAATGACCGCTTTCGGCCGAGCCGCCGATCCACTGGCTGTCGCCGATCATAAGATCGCAGAGTTGGCCACCGGAATTGAGCTCGTTGAGCATGCGGTCGGCAAAATTCGGCCACGGCACGAACTCGAATTTCATCGTGTGGCCCGACTGCTGTTCGAAGTCCTTGGACAATTCCACCAGCGCGTTGGCCGGGTCCCACGCGGCCCAGCAGAGCGTCAGTTCGTCCGCGTTCGCGGGCGCCGAAACGGCTAGGCAGGCGGTAAGGCCGGCGGCGGCAACGGAATACAGGGTCTTGGTTTTCATGCGCATATCTTCCTCCCAAGCCGCCCCGGTTGAAGAAGCGGCGCACGCCTTTCGAGGCGCTATTGTCTGCGCGAGGGGCCCAGGCATCCCCGGGCAGATCTCCTCCCTCGGCACTTCCGGCAGCACGGCCAACAATCCTCACATCCGCCGCCTGCGTGAACTAGTCATAATTGAGGTGCGCACCTCATATCAAGCGTTTTTTGAGGTGCGTACCTCATTTTTCTTGCCATCAATGCCGGCTTGACTGATAACGGCTCGCCGTTACGTGGAGTTTAGGAGCGGGAATGCGTCCCACCACCAAGGATCTTGCCAGAGCAGCAGGCGTAAGCCTGGCGACAGTAGACCGCGTCCTGAACGAGCGCCCGAATGTCAGCAACCGCACGGTGCGCAAGGTGCATGAAGCCATCGAGCGTATCGGATTCGAGCGCAATCTCGCCGCGGTCAATCTCGCCCGCAGCAGGACCTACCGATTCCACTTCGTGCTGCCGGAGCGTGGCGACCAGTATCTGGCTGAACTGCTCGCCGAAGTCGACGCGGCGCGCGCGACCCTGAAATCCGACCTCGTCGAGGTCAACGTCATCCGGCTTGACATCGAAGACCCGCATGCTGTCGCCAACCAGCTCTCATCCCTCGATCCCGGAAAGGTGGACGGTGTGGCGGTCATGGCGCCCGAATCCCCCCAGGTGCGCGACGCGGTAATGCGCCTCAATGAGCGCGACATTCGCGTCGTGCAATTCCTGTCGGGCCAGGCGAATCTGGGGCATCACGACTTCGTGGGCATCGACAACGTCGCGGCGGGCGCAACCGCAGGTCGCCTGGTCGGGCGGTTCAGCAGTGGACGCCATGGCCGGATCGCGGTGATCACCGAAACCATACAATCGCAGGACAGCCTCAAGCGTCGACTGGGTTTCGACCAGGTGATCAACCGCGGATTCCCCGCTCTCCAATGCCTGCCGACGCTGGAGACGCATGGAGACGCCGGGCGTGCCGAGCGCATTATCCGGCGGACCTTCGCCAACTATCCCGACATCGTCGCGGTCTACATCATGAGTTCGGAAGCGCGCGTGCCGCTCGAAGCCGTATCGCGCTACGCCGATCTCGAGAATCTCGTGGTGGTCGCCCATGAGCGGACCCCGTTCAACGAACAGGCTCTACGTGATGAGCGCATCGACGCGATCATCGCCCAGAACCCGGGGCACGCCGTGCGCAGCGCCCTGCGCATCCTGCGCGCCCGCGCCGACAAGCGTCAGCCTTTCGCCGCCCAGGAAAAAATGCGGATCGAAATACTACTGGCGGAAAATCTGTAGCCATTCTCTGGGAGCATCAGTGACTTCCCGATCCTTTAGTCGCACGAAATCCCGGCTATGCTGCAGTAGAACTGATTGGAAGCCTGCCAATAAGAGACCGCAAACTCCGGCACCAGCACGTTTCCCATCCTTTGAAGCTCCGTGTTGATCCGGGCACCCGCTGGCTGCGCCGTCGGACATCGCCTTGGTTCCTGCAGCCGTCACTCGCCGTATTGATGCAAGCGTTCCAACGCTACTGCGGGCCCATGAAGAGATGTGGCAGCCAGAGGCTGATCTGCGGGAAGGCGGCGAGCAGGACGAGGACGATCGTCAGCGGCAGGAAATATGGGATCACTGAGCGCACCACGTCTTCTACCGGCACGCCGGCTATGCGCGAGACGATATAGAGCCCGATGCCAAGCGGCGGAGTGGCGATGCCGAGGATGATCGACATCTGTAGCACTATGCCGAAATGAACTCGGTCGATGCCGTAGGAGTCGACCAGCGGCAGCAGGATGGGCACGAGCAGCAGCTTGATGGTCACGCCGTCGATGAAGCAGCCTATGATGAGCATGCCGAGCATCGTCACCAGCAGGAAGAAGAAGGCACTGTCCACCAGATTGGGGATGGTGGCCGCCAGGCTCTGCGGCACCTGCTCGATGGCCAGAAGCCAGCCCATGCTGTTTGCGAAGCCGATGATGATCATGATCATCGAGGTGATCAGCATGGTCTCGGTCGTCGCCCTGACCAGTGCTTCCCAAGTCAGCGTCCTGAACAGGCAGCCGAGAAGCAGGATATAGGCGCAGGCCAGAACGCCGGCCTCCGAGGCGGTGGTCGTGCCCGTCAGGATGCCGACCATGATGATGGCCGGGGCCATCAACGCCGCCGCGCCGGTCAGCGCGTGCCTCCAGATTTCGCCCAGCGAGGCGCGCGGTTCGCGCGGGAAGTCCTGGCGGGTCGCCAGGAAACGGTTGAAGACCATCAACGCCCCGGCGATCAGGAAGGCAGGAACGATGCCCGCCAGGAACATCCGCGCCACCGATACATTGGCGAGGAACGAGTAGACGACGAGGGGCACGGAAGGCGGGATGAAGGGCGCCACGATGGCCGAAACGGTGGTGATGGCAGCGGCAAAGGCGGGCTTGTAGCCGCGTTCGCGCATGGCCTTGATTTCCACGGCCCCAAGGCCGGCGATGTCGGCCACGGCTGCGCCCGTGCCGCCGGCCAGCATCACCGAGGCAAGTACGTTGACCTGCGCCAGGCCGGCCCGGAAGTGGCCCACCAGGGCACTGGCGAAGTTGAAGATCCGCTCGGTCATGCCCACGGCATTCATCAGGTTGCCGGCAAGCACGAAGAAGGGAATGGCAAGCAGCGAGGAATTGCTCGCGGCCTCCAGCACCTTCATGGGAACGATCCACAAATTGCCGGCGAAGCCCGAGGCGATGAGGGCGCCGGCGACCGCCACGCCGATGGCCGCCGTGATCGGCACCCGGATGGCAAGCAGCAGCACGAAGGTTGTGAACAGGCCAACCGCCACCATGTCACGCTTCCTCCACGGGTCTGGCGAGCGCGCGTGTGCTGACGATGATGTCGAGCACGAACTGCAGCACGATAAGCGCGCATGAGATGAAGAAGGGGACGGAGAGCCAATAGCGCTGGATGCCCACAAGGTCGATCCGTCCCACCTGCCGGGGCACCAGGATCGGCGCCTGGTAAAGGATGAGCAGCAGCAGGCCGATCACGATGCAGCCCACCAGAATGCGCAGCACGGCGCGCACCCGTGGTCCGAACTGGCGGACGAGGATGTCCAGGGAGATGTCCTGGCCCCGGCGGTAGATCACGAAGAAGCCGAGGAAGATCATCCAGACGAACAGCACCTCGGTCCAGGGGAAGACCCAGATGATGCCGAGGTCCAGAAACAGCCTGGAAAGGATGTTGGCGAGATTGATCGCCAACATCACCAGGAGCAGGCCGTTTGCTGCGATCAGGAAGACCCGCTCGCAGACGCCGAGTCCGGCATCCAGCGCCCTTACGATCATCCGTCGGTCTGGCGCGTTTCGGCGACAGCCTTCAGAAAACCTTGCGGCAGTTCGCCACGGCTGTCCATCTCCTCATAGAGCTCCATCATGCGCGCGACGAAGGGAGACGTATCGACTTTGGAGAACGTTACGCCTTCCGCCTTCATGCGTTCGATGGATTCGTTGGCGATCTTCATCGTGTCCGCCTCCGATTCGGCGGCCACTTCGTCGTAAGCCTCCAAAATCTGCGCGCGCGTCTCCTCGTCAAGACCGTTCCAGGCAGCCGCGTTGGCCATGAAGGCCAGGCCCTGCGGATATTCGTCGTGCCGGATGACGTAGGGGGCGACTTCGTAGAAGCGCATTGGCTCCACGAGCGCTATCGGGCTGTTGACGGCCTCGACGATGCCGCGCCCCAGCGATTCATAGACCTCGGTCCAGCCGAGCGTGCGCACTTCGGCGCCGAGATGGCGCCATGCCGCCGCGGCGAGCTCGTCCGGATGCAGGCGAAGCCGGAGGCCATTGATGTCGTCGAGTGATTCCACCGGCTTCTTCGACACCATGACCCGATATGGTCCGCGCACCATGGCGGTCGAATCGCCGATCACCGTAATGCCGGCTTCCGTCTCGATCTGCTCGTGCCAACCCTCCACGAGATCGGAGGCCATGAAGCGCGACCAATGCTCGCGGTCGTCGAACAGGAAGGGCGCGCTCACGAACTGCATCTCGGGCACCCACTTCTGCAGATAGGACGATCCTTCGGGATAGATGTGCACCGTTCCCATCTGGAGTTGCTCCAGGATGGCGTCGTCCTTGCCGAGCTGTTCGTTGGGGAAGACCTGGACCGTCACCTTTCCGTTCGTCTTCTCCGCAATACGGTCCGCGACAGCCTGGAAGATGACGCCTTCCACCGAGTCCGCCGGCATCTTGTGCGCCATGCGCCAGGTCTCGGCCGTGGCCTGGAAGCTGAAGCCCGATGCGAGCGCCGCGACCACGGCGAGCGTTGTCCATTTCATCCTGTTCATTTCACTCTCCCATTTTTTGTCTATAGACCTTCGGCGCAACCGAAAGCTATTCCGCCGCGACTGCCCCCATGGCGGCGGCGACTTTCTCGCTCGCGCCGGTGATGTCGGGAAGCTTCTCTCCGTTGCGCAGCCTTTCCAGAACCGTGATCTCCCGTTCCTGCATGGCGATGGCGCGCTCGGCCACGGCAAGGCACTGGTCCGGCTTCAGGAACAGAACGCCGCTCTCATCGGCCAGCACCGCGTCTCCCGGCTCCACAGCCTGGCCGCCGACCGATACGGGAACGTTGAAAGCTCCTTCCAAGCCGAGCAACTTGGTCGTGATCGGTGCTGGACCGGCGCACCAGACCGGCATGTCGCAACGCCGAATTTCTCCGAAATCCGTCGCTGGACCGTCGATCACCGCACCCACGACGCCGGCGAGCTTCGCCGCGTTGGTAACCACACCGCCCCAGCAGGCGTGCTTGGTGTCGCCGCCCCGGTCGATGACCAGAAAGTCGCCCGGTCGGACAAGCGCCAGAACGTGATGCAGCAGAGTTGAGTCCGCGCCGGGTATGCGCAAGGTCACCGCAGTACCGGCGATGCGCTTTTCCGGCAACACGGCGCGCAAGCGGCTGTCGGCGAACTGCGTGTGCAGGAAGTGTCCGACAGTCGCTGTCTCCACGAGTTGCAGGCGCTCGATCGTGGAGCGCGAAATCTGCGGCGGCAAAGGGTTGATCTGGAACATGGAGCCGCCTCACAGAACGTGATGGTTGTGGACCGGCACGTTCTGCCGCACGCGGTCGCGATATTCGTGGTTGAGAGTGCCCGTGGCGTGACCCACGTGGTCGCCCATCTGGGTGGTGACATGGCCCCATGGGTCGATCACCATGCTGTGGCCAAAGCAGGCCTTCCTGCCCCCGGCATGGCTGCCGTACTGGCCGACGGCGACGAAATGCGTCTGCGTCTCGATCGCCCTTGCGCGGGCGAGCACCTCCCAGTGGTCCTTGCCCGTCATCAGGGTGAAGGCAGCGGGCAGGACGATTACCTCCGCTCCCCGGTCGCGCAGGGCGCGGAAGAGCTCGGGGAAGCGGATGTCGTAGCAGATGGCGCAGCCCACCATGCGGCCCTTGCATTGGTAGGTGACGATGTCCGACCCCGGCGCGATCGTCGCACTCTCCCGGTGACTCACCCCGCCCGGCACATCAACATCGAACAGATGGATCTTCCGGTAGCGTGCGATCTCGCCGCCGTGCGGCCCAAAGACGACGGTGGTGTTGTAGAACTTGTTACCGGCTCTCTCGACGATGCTTCCGCCATGCAGCGTCACTTCGTGCTCGCGGGCAAGATCGGTCATCGTGCTATAGGCTTCGCCGTCGGGAAATTCCTCGGCGCTGGCGTGGAAGTCCGCCGGGGTGTCGCCCAGCAACGCCCAATATTCCGGCAGCACGATGAGATCGGGATCGTCTTTGGCGGCCTCAGCCACCAAGTCCTTTGCCGCCGCGATATTGGCGGCCTTGTCTCCCTGGGAGTTCATCTGAACGATAGAAATCTTCACGGGGTTCCTCATCTTTCTTGATGAGGAAAGGTCCCTCACGCCGGCTCCCCATGTCCAACGCAATATTTTTGACAGTTCCCATAAAAAAATTTTGTGCGTGCTCTCACCACGCTTGCGACGGATCGATGCGACTACAGAACTCCCGCGCCACCTCGCGCGCCAGATTGGCCACCGCAGCGGGCAGCAGGAAGGTCGGGCTGTCCACATAGACCGCCTGGAAACTCATGGGCGGAAAAGGTTGACGGACATTGAGGGGAACGAGTTCGCCACGCCGCAGCTCGCGGCTCATAGCCGGCGGCGGAATGGCCGCCACGCCGATCCCGTCGATCGTCATGCGTATGATGGTGGCCAGCGAATTGGTCGCGTAGAGGACGGTGCCGGCTTCCAGGTGGCGATGGAAATAGCGGCGCAGCGCCTCGTGCGGCTGCGATCCCTTGGGAAAGGAGATGATCGGAAACGAGGCAAGGTCGTCCACATCGAGCTGGCGCCCATGCAGGCCGAGATCCGGCGAGGCTGTCCAGTTGCACGCATAAGTACACAGGTCGATATTGATCACGTCGGGCTGCAGCACTGGACCCATGATCAACGCGACGTCGAGCTCGTTGCCCAAAAGCATGTCGGTCAGCCGCAGGCTGGTGTCGGCAGTCAGTTCGATATTGATGTGCGGATAAAGCGTCTTGGATCTCTTGATGAGATCGATGAGCCAGCTGTGCGAGATCGTATCTATGGCGCCGATCCGCACCGTTCCGCGCAACCTCTCCTGGGCGCCGATATCCCGAACGAGTTCCTGCGCCGCCCGCACCAGGCCTTCGGCGCGTTCCAGCGCGGAGACCCCGTCGGGCGTAAGCCTTACCTCGCGCGGCTCGCGGTAGAAGAGCTTGACCCCGAGTTCCCGCTCCAACGCGGCTATCCGCGCCGAGACGGCAGCCTGGGTAGCGTTCATGCGCTCGGCGGTGAGAGTAAAGCTCTTGAGGCGCGCAGCCCAGACGAAGGTTTCAAGAAATGTCAGGTTCATTCCAGCCCGCCAGTCTAGGGTCAGGACCTATTAATGTTGCTTGATTGGTATGAGTCAACTTGCCTGGAGAGGAGGCGGAAGCCTGCAGGAAACCATCGCCGGCCAACATGTGACCCTCGCCACTGAAGCAGACCGCCGCGTTTAGGAAAAGGGCCTCACATCGTTCGAATTCGACCGTTTCGAAACCATCGATTCCGATTTCACATGAACACAGCGCAAGCTGGACGCGTCGCACCTCGGCCCAGCTAAATCGTCTCAACGGTCCGCAAGCAACCGCAGTACGTGTGCTCCAGCAAGGCGTCAGTGCGCGCGACAGTCGTAGTGCAAGGCTGCTATATCTGAGCCTGCGAGCCGACGCTGGCCCAGCAGCTTGAACGATGCGCTCAGGCCGGGTTCGAATGTGCGCACGCCCTCACCCAACACGACATTGCCCACCAGAAGGTGAAGCTCATCGACCAAGCCATGCGCAAGCAAGCCATTGAAAAGAATGTGACTGCCAAAGATCAGCAGGTCTTCGCCAGCTTGAGCCTTGAGATCAGCGATCCACGCATATGCGTGTTCGCGGCTCACGACCTCGGCATCCGCCCAAGGAGAACTTCGCGACACGACCAGCGTGTCGCTAACGACAATCTTGCGTGTCGCGTCAACACGCTCGGCGATCTCGCGTTGCACCGGGTCGCTGGTCGGACCGCGATCGACATTTGGCCAATAAGCCTCGAACATGGGGAAAGTGACGGCACCGAAAAGCAGCGTACCAGCCCTGCGCAAGAGCTCGAGGTTGTGAGCGTCGAACGCCGGCCCCATTGGCAGCGCATCAAGCCGGCCACCCGGGCCGGCGCAGTAGTTGTCGAGGGAACTCAGAATACTGACGACGAGCTTGGCCATCGCAAATGTCCTTCCGCTGAAAGAATGGATGCAGTCCCGATCCATTCGGGCCTGTCGTCTCCTTAGAGACACAGCGATGCGGAAACTCATCGCTCTGCGGCGAAAAATTCTAATGAAGCTCGTCGCGCATCCCGAACCGGCGGCAGACTGCAGGGTCCAGAAAGCTGTCGATGGCGGCAATGTGGCCGTCGTGCACGCTCAGCAGCACGACGCCACCCGGCCGGAATCGGTCGTCGCCCGATTGCTTCAGATAGCAGGCAAATCCCGGCTGGCCGTTGCCGCGCAAAGGGTGAAGCCGCCAAGGAGTCTCGAACACGCGTTCGGCAAAGAATTTTCCGACAAACGCGCGTCCACTGAACCATGCCGGCAGCGGCGGCATGGTAAAGCGGACATCTTCGGCCAGCAGATTCACCATTGCCGTCAGGTCGTGACGTTCCCAGGCGGATACGAAGGACTGCAGCAGGAGTTCGAGCCCCTGCGCATCCACTTGCTGCGTCTGCCTGGACTGCCCGGTTGCGGGTGTCTTCACCCTCACCGTTTGGCGAGAGCGCTGCAACGCACTGTTGACCGAGGCAACGGTGATTCCAAGCATATCGGCCGTTTCAGCGGCCGAGTACCCAAGCACCTCGCGCAGCAGGAGCACGGCGCGCTGTGTGCCTGGCAAATGCTGCAACATGGCGACAAATGCGAGCCCTACATATTCGCGACGCAGCAGTATCGCTGCTGGATCTTCGTTGGCCGCACCCCCATACAGCAGTTCGCTGTCCGGCATTGGTTCCAGCCACACAGGCCCTTGCACCGGCTCGCCCAGTTCGGCAGTGGACCGAAGCGGCGCGCCGAGATCGCCTGAAGTCAGACGCCGGGAGCGTCTGGAAATCATGCGCAGGCAGATGCGGGTGGCAATGCTGTTGAGCCATGTGCCGAGCGAACTGCGTGCCTCGAAAGACCCCAGGCCGCGCCATGCAGCGAGCAGTGTCTCCTGCAGAGCATCGTCGGCATCAAAGGGCGAGCCGAGCATGCGATAGCAATGTGTGTGTAGCAGCTTGCGATAGGGCTTCATGAGCTGTTCGAACGCCGATGCGTCACCAGCTCTTGCTTGCTGCAGCCACTCGCGTTCGGCTGGATTGGCAGGTTTCTTTTCCACCACCTGTCGCACCGCATATTGTGACAGTCGAAAACCGTGGATTGGACACGCCATTGCCAGGATGTCCGCTCTCTGAGCGGGTACCTTAATCTGGACCTTCGCTCCCGAGAAGACTCCGGATGGAAAGCCGGCTTCCACTTTCCCTGGAATTGCTTAGGGCTCGACCGTATGTTCCGGCGCGCCTTGCACCAGTTGGGATTCGTGGGATTGAACCAGGTGGAGGTAACGTTCGAACTGAGCGAGAATATCCGCGATCAACTGGTCGCGAGTCATTCCCATGACGTCATATCCCCGCGCGCCGCTGGCGAAATAGGTCTTCGCCTCGTATCGGAACTGTGGTTTGCCGGCGCGATGTCCCGATAAAGACGGCAGCCGGTCCTTGGTCGGAAAGACACCATAGACGAAATCGCGAACGCCATCGGCATGCGAGCGCAGAGCAACGGCTCCGTTTTCTTCCTCCTGCACAACGGTCTCGCGGCCGCGATCGCAGAGTTCCTTGGCCACCTGTTCGAGAGCCGGTCGCACCTCGTCGGCAACGAAGCGCTCGACTTCCTTCTGGCTTGGCGCATGGAGCATGAGCGCGAGCCTGCGCTGCCAGGTCAAGCCAGCCGCAGGTTGCGCTGGCGCAGACAGAGATGAAACCGCATTTGCGTGCTGCTGGGCCAGGTCGGCGCGCATGCCCTGCACCAATGCCCAGACCAGGGTGAGCACGACGAAAGTAAACGGCAGCGCACTGGCAATCGTCGCCGACTGCAACGCCCCCAGTCCGCCCGCCAGCAGCAAGCTCGCCGCGACCAGTCCCTCAAGGACACACCAGAAGACACGTTGTCCGGTTGTCGTTTCCGTCTCTCCGCCGGCCGCAATGGAATCGATCACCAGGGAGCCGGAATCCGACGAGGTTACGAAAAAGACGGCCACCAGGATGATGGCCAATGTCGATGTCAGCCCCGAAAAGGGCAGATACTCGAAGAATTGGAAAAGCCCCACTGACACGTCGTCGGCAACTGCCGCGCCCAACGCGCCAGCGGCAACACCAGTATCGATATAGATCGCCGTGTTGCCGAATACCGTCATCCAGAAGAAGGTGAAACCCGCAGGAATGAACAGCACCGCGACGATGAATTCACGAACCGTGCGGCCGCGCGATATGCGGGCTATGAACATCCCGACAAACGGCGACCAGGAAATCCACCAGGCCCAGTAGAAGAGTGTCCAGCCGTCGATCCATGGCGTCGGCTCGTAGGCGTAGATGTTGAACGTGCGCAGCACCAGAGTGTCGAGATACAGGCCGATATTCTGGACAAAGTCGCGAAAGAGGCTCGCCGTCGGCCCCACGACCAGCACGAAGAGCATCAGCAGAACGGCGACAACGAGATTGCTCTCTGAGAGGATACGTATGCCCTTGTCGAGACCTGTCACGACTGAAACCGTCGCCAGTGCCGTGACCAGGGCAATCAAGGGGAGCTGGACCTGTGGCCCCATCGGCAGGCCGACAAGGTAGTTCAGCCCGGCGTTGATCTGACTGACACCCAATCCGAGCGAGGTGGCAATCCCGAACATCGTGCCGACGATAGCGAAGATGTCGACCGCATGGCCGATGGGACCGTTGATGCGCTCCTTGAGCAGCGGATAAAGGCCCGAACGGATCGTCAGGGGCAGATTGTAGCGGTATCCGAAATAGGCGAGCGACAGCCCCACCACGGCGTAGATCGCCCAGGCATGGATGCCCCAGTGGAAGAAAGTCACCGACATCGCCTCGCGTGTCGCCTCGATCGAGCGCGGTTCAGCTTTCGGCGGGCGCATGAAATGCGTCATCGGCTCACCGACCGCATAGAACATCAGGCCGATACCCATGCCTGCCGCAAACAGCATGGCGACCCACGAGATGAACCGGAAATCCGGCGTGGCGTCATCCGGTCCCAGTTTCAGTTGGCCGTAGTTCCCCAGGCACAGCAGGAGAACGGTCACCAGAAAGATGCCGACCGACAACAGATAAAGCCAGCCGAAAGCATCGAGGATCGCCGATTGGAGCGCGCCGAACATCGCTCCGGCCTGTTCGGGCATGACGATACCGATTGCCAGGAAGAAGCCGATGATCAGCACCGAACCGAAGAAGACCGGCGGGTTGATGACAAACGATTTCAGCATTGCGCGTTGCTCCCCCTTCAAATTTCGCCGGCCGCCTGCTTGAGCAGCACAGCGACATGCGATCGTCGCTCCCTGGATTTCGAGCCTGAGAGTAGCTTAACGTTCCCCTTCTTGCGTAAATTTCTCGACCTGCTCCAGTGTCACCGAAGAAGGCTGTCCGCCCCATTCCGTTCTCATGAAATTCGCCAGGTCGACCAATTCCTGATTAGAGAGCACATCAACGAAGCCCGGCATCTCTTGCATCACTTCGCCCCCAGGGTATTGCTGCCCTGGCACGCCATCGATGAGAACAAGGAGCAGATTGCCGGTATCCGAAAGACGAAGACTGGTGTTCGTCGTCATCGGCGATGCCATGTAGGGTTTCACCCGTGCATAGGTGCAGATTCGACCGGGAACCAATCATAAAAATGACCAGCTTTCACGAACCGCGTTTGGAGCGATGTATAAACCGTGATCCCTTTTGAATAAACAGCACTGGTGCGACAACGCGTCTTTGCGGGCGCCTTGCGCTGGAACCAGAGATGACGAACCAGAACATTGAAACACGGATCGAGCGCGGCCACCGCATGCTCGATCGGATTGACGGCAGCGCAGGACAGGCCGTCATCGGCTCTCTTGCCGACATCGCGGCCGATTTCGCGACCTACCCGTCCACAAGATCGCGGACGAGCACGCCGAATTCGGGGGCAGGCCTGGACTTGATCTCTTTGGATCTCCGTCTTTGATCGTCCAGTTCCCGTCAGGCCGACTTCGGCTTAGGCACGGTCTCGTGCTGCCACGGCTGTCCGTCTGCGGCCGCCTCGGCGACCACCCACGACAAGAACGCCTTCACGTCCCGGCGCGGCTCCCTGCCGCTCGGAACGGCGGCCCAGTATCCGGTCTTAATCGGCAGCGGCGCGAAACCGAGCGTCTCGACCCGCCCGGCGTCGATGTCGCCCCGGCAGAGCGGCTCGCGGGCGAGCGCGATGCCGAGCCCGGCAGCGGCGGCATCAATGGCGAGCGAGATCATGTCCACGTGGAGCTGGCCGCGCGGTTCGATTACAAGGCTCTGGCGAGCAAGCCACTCCTCCCAGTCCCGGCTGGCGGTGCGGAGGTGGATGATGGAGGCCTCCGTCCACTTCACCTCGCCATCGCGCATGATCTCCCGGCGGTGGGCGGGGCTTGCCACCGGCACCAGGCTTTCGCGGAAGAGCAGCGTCGAATCCGTGCCCGCCCAGCGGCCTTCACCCATGCGGATGGCAAGGTCGACATCCTCGAGCGGGAAGACGACCTGCCGGTGACTGGTGTCGATCAGCAGCTTGACCTGCGGATGCCTCGCCTGGAACCGGGAAAGGCGTGGGACCAGCCATTGGGAGGCGAAAGTCGGCGGTGCGCTGATCGAGACGCGGCGGTCATCCTCCAACGGGGAGACGCGCCTTGCCCCCACCGCAATGAGCGACAGGCCTTCGGAGACATAGGGCAGGAAATCCTCCGCAGTCTCGGTTAGTACCAGCCGACGGCCCTCACGCCGGAAGAGCGGCGCTCCGACCCAGTTCTGCAGCGTCTCGATTCCGTGGCTGATCGCGCTCGGGGTGAGGTTCAGTTCCGCGGCGGCCTCCCGGTAGCTGCCGAGACGAGCGGCGGCTTCAAAGATGCGCAGCGAAGCAAGCGGCGGGAGATTGAGCGGCACGGGTTCTTCCTCTGTCGAACGTACAACGGACGGGTGCAGTTCCGGTAAAGGCCCTGCGGTCCGTATCGCCGCAACGGGTCTTGTCCGCGGACCGCAGAGGGAATCCTCTAGCGTCTGCTGCCAACCCGACGGTCGGGCTTCTGGCTATTCCATCCTGTCTGTCTTCTCCGTACCGGGACTGTCTTCAATATTCGTAAGCACCGCATCTGCCTGGCGCGAGCTTTCGGCCATGAATTTTGCTCACATCGCGCGAATTTTGTTCATCCATTTTCGCCGCACCTCGCCGCCGACGTCCATCGGCAAATTCTTCTCATCAATCGCCAGTCGATCTCGTTTGAACAGCGTCCCGACAAGGGAAACCCTTCGCTCGTCCCAAGGAGAAAGATGAAATGCAGACCACAGTTCTTTGCGAAGTCGATTGCGGGATTGCTACCCTCACACTGAACAGGCCCGAGCGGCTGAATGCGATCAACTACGAGATGGCAGATCGCATCATGAACCTGCTCGACGAGTTGGAGACGGACACCGATGTGCAGGCGCTCATCCTAACCGGGGCTGGCGGGCGCGCCTTCTCGGCGGGCGGCGACATCCACGAGTTCTCCGAAAGCGTGAGATCCGGCGTGAACGGCGCCGTGCGCGACTTCGTGCGCCGCGGCCAGGCCATGACAAGCCGGCTGGAATCCTTCACCAAGCCGATCATTGCGGCGGTCAATGGTCTGGCCTATGGTGGCGGCTGCGAAGTCACGGAGGCGGTGCACCTCGCGGTGGCGAGCGAGAACGCCGCATTTGCCAAGCCGGAAATCCGGTTGGGCATGCCGCCCACCTTCGGCGGTACGCAACGTCTGCCGCGCCTTGCCGGGCGCAAGCGCGCGCTGGAGCTGCTGCTGACGGGTGAGCCTTTCAGCGCGCAGCGAGCATTTGAGATTGGGCTTGTAAACGCGGTCGTTCCAGCCGAGTCGCTGCTTGACGCGGCGCGGGATCTGGCTCGCCGCATCATGCAGCATTCGCCACTTGCGGTGGCGAGCATTCTGACGGCTGTTACACGCGGGTTGAATATGAGCATCGGCGAGGGGCTGATGACGGAAAGCGAGCAGTTCGCGCGCATGGTGCCCAGCCATGACCTGCGCGAAGGGCTGGATGCCTGGATCGAGCGGCGGCGCGCCAACTATCGAGGTGCCTGAACGACACGCTTCGACTCCAAAGCTCAGGCACCTCGACGGGCCGGAGCTTCCAAGAAACCGCAGGCCAGCCCAGCTGTTAGAACGGATTTCGAGTAGAATCGTCCATGTGAGCTCCCGCGATGGAACGTATCCGCCTGATCGTCTTCTGATCCAGGCGGAGTTCCTTCAACTCGTGATCCGAACGCGTCGCCAGGAACCGGACCTCGGCGTCCCGTCTCTGCCAGGCAAGGAACATCTTCCATGGTTTGAGCAGCAAGCGGTCGGGCATTCCATCACCTCATCGGTTGGAACCCTTGAGTGCCCGTACAGACCGTCAGCGACAAACGGGAAGATTTCATCTTTGGAGAATGGCGTTCACTTCCGGTTCTTCCGAAAGCATCGGCGCGGCGTTGGCGCGGCGCAATCCCAGTAAGGGATTAGGAACGGCCGATGGTGACGGAGGCGAGACGTTCAGAGATGACAACTCTTCTTCAGAATCCAATCGAAGATGCCCACCGCCATCTGCGCGCCAGAGATTTCCACCATTGCCTGTTTGATAGATATTCTGTGCGCTCAGTTCTCTTCTTTTCTAGAGAACAAACGCGCAAACATCCTTGCGAAGACATTTCCCACAATCTCGGCGCGATAGCCGCGGACGGTCATGTAAATCTCGACGAAGTTGGCGTCGGAACGTGCCATCTCTGTCACAGTGTTGATGAAAGCAGCCTCGTCACTGCTCACAACCGGCTTTCCAGCCCCATTGCAGATGTCCCTCTCGGATCTGCTGGCGCTGGCGGCCCCGAGCGCCGCCGATATGGGGTTCTGATTGAGCCTGTCCATGGTGGAACCTCGTCAAAGGCTTCAGAAGCGGTACAAATCTGTGCCGGATGCTTCCGACCAGGTCCGAGGCGGTACGATCGGCGTTACCGCCGATCCAGGGCGTTGAGCACGAGGCCTGCTTCAGCTCACGCCCTCCAGAAAGGTTTTTCCACTTCGGCGGCGACGTCGCATCTTGTGGCGACGATGTCCTGCCATTCCCGCCTTGACATCGATGCGAGTTGGCGCCGCTTCAGGGACCGGTCGCGCCAGATCGCGAGCAACGCGAGCGCCTCACGCATGATTCCGGCCGCAGTCCGAGAGCGCCTTTTCATGCGGCGGATGAACCCCTGGATTTGGCATCCGCGGCGAGGCGGTCGGAAGGGCATGGTCCCACACCTCTTCATTTTCCTGCTGGCCTACCGGTGTGCCGATTGCGACGCGGAGCCACAACCGAGAAGTTTTCACGTTGTTGGAGAGATTTTCACGACCGGCCATCGCGCTCGGCGACGCCGCTTGCAGCCGATTTTGAAGCGCTTTCGTGCGGAACCGGCCGAACCGGTCAAGGCGCGCCCCTCGAGCGACCGCCGATCACACCCAGCGCGCCAGTAGTTCGCGACATCGACGAGGTCGTCGAGAGGACCGCGCTGTTCCGATCGGTGAGGATCGGGCGCGGCGCGATAGCCTGGTCTTCGGCAGTGCCGCCGCGGCCAAACGCGCGCAGATCGCCGAGATCAGCGTCCGTTGGGCGGGTTTCGAATGCTTGCTCCTCGCCGTTCAGACGGCTCATGGGACGTCCCCGCCGAGTGAGCTGCCGTGGCAACGGCCTGGAGCATTGCCCGCTTGAGTGCTGCAAAGCACCGACGAACAATTTTCGCCCGCTCGATCCGTCCCTGGTGGCGGATTCGGTGAATTGCCTCCTGATCAATGCCGGAAGCACGACGCTGGAGGGTGGAGCCGTTCTGAGCATGATAGTTAGAAAAATTGCGCACCATATTGATCTTACCTCCGTTTATGAGACCCGTTAAATCTAGCAATCCGTGGAGGTTAGTGCTTGTCAGAAATGCTATGTCACTGTTAGTTTTTCTATCATGGCAAAACGAAACGATATCGCCTGGCTGCCGCTCAACTCGCTTCGTGCTTTCGCGGCGGTCCGTGAAACCGGCTCTGTCGGTGCTGCTGCGCAGACGCTCAAGGTGACGCATGGCGCGGTAAGCCAGCATCTGCGAGGCTTGGAAGACCGCTTGCAGCGCAAATTGTTCACCCGTTCCGGCAATCGCCTGGCCATGTCGCCGGAAGCTGAAGACCTGGCCGACAATCTGCTCCGGAATTTCCGGGCGATTGCCGGTGACATCGATCATTTTCGACGCGACGATAACATCCTCAATATCACCGTGACGCCGCATTTCGCCCAGCATTGGCTGCTGCCGCGCCTTGGCGCGTTTCTGCAGCGTCATCCTGAAATCGATCTGCGCATCAATGCCGATGCGACGGTGCATGATCTCGAACAAGGCGATTTCGATGCCGCAGTCAGGCATGGTGACGGCAACTGGCCAGGGGTGAACTGCGAAAGGCTCCTTGAAAGCAGGGATGTTGTCGTGGCGGCGCCTTCTGTTCTGGGGTCCGTTTCCGTTCAGACACCTCAGGATCTGACCAGGCTCCCATGGATTCTGGATGAGGACCGCGACATCGAAATGTCCAACTGGTTCGACGATCACGGCGTGGCCCATCAAGCTCATGCACGGATTGCCCGGCTGCCGAGCGCGCTGACGCTCGTGGCGGCACTTGACGGACATGGCGTGGCATGGCTGCCCCATGTTTATGCCGCGCCTTATCTGGCCAGCGGGCGCCTGGTGCAATTGTTCAGCGACGATCGGTGGCCGGCACGGAATATACGCCACTATTACCTGTGCTGGTCAGACAGCAAGAACCGCCCGGCTTTCAGGACGTTCCGGCAATGGATAAGGCGGCAACTTGCAGGATAGCCGGGTAACGAGGCCGTCTTCAGAGCGAGGCCCGAACGAACGCTTGCTGGACCACGGACGCCTCCCTGAACCCACTACGACAGGTTGCCGAACTTATCTGTGTAAGACGACACGGTTCGCTCAGCGTTCGTCTATTGCGCACGAAACGGATCATTTCGTAGCCCAAAAGAAGCCCTTGGCTCCTACTTCGGACAGCTGCCACCAGCGTATCGCTCGGACCACGACAGCGTCAGTCCAATGCGGGCGGCGGCGCATCGGCCGCGGTAGCCCACACGTGCAGCGACGGTCATTCATGCGCTCGCGCCGCGCGGCGACTTCGTTCTCGACACCGGCAGCGACAGGCCGATCGTGCTCTTGTCCGCCGGCATCGCTGCGACGCCGGTGGTTGCCATGCTCGACCACTTGACGGGCGATATGGCGGGGTGACCGCGCCAGCCCAGCCATTGACAGGATGAAGCTCCTATGTGCTCGGCTGTGCCGGCAACCCGCGCGCTCGTGCTCGACCTATAACTGAAAGCTCGAAGAAGTGGGCCCGACACCCGCTTGATGAGCCCAATTTCCCGCAGCCTTGAAGGGCAAGTGCGCTCAAGATCGCAACGCTTAACGATCCTCGATCTTAGGAAACGGTGTAAGCATGATCTCACTGCCGTAATAGAGCGGATATCGCAACGGCTCGCCTGGCAGGTTCATTTGGTCAGCACCTTCTTCAGGAAATGCAGAGCCGTGTCGGAGCGTCGAACGGTTTTGCGTGGAAGCCCTGCCGGGTCATCGTGGGCATTTGCGCTGCGACGCTCGGTGGTCACGGCCCAAGCATAGCCGGCTTCGCGCACCATGGTGCGATGATGCGGCGACTGCTCGCCATAGGGATAGGCGAAACTGACAATGCTGGTTCCAAATACCGACTGCAGCTTTTCGCGAGACTCGGTAATCTGCCGCCGAGCCTCGTTGGCGTTCATGCGGTCCAAGCGAACGTGGTTCAAGGTGTGCGAACCAATCTCGTGGCCTAGCTCCATCCACCGCCGAAGCTGCTCTCGCCCCATGCATGCAGTGTGCACAACGCCCAGGGGTTGATCCCAGGTGTTGCTGCCGCCGATCTCGTCCGCAACGATAAAGTTCGTCGCCGTGAAGCCGCATTGTTTCAGGATTGGGGCAGCCGTTTCAATGACATTGGCAAAGCCATCGTCAAAGGTGATTGCCACCACCTTGCCATGCTTTTCCCCACAGATGTAGGGCGTTGCATCCTTCAATGACAAACCTTGGTAGCCCAACCTTTTGAGCCATGCCATCTGCTGGGCGAAGTTGCGTGGATGCACGAACATGCTGCGAAAGGGCATCGGCTTTGGCGGCGGAACGGCGATCTGGTGATAAAGAAGGATCGGCACCGACATGTCATGCAGGCCTCCTTGCAGAATAGCTGCGGACCTTTCGCCGATAGATCGGCCGCAGGACCTCGTGGGAGATTCTGTCCAAGACGCCTTTGCGCTGTTTCAGCATGCTCCCGCCCAATTCGTGGGATACTTCCCGGATACCGCTGGGGCGGACGCTCAATGGCGCAATCCCGGTGACCCAATGCATCTGCGCGAATACATCGACCGGCCGGTCAAAGTGCCGAGTGGCTATCAGCAAGCGCTGGGCTGCCTCGCGTGAGACAAGTTGCGCGACCATACCCAAGCCGACGGGGTTCGGTTCGATAACCTGATGATCTCCGTCTTGGAAAAGGACCCGGCCATGCTCGCGATCGTTCCTATAGGGGAAGCGGACGAGCGCGCCATTCTGAAGGGCTCGACGGGCCACATCGAAAGCGGGATCGAATTCGGCGGTGAGTGCGGCGTCGTCCTCCAGGATGAGCCCGGCATGCACGCCGTCCTCAACGATGGTCCGCCAGGCCCGGCGATGTGAAAGAAAACAGGCGACTTCCGCTCGATTCAGCGGAAATGGGTAATAGGGACGATAAAGCCGGCGCCTTACATGCTTGTCCAGGGTCTCCGGCGTTATCCAGCGCTCATCTTCCGCATGTAGCACTGTTACGGGCACCTCCAGTGCTCGGGCGAGCATTTCTACATTCAGTTGTCGGCGAGTAGCGCGGTGTAGATGTATAATATACGCTTTAATATTATATACCGATGTTCGCATCTCAGCCTTCAATCCTCTGTACGCTCCTCTTTATTTCATCTACATGCTTCCTTGATGATATTAGTTTGCACAACTCCAGTGCGTTTCTTATTATGATATTTCGCAGCGGGTTCCGACGTTGTTGTATCTCTTCCTCTTCCCGTGCCTCTTCCAGGAGAGAGCCACCCAGTGATCCGCTGTTTTCGGTCACAAGGTTGCGTTCCGAGGACCACACGCGCAGCTTGAATTCCCAGGGTCGTGAGATGTCCTCGTCAACCGGGCGGAAGATGCGCTTGCGGGACAGCAGTGCGCGGGCGGCGCGGTCATTGATCAGGTAGGCCACCGCTCCATTCGGCGGACATCTTCGGCACACGAATTTTGTGGAACCCAGCGTGGTGGATGCCATGACCGGCTTCGACCTTATGTCGAAGAACTTGATGAGGTCCCAATCTCCCGGGCTCGAAACGGCGTCCTCGATCGCGCCCCGTAAGCGGTCCTCATCGATAACCTGGAAATCGTCTTCCAGAATGAGACCGTAGTCTTTCCGGTCATCGAGAAGTTGTTGCCAAGCTTGTCGATGACCGAGATAGACCGAGATCTCGCCCGACGACATTCTCCGGCGATAGAAGAGGAAATTTAAGAGACGGGAATATTCAGGCGGCACCGAATTGGCGTCTATTCGAGCACCTTCGACAAATTGCCAGGGCAGACCAAGCCTCGCTGCCTCACCAAGGGCATGGGAGTGCCGCGAACCACCCGCAGTATCGACAGTCAGTATGTAAGCTTTTAACTTGAGTTCAACGCATCGGCGCATGACCCCTCCAATGCTGTCATGGAAAGATATTCATAGCGCCCGTTTTGCGGGTAGTCTTAAATGGAATCTTACACTACATCATTTGTGATATAATCATGAAATTTCGCAATTTCTTAACAATCCACATCGAGTTATGGCCAAAATCAAGATCATATCTTATGATTATGATCCCTGTTAGGCATCACTCGAAGAAGCGATGAACCAGCGACCTCTGTTAAAGGTTGATTCCTTGCCCTCCCGCCACCTCGTCGTTGCAACGGCGGGCATTTTCGTCGCGACGGTGCTTCTGGTCATGCTGTTCCAGGAAGCGCCACTGAAGCAGACTTGGATCTATGCGCTGTGCGGACTGACTGTCCTGGTGCCCTATGGGATATGGATCACGGTTCTGCTGCACTACGATGTCAGCCCCCCGCGACCGCAGGGCCTGCTGGTATCGGCGCTGGCGTGGGGCAGCCTGCTTTCCTTCGTCGCCGCAGTCGTTTTCGAAGACGTTTTCGATGCCATTGACGCTCTATTGGGGCTTCCGGGTCTCGACACGATGGTTGTCGCGCCCTTTTGGGAGGAATTTTCAAAGGGTCTTTTCATCGTCCTGCTCTATGTCTGCGCGCAGCGGCATCTGCGCGGACCTTGGGACGGGCTTGTCTATGGGGCGTTGGTGGGCACTGGTTTCGGTTTCGCGGAGGACATTGCTTATCTTAACAACAGTCTATCCGATAACGGTTTCAGCAGCCTCGTGGCGACTTATGTGGTCAGGGAGATTTTCACGGCCCATGCCCACCCTCTGTTCACCGCCGCTACGGGTTTGGCCGCCGGGATGGCTGCGCGGCAGCGGCTATCGCCGGGCAAAGCGCTTTGGTGGATATTTTGGGGCTTTTTGCTCGCATTTATCCTGCACGCGATCTTTGACAGCGCTACTCTGCTTGCCCCGTTTACCCTGATCTTCATTGCACCGGCCTACGGCGTACTATTCGTTATCGCGCTGCGCCGGTTGCAGCGGCGGGAGATCATCCACCGGGACTCTACGGACGTCAATTGATGAACGGCGCCGACAGGCAGAGTGCTCTTAGCGTGACAATACGGAGGTTTTCCAACAGTTGCGGAGTTTCTCCGCAGACCTGGATGTGGCGCAGCCTCAATAGGCCTTCTACCCGCTAGCCGGCACACCGCCAAAAATGATGTTTGTCGCAATCCAGTTTCCGGCGAAATTTGCGGTAAGGACCGCCACAACGAGGCCGCCCCAGAAAGCGGCCAAGATTGCCGTGGCGGCCTTCCAATCCCGGCTCTGATAGAGATGGATCGCCGAGCCGAGCGGCGCGAACACGACAGTCATCACGCTGCTCAGGACACTCGCCCTTGTACCCCTGTCTTTGCCGTCAGCGAATTGCCAAAGCAACGTCCCGATCACGATTGCAGCCGCATGGGCAAGTACAGCCGTGTTGATGACGGGCTCACCGCTCAACCACAGAAGCCAATCTACGAGCGTCCCGGCAAAGGCGATTAGGACCAGAATGACGTAGATCAGCACCTTACTGTGGGATCGGCTCATCGATCACTGCCGTCAGGCTCGCCCGCAATCCGGAGGCGTAGTCGAATATCCCGAAGAGTATATCATCCACACGCCATTCGCCGGCGTGCCGGGAAAGGACAAGCCGGTCCGTCCACCCCTGCGTGGAGTCATAAAAGAACTGGTAATGAACCTCGACCTCGGGCTTCTCGGCGGTGCCGGTAATCGCACCAGCCGTACAATCCGACGCGGTGTCCCCGGCCGTCCACGGGATGCCGTCGCCGAGCGGCGGTTTCCCGTCAGTGGCGGCCTGAGACGCAGCGCTGTATTCGATGGCCTGTTGAACCAGCTCGGCCAGTTCCGGCGTCACGAGCGGGCCGAACACGGCGAGGTCGTCCGGGGGCCATGCACCGTCGGAAGCGTTCGCATCATAATCAGCGACTGCCGGGATGAGCGTTGTGCAAAACCGTTGCACGAATGCGGCAGCCTCGTCCTGCGAGAGCGTGGGCGAGGCAGCGCTCAGGGTTGTGTTGATGAATAAAATGGCTGCGGAGGCGGCAATCGGCATGATCATTTCTCCCTATTCAGGTTCGCTACGTGCCCCCATCCCACCCACCAACATTTTCATGCTGGGGCTCTACGGGCAATGCGTCGCTGCCAGCTCAATGCCGGTTCAATGAGCGATCCAAAGCCAGACCTTGGCCGCGCAGGCGCCCTAATTGACGGCCGGCGCGGTGCCGTCCTTTTGCAGCCTCGAATCCGGGCCGGCCGCTCCCGAAGGTTGCAAGCGCCTAATGGCGGGATCAAATTTGGAATGACGTAGCTTCGCCGATGGGACAGAGTGTTCGCCACGGCCCCAAAAGACCTGGCTGAGTAGATGTCCCAGAGGATGTCGTTGCCAATAAGCAATTCGCCTCATTTTCAAGAACCTGAGCGTTGCCATCAAATACAACTTCTGGTAAACGTAACGCAGGGGGCCGGATGGGGTTCCGGGCAGCTCTAGGGTAACCGGACTGCCCCGTGCGGTGAGGGGAGGTCAATTGTTGGACAACGGCATTGACTTCGCTGCTGAAAATATTCCCGGACGCGCGGGCGTCAACGATTGAAATCGAAAGCGGGGCGGTGGCGCTGCGTCCCCCGACATCGGATGACTATCGTATTACAGTGAGTCCGACAGCTGCGATGGCTGTCGTTAGGCCCGAGAAATCCCGAAATTCAACGGCAGGGCGGACGATCGAGCTCTTTCCTCCGGGAACCAAGAGCGACGAGTCTTATGCAAGAGTGCAAGAAGGCGTGATCATCGCGCTCCACGAGCGCTGGCTGCAGGCGCAGGCTGAAATCGAGTTTGGTGGACAGATCGAATGGCCATCTCGTCCAGTTATGATTGATGATGAGAACGCAAAGCGTTTCGCAAGCATGATCCAGGAGGAGTTCCGATCGAACGGACGATTGAACTCCATATATGTAAATTCTCTTGTTTCAGTGTTTGGAACTATCGCTATTAGGCAAATTTACCTGCAAGGTCTGGAAACGCAATCCGGCCTCAAAGGTGGGCTCTCATTCCGCAACTTGCGACTCGTCAACGAATTCGTCGCCGAGAATATATCCGAGACAGTGACAGTAGAGCACCTGGCGAAGCTGGTGAATTTATCACAAAGCCACTTTATGCGCGCCTTCCGTGAGACGACTGGTCAATCACCGCATCAGTACATCATCTCCCAACGTGTTTCTTATGCGGAAGATCTGGTCGTGAAGACGGATTTGCCGCTTGCCGAAATAGCCAGGCTGGCAGGCTTCCACAGCCACAGTCATATGACGGCCACCATGAGGCGGCTGCGCGGCATAACACCCACTGCCTTGCGTCGAGAGCATTTGCGGTGATCTGCACGCCCTGCCAGCCGCAGGTAGCCAACCTCCGATGAGCAGACTGTCATCCCGGCCAAGCGCAACCGCAAGGACCGACCTGCGCCGTATGGCGCCGTAAATACAAGTGGCGCAACCTGATCGAGCGCCATCGCGGCAGCCAAGCCGCAGGAAGCAACCCTGTCGTCTCTGAAGCTGACGTCGGCACACCTTGTACCCACTTCGCTTTGATCAAATGCCGCCGGATGTTCCCGAAACGTCTGCGGACAGCGGCCCTCGAAGCGAATTGTCAAAGGCAAGGATAGATGGCCGACACAATCGCGCTCCGCTGTTGCAAGGAGTCGGTCGCACTGGCGGCGTAACCTGCGGAACGGTCCGAGAAAAGTGCAGAAGCATCTTGACCGGCGATATCAATGAAAGCGGGTCTCAGGGCAGTATCGGCAGCACTTTGCTGACTTCGTGGGGGCTGATGTATCTGTCGCCTTTCGCCGCATCGACACTCCACTTCACGCTTCTAAGATCTTCGCCGGCCGATTTTTCGACCGCAACCGGCACGGTTATGAAATATTCTCCTGGTTTCAGAAGGTCCGTGGAAAAGAGAAATGGCTTATCACTGCCGTCCCAATCCGTTTCGACGCTTAAGACATGCGGCGGCACACGCTGCCTCTCTCCACCGTCGGAGAACTGCACGAACGTACGATGCTTCTTGTCGAACTCGATATGCTCAGGCAGTTCAAGGCGGGATTGCAGCCTGCCGATAGGATGCCGGACGACCAGCTTCAGTCGCAAAAGCATCTCGCCTTGCGCTTTGACGCCAGAGCCTTCTGTGACAGGCTCTTCGGTGTCGGGACGCAGGAAATACAGGTCGACAAAGGACTTCAACGCGAACGGTACGTGTGCCTCGTCCGTAAGGCCGTTTTCTGCCGTTGCCCGCAGCTCAAGTGAGACCGGTACATCGGGTGCCAGCACTGTATTCGGCAGTGTTGCCACAAAGGATAGCCCCCCGTCATCCCACGTGATTCTCGGCACCGTTTTCCAGTCTTTGTCGCCGCCGGATCTATATTCCACTTTTGTCTTCTTCGGATCTGCTCCCGAATCGATGGCAAACAAGCTTGCATTTATTGCTATTTCGCCAGTGCTATCCAGAAAACTCCCCTTAATCCCTGTTAGTTTAGGTGGGATTACCCGCTTGGTAGTCTCCTTTGTGACTACCTTGGTGACTTCTCGTGTAACTTCTTGTGTAACTATTTTCGGAACTTCCACCCGCTCCACAACGGTTTTTTGATGCTCGGGTAGAATCTTGATCCGATGCGCCAATTGGGCCTTGGATTTCTGTCCGCCCAAGACCGTCCAGCTCCGGCCGGAGGCGTCATTTATCATGGAAAAGAAGCACTCGGTCGTAGCCGTGTATGTCTGGCCAACCTGGTAATTCGCCTCTTGCAATTCGAGAATGGCGCGGTAATGGCCATCACCAGCCTTGTCGACGCCTCCGTGAGCTGTGGCATTATCCACACCTGGTCCGCTGATCGTCGTCTTGCAACGATCTAGACTATAGTCTTGGCTATTTTCGGGTGCGACCGAAATGATGGCATAGCCTTTGCTCTCCGCCTCCGTCTCTTGCGGAGAAAGATCCTTCACGGCCGGCTCACCCATGTACCGGATGACGCGTTGGGCGTAGTCATTGTCGCCGGCGACCTTAGTTGTGGCGGCAAGCCGAATTACGTAAGTTTGCCCTTCATGCCAGACAATGTCGTTTGGGGCGCCCGGAAAGTTCGATTTCATGTCATCGGTGGTTTCGACGGGGGTTTCCGCTGGCCCCACAGAAAGATCGAAGCGTGGGTTGTCCAGCCAATATTTGGTCTGTCCCCACTCCATCCACGTCACAGGCACATCACAAACCCCTACCCAATCGTGCAAATGGGGAACTATGACCGGCAGCAAGAGAGGAGCAAGTGGCCCCGGATACCAGTAGTACGGCGACTGTTGAATGCAGGATAGATTTTCAACTTGTTTGCGGGTAATAATAATGCCATTTAAGGAAGCTTTTTCAATGTCTTCGTCAGACAATTCCCGGCGGAGCGCCGTATTGCTTGTGGCTGTAATAGGTAAGGCGCCCTTGTAATCGGCTGGCTTGTCGGCCGGCTTGGCATCCGGAAGGACAATTCCTGCCCCGCTGCCGTCGTCGAGATTTCCTCCTCCGCTGTCGACCGGTGGCGGCATGCCGCCGGGCTGAAAAATGATCCAGAATGCGTCATCGCGCTCCTGCGGGAACGGATGGGTGATCTCGCCGTTGAGCTTCAACGTGCCATCGTAGACGCGATAATCCGAGTGCTCCTCAATATCTCCCTTTATATTCGCCGTGAGCGCCGCGGCCGGCCCCGACAGCAGGCTGACGGGAAGGGATATTATCGCCGATAGTATCGCCAAACGGCACGATACCGATCGCCTTGCAGTCCGCTTCCGTCTGTCGCATCGCACGTCGATATGCCGCATGACATACCTCCTCGCGTCGATCGGATCGGCTTCGCCGGTAGGGCCGACGACCGTACCCGCAGCTTTCAAGGTGTCGCCGTCAACGCGAACCGACGCACTTTTGAAAAAAGGGACCGTCTTGATTGGCGTTAGACGAACGACCCGACGATTAGCTGCGGTCTCGTCAGAAACCCAGATTTCATCTTGGCTGGACCCGTAAGCGATCGCTCCTGGAAGAGCACTTGCATCGAGATCGTATTCTTTGACGACCGTACCGGCATTTGTGATTTGAACCACCTTGTGGCCGTAGAACAGGCTGATCCAAAAATACCCAGCCGAGTCCACCGCGATATCTCGCGGCGAAAGGTCAGCACCAAAGCTCGCAACCTTGCGCAGCTTTGCCGTTTCAAGGTTCCCGGTATCGTCAATGGCCCATAACTCTCCCGGCGATCCTTCAATTCCATTTGTCGTAAACCACACACTGTTGCCACGGACGGCAAGCCCGTAAGGGTAGCGAATAGCCTTTTCGGTCCCATCGTCAGTGACCAGTCCGACGTCGAATTCCGTGAGGGCTTTTTTGTCGGCGTCGAGGACCGAGACTTTGCCGGGTGCAAACTCAGTGAACCAGACGCCTTGAGCCGAGACGGCCACCAGAGCGATCGCCGAACCTGGGCGAGAGGTTGTAAGCGCCGGATCTGGTTTGTTGCTTGCGGGATCGATGGCCAGCAATCGATGTCCAGCTTCGTCCGCGACCCATACACGGTGTCTCGCTTGATCCCAAGCGAGACCACGAGGCCTGGAGTCCTTGCCGATATCAACCACCACGACCTCCTTAGGGTCCCTGGTTCCCGGCTTGAGCCGATAGACGACACCCGCCCCGTTATCGCTCACCCAAACTGCCTCGACAGCGTTACCGCTGGTCTGGAGAGCGACATATGCCGGCTGCGGCCCTGCGCGCCCGTCAGGCACTTCAGGCAAAGGATGCGCATCCCACCTGCTGCCGTCGGGCAGTATGGAAAATACTTGGCCCGCTCTGCCTGGGGGAGCATCGCGCTTGTCCGTCACCCATACGACACCATCGGGAGCGATGGCGATGCCGCCGGCATCTGTTCCTGCCGCAAGCGAAATGGCCTTCAAGTTGTCGTCCATGATGTCACCGTAATGGTTTAGTCGTTGATGTTTGCATTGGCGGATTTCAGCCGGAAAATACCGCCGCCGCTAAGCGCTTATCTATAGGTGCACTTGCAAGATGTAACTAAGACTACCTTGTAATGTATTGTGTTTAGGATCAACTACAGATATTTTTATTTCCTCATCCTCCTTTCCCGACTTAGCTGTCGGATTGATCATTAAAGGAACATTGATCGTGAATTCACTGCCTTGTTTAAGGTCGTTCGCTTGCGCAAGCGTTCCTCCCGCGTCCCAACGTTCATTGAGCTTTATAGTATTGTCATCAACATTAATTTTCTGCGATTCGTCTGATGATACTCCATTACTCATCTCGATATTTATATTGTATTGGGGCATCCCGGCCTTCATCGAAATCACGATGGCTAAGGAAAATTTATCGCCGGCCCGCTTTGTCACGGTCTTGCCGGTCGCTGATGCGCCGTCGACCTGCAAGTCAACATCGATCAGTCCGTGCGAGTTGAAGAAGCGCGGTGCGCTCGACTTCGAAACCTTCGCTTGGGTTATCGCCATCACCTGCGGCGTCAGCAGGAGATCTTTGACACTTGTCAGCGGCGTTTCCAGCGAAAAACGCCATTCATTCGGGCCACCGGTCTTACCGGTCGTTTCGAGCTTGGCATCGAGCTCTCTAAAGTTGCTTCCACCCCAAGCCACCTTGACGGCGTCGATCGGATCGACGAGTTCTTCGCCCGCAGGGCCGACGACCGTACCCGCAGCTTTCAACGTGTCGCCGTCGACGCGGACCGACACGCTTTTGAAAGAAGGTAGTGTATTGTCGATATGAACAAAGGCAGCCTCGGTATGGGCTGATCTGGTCACAGGCCTCGTCAGATCGTCCTTGTATCTGGCGCGCAGCGATACCCCGTAGTAATTCCCATCAGCGAATGAATCGGCCGGCAATTGAACTTCGAAGTGCTCCTGTTGCTTGACCGTCGCCTCGACCGCTTTCCAGTTGCTCTTGCCATCCAGATCAAACTCGAACAGCACTTCTTTCCCTGTCATCAAGGGGGGGGCGGAAGACGCCGCTGAAGCTGACGGCCTTGGAGTTCGTCACCCATCCACGCGCGTCGGGCGATGTTATCGCGAACCGCGGAGGCGCCGCGTAGATCGACGGCCTTGGCTTAGGCTGTACCAGGGATATCGCCTTTTTGAAATGCTGGCTTTTCACCACCACGGTGGCGGCCGGCAACGGATTGCCCACCAGCTCCACCGTCTGCGGGGACACATTCGCAGCAGCTTGCACAACCGCCGCCTCCTTAAAAGCGGGCAGTCTTATCAGGTGCACATGCGGTGCTGCACCCGTCCACGACGGGTCACTCGTTACCCACTGGATGTCATCCTGCGTACTGGCGTCTATGGCGGACTGGGGGTTCTTCGCTCCGTTTGCTCCGGCCCCGGGCGGCAGTTCCAGCTCGACATCCAACGGAGGCAAGGTGGCGGGAAGCTTCGGACCAATTCCAATAATGTAAAGGAACGCTTCTCCAAGATTTAAGTCCTGGTCCTTCGGCAGGTTCCACGCGATCTCCAATAACGTGTCCGCCGCGATCGCGACAGGCACGGGTGCGGAGGTATTGCCGACATTATCCGTGGCGCGCAGCGAGAGGTCCGTGCTGAAATCAAGCTTCTTTCCGAGGATCGCGTCGACGGAGCCGCTCGTGTTGTCCTTGGCCTTCCAACCGGAGCCGGCGGGCCATGTTCCCTCCCAGGACGCCACACCCGACCCGGCGTCGCTGATCTTGCCGGTCAGGTGCGCTTCACCCTTCGCCGTGACCTCGATCACCAGGTCGGACAGTGCGGGGGCGGTCGCGTCGACGTTCACCGTCAGGGGCAAGGACTTGCTCCAGCTCGACTTGGAGTCCGCGGCCACCTGAAGCTCCAGCTTATGCTCTCCTTCCTGCTGGAAGGCCGCATCGCTGATGGTCCAGGGACCGATATCTCGGCCGTTGGAGACCGGCACGTTGTCAGCCTTCGACCAACTCCCTGAGCCGATCTTCCATTGCACCGACATGGTTTTGGCAGCGGTGACCGGTGTCACCTGGCCATGAAGTACGATTTGCGGACGGGGACCGATCCATAGTTTTTTATCGGTCGTCGCCACGTGGGCCTTATCGACACTAAGGCTGTCGGGAACGAAGGCGGGCGCCGGCGCTGTCACGGCCACCGTCTTGTGCTTATCGATCGAGGCGTCATAGATCAGCGCACCGCTGCCCGCCACGCGGAGATAGAGAAGGATGCGCTGAAGTGGCTGCTTCAAAAAGTCGTATTTATCGGCAGCCTTGGCCTTGTATTTTATGATCCAGCCAACGTAGTTGTTCATTGAAGCGTCGGTCACCCCGGCGCTCTCAGGTGTCCAGTGCGCCAGGAGCGCGGTGCTCCTATCGTTCCAATTCGGCGTGTAATAGGGTCGCAGTCCTTTTCCGCCACTCCAACTGGTTTCGGCCGGCACCTTCAAATTGCCTTTTGTGGGATCGACTGCCGGGGAGCCTTCTACATCCAGCCCGCCTCCATCTGGAAAGACGACCCACAATTGATATTCTAAGCTTGGATCCTGCCCGCCTTCCGCCTGCATGACAACCGTGACGTGCAGCTCACCACTTCCGCCGGGCTGCAATTCGTCATTGTCGGGCTTGCTATCTTTAAGTGACAGGATCACATACTCGTTGCTGTCCGCCATCGCTCTCTCCCTCCGCATCAAATGTGAGATGAATTGCCGGCAAAGAGGTACGGGACCACGTACCGGCTAAAGCCTTTTGTCGCGCGCTTAGCGGCGATCAATACGACCGCGCGCGTCCTCTCAACCCTTCATTTTGAAGCATATGTTCTTCAGGCACGGCCACGTTGCCCCACTGTCGCCTCTCCCCGCGCCACCGCAAGTTGACCGCTTCCGAACGCGCAGTCCGCCGCCAAGAACGCTCGGAAAGACGACCCACAGCTTATACTCCAGGCCGGAATCCTGCTCCCCCTTTCGTTACAACCTAGACATGCATCTCGCCACTTCCGCCAGGCTCCGCTTCCTCACGGCTGTCGCGAAGTGAAAGCCCCACATAGTCATTTCCCATCGCACAAGTCCTCCTCCTAACGAACGTTCGAATGCATCATCCGTCACCAACGCAGGGATGATGAGGCGGCTAATGCTGACAGTATCAGAAGCTTCTATGCTAATGTAGAATTAACTATTTGTACACTGAGGCAGGTGGAGCATAAATACAGCCGGCTCCACATCTCCATGCATCCGATGCCATGCAGAAAATGTGCGCCTTTCCAAGAAAAATATGCTTTTACAACAGAGAATGTCACAATTTATTATCTTACGCTGAACGTAAAAAGGAGCACAAATTTTATAAACCATTATTTTTTGATATTTCCTCGCAAAACCCAATGAATTACTCATCGATGTATGTGCGATTCTGAAAAATCATCCGAATTTTGATGTTGCAAGAGGCTTCTTCGTATTCATACTATGGCGATAGCAGGAACGGATTCTTGCAGATTGTATAGAAATTTCTGAGACTTACTCTCCTTTTTGGGATGGTAAGACACATTGCGGATGGGGTTAGTCGCAGTCGGTCCTGGTATTTGCCGACGTATTGGAACAGTCCAAAGGGGGCCACCGTGGTCGAAACCGCTGGTAGCACTTCTGATGCACGGGAACCCGAATTCGCACCGGCCACCGGTGGAGCGGTCATCCTCACGCTGACAGACGCTCCGCGCCCCGCAGATCATTCCGATGGGCCAGACGGCAGACAACAAGGGAAATTGCGAATGCTCTCCTCGCTGAACTTGCGTGTGCCGCGCGCGCACGAACTCCCGCCGTCGACCACGATAACGCGCTGTCCAAAGGGACGATGCCGGTCGTCCGGCCAGTGGGCGACCGCGCTGATCGTGCTCGGAGTCGCGACGCTCACGAAGGCTGATCCCGGACTTGCTGATGATTTCACCGTGGAGGAAGGAGAGACGGTTCAAGGGGTGACCTTAGGGCCGGGCGACACCCAAAACATTGGGCCGGGCGGCCGAACGATTGATATCACGGTTTCAGACCAGGCTCGGCAGTTCGTCGAGTCCGATGGCGATGCGCTGCGCACCGTGGTGCTCGGCGGCGGGCGGCAATATGTGGGCGGCACCGCGAGGGATACGTTCCTGCGGAGTGGCGCCTTGCAGCGGGTTTTCTCTGGAGGCGTGGCAACGGGCACCCAGGTCGACGCCGGCGCACAAATGCTTGTCAACGCGAACGGGGAGAGCATCGACGCTGTTGTCCGTGGAACGCAGGAGGTTGCGGGTTTCGCACGAGGCACGATCATCGAGAATGGGGGCGTGCAAACGTTGGTGGGTTCAGATGCGGCCGCCATTGACACGCTCATTCAGGCTGGCGGTCGGCAAGAGATTCAAGGTGGCATCGTCATCGATACGCAGGTCGATGGCGGCGAACAGATCGTTTCAGGTGGCGAAGTATCAGGGACGATACTGAATGCGGGCCGTCAGCATATCTCCGGCGGCACCGTCGCCGGAACGACGATCAACGACGGCATCCAGCTCGTGGAGGGTGGCACGGTCAGCGGCACGACGCTCAATGGTGGTACCTTGCAAGTCGGCAATGGCGGCACCTCCGGCAGCATTAGCGGCGACATCACCAACAACGGCGCGCTGGTGTTCAACCGCGGCGGTGAATTGACCTATGGCGGCGTCGTCAGCGGTACCGGCACGCTCACCAAGACTGGCGATGGCTTGGTCACTCTGACGGCGGACCATACCTACACCGGCGACACGACGATCGATGACGGGACGCTGCAGCTGGGCAACGGCGGCACATCGGGTTCGATTGCAGGCGATGTGGTCAATAACGGCGCACTGGTGTTCAACCGCGGCGGTGAACTGACCTATGACGGCGTGATCACCGGTTCGGGCTCGCTCACCAAGACCGGCGACGGCTTGGTCACTCTGACTGCGGACCATACCTACGCCGGCTTGACGGCGATCGATGACGGCACGCTGGCCGTCGACGGCAGCATCATCTCCCAGGTGGATGTCTCAGGAACCGGCATTCTCGCGGGCGTCGGCACGGTCGGTTCCCTCACCGCGGGCGACGGTGGCATCGTGGCGCCGGGCAGTGTGCTCGATCCCGACGAAGTGACCGGGGTGCTGACCGTCGATGGCGATTTCGTGCAGCAAGCGGGTTCTATCTATCAAGCGAGTGTTGCGCTAGACGGAGCATCTGATCTGGTCGGTATAAATGGGACCGCCGTCATCGATGGCGGCGCAGCCATCGATCTCGTGCGGCAGGACACTGGCCGGTTCTCGATCGATACGCGCTATACTCTGCTGACAGCGGCGGGTGGCGTCAACGGCGCCTATGGCGGCCTGATAGGCGCCTGGGTCGCCGACTCGCCTTTCATCGATTTCGAACTGGCCTACGACCAGCAAAACGTCTACCTCGACGTCGTCCGCACCGACACGAGCTTCCGGAAGGTTGGCGAAACCGTTAATCACCATTCTGTTGCTGTGGCTGTCGAGGCGATCAGAAAACAGCATCCGGATGTCGGTCAACCTGTCCATGACAATCATCCTCTTCATATCCATAGCAGTATCCTTCCCCTGACGACGTCGGAAGCCAAGGACGCCTTCGACATGCTCTCGGGCGAAATCCACGCCTCCGTTCACAGCACGCTCATCCAGAACAGCCATTTCATCCGTGACGCCGCCGGCGATCGCATCCGTGCCGCGTTCGAAGGTGTTGGCGCTTCATCTGTGCCGGTCATGGCCTATGGACCGGGCGGGCCGGACATGGTTCCTGCGACCCATGATCGCTTTGCCGTCTGGGCGCGCGCCTTCGGCGCTTGGGGGCGCCTCGACGGAGACGGCAACGCTGCTCGTGTCGACCATTCGACCGGGGGCTTCATTGCGGGCGGTGACGCGCTTGTAGGCGAACATTGGCGCCTTGGGCTTCAGGCCGGCTACAGCCGCACATCGTTCGACGTGGACGAGCTCGCCTCCTCCGGTTCTAGCAACGACTATCATCTGGGCCTCTATGCGGGCACGCAGCGGGGACCTATCGGTTTCCGCTCCGGCCTCGCCTATACATGGCATCGCATCGAGACCGACAGGTCTGTGGTTTTCCCAGGCTTTTCCGACAGACTTTCAGCTGACTACGATGCGGGCACGTTCCAGGCCTTCGGAGAGCTCGGCTATAGGCTGGACACAGCCTCAGTGTCCTTCGAACCCTATGCGAACCTTGCCTATGTGAAGTTCAAAGCGGACGGCTTTTCTTCGAATGGCCGCGCGGCCGCGCTCTCGGGCAAGGACCGGTCGAGCGATACGACATTCACCACGCTCGGGCTGCGCGCCTCCTCGGAGTTCATGCTGGGCTCGATGGTCGCTACGGCCAGGGGCGGCATCGGCTGGCAGCATGCCTTCGGCGACGTGACGCCTGAAACCAGCCTTGCCTTTGCAAGCGGCCCGTCCTTTACCGTCAGGGGAGCGCCGATTGCCGAAAACGCCGCGGTGATCGAGGCGGGGCTCGACATGAACCTCGGCAAGGCGGCCACGCTCGGCCTTACCTATCAGGGGCAACTCGCTTCGGACGTGCAGGAGCACGGTTTGAACGCCAAACTCAGTGTCCGTTTTTGAGGTTCAGCGACATGGAGCGTATTAACAGCCGTCACGATCACGCAAGTACCGGTGGATCGAGGCGCTTCCACCGCTCAGTACAGCGGCCAAGCTTGGCCGCATGGATAATCGAGGTAGATGAGACATGCGTATGACATCCTGCCTGCGCGTCGTCGCAATTGCCTGCGCACTGTTTTCAATGCCGGCGAGCGCTCAAGACAGGACGGTTTTCCTCACCATTGATGATGGCCCGCTGAGTGGAATGTCGAACATTCTTCGGGCGCTTGAAGCCGAGAAAGTGCCGGCCACCTTGTTCCTTGTCGGCGAGCATGTCCAGGCCAGCAAGGAGCATAAAGACCTGCTGGCTAAGGCCAAGGCCTCGCCTTTTGTAACGATCGGCAATCACAGCTATTCGCATGCACATAACCGCTATCGCAGCTTCTACTCAAATGCTGCCGGCGTACTCGAAGACCTTGAAGAAGCCAATAAGGTGCTCGGACTGACGGTTGCGCCGTTCCACACGCGCCTACCGGGACGTGATGTTTTCCGCTTGCCCGGCGTTACCCGAGAGGATCGCGGCATCGGCCATGCCGAAGATGAACTGGAGAAAGCGGACTATGACAAAGTGGCTGCCGCCGGCTTTTACCTCTACGGCTGGGATCATGAATGGTCGCATGACAGCCGCGGCAAACCCATCCAGAGCGTCGAACAGCTGGTGAGCGAGATCGGCACCAAGTTCGCTAGAAGGGAACTTGTAACGACGGACAAGATGTTGCTGCTCATGCACGACGAAATGTTTTCCGATCGGTATGATGGATACGCGAAGTTCCGCGCCTTGATCGCCGCCCTCAAGGCGAAAGGCTACGCGTTCGGGCATCTCAAAGACTACCATCGCTGACAGAGCACTGGGCAAGCACTGCGTAAGCTGAAGACCAAGTGAGCAGAGGGTGTATGCCCTTCCCCATCGACCTGTTGCGGAATATTGTAGGTACCGAGGCCGCTCTTATTTCCCCAAACCAATGTTCTGTCATCGGGATAGCTATTATTAGAAACCTACCACTTTCTTGCCTGAATAGATAATACGTTCTAGTTCCTTATGTAATTCATGAGAGAGTTTGCAGGGTAATACGGTTGCGACTAAAAGACTAGAAATTCTTCATGGAGAGTCTTATGGTAAAAACGGCATTGATGACTGCTGCCATCTTTCTGGCAGCGCCGGCTTTCGCATTCGCCCAGGACAAGTGCTACGACGGCGCCGACAGTCAAGCTGCCATGACCGAATGCGCCGATGCCGCGCTCAAGAAATCCGACCAGACCCTCAACGAGCTTTACAAGCAGATTGAAGCCCGCCTGTCGGATGATGCAGATACCAAGAAGCTTCTCGTTCAGGCACAGCGCGATTGGATCAGATTCCGCGACGCGGAGTGCGATTTCCAGACGGCGGGAGCGGCCGGAGGAAGCGTAGTGCCGATGCTCGTCGCGCAGTGCATGGACGACCTGACGCAATCGCGCATCGAAGACTTTGAGAGCTACCTGAATTGCGAGGAAGGCGAACTGAGCTGCCCTGTCCCGGCCGCGAACTGACATGCGTGGTTTCGGCGAAGCTGAATACGCTTGATCACGTGGCATAGCTGTACGGCTTCTGCCCAGAGCAATAATTGTGGCCCCAACTGTGTCGGCGGACTGCTGTTCTAGGAAGCCATGTGCCGCGACGCCCACGATGACTTGGGTTCGGGAAAAGTAATCCGTATTGCGCCGTTGGTTAGGGATACCCGATCGGGAGTACGAACTGGTGGCAGACGCGGTACTAAGCGTTCAACCGCAGGAATTTACCGGCAACAAGACGCACGGCTTTGCTGGATCGGACCACAGCCAGCTACATGTAACCAGCGAGGGCCTTGGCTGGTCTGACATTTATCTTTCACGGCTATCGGAAAGACCCCATCAGAGAAGCTACGAGCCGTGCGCCCATCCGATGATCGGCTTCTCGCTCAACGGTCCGGCGTCATTGAAACGCACCTTGCGTGGGCGCACAGAGCACTGCGTCATGCGACCCGGCAGCTTCGGGATTCTACCTGCCGGTCTCCAAGTCGAGTACGAGCTCGAGGACCCCGTCGAATCTCTCCATATCTATCTCCATAAAAGGATCATGGAAGAGGTGGCTGCAGATCTGTTCAAAGGTGAACCGGGCAGGCTGGATTTGATTCCGCGCCTTGCCACCTTCGATTCCGTCGCGGAGCATATCGCGCAAGGCATATATGAGGCGGTACTGGAGCCGCCGCCGCCTCTTTACCTGGATCACCTTGGAAGGGCGTTTGCGGCGCGGCTACTGCGTATGCACTCGACCGCTGCGGGGCAGCATACCCGTCCCCGGGCGAAGCAGGGCCTTACCCGCTTGCAGATCAAGAAAGTCAGGGAGCTTGTAGAGGCTCGACTGGCGGAGCCCCTGTCGCTGTCCGACCTGGCCCAGGACAGCGGCATGACGCCCAGCCACTTCGCCCGGCTGTTCAAGAAGTCGATGGGATTAACCCCCTATCAATACGTCATACTCTGCCGAGTGAAACGCACGCAGCGCCTGCTTGCGCACACGTCGGTATCCATATCCAGCATTGCGATCGAATGCGGCTTTGCCGACCAGATGCATCTGACGCGGACGTTTCGGAGACTGACGGGCGTTACACCGGCTTCCTTTCGGCGTGAACGAAAAGGGTAGATCGGTGTGTTGCCGGGGCAACAATCACCGAGAACCGTCCAGAAATGCCGAAAACGGACAATACATAACTATAACCTGCAAGAACTAACTCTCTCAATATGCCCCAACTGACACGATTATTACGCTGACATTTCTGATTGTTAAGAGGGGACGACCGAATGACGCAAGCAATAGCCCGGCGCAACCGATTTCTTTCTTCCGTTGCGACCGTGCCGCTTTCCCTTACCATGTCGACGGTTGCAACACGCGCAATGTTCGGAAGTTCCGGCGTCCGTCAGTGTCGGAACGGAAATTTCCCCGGCGCCCGGCTGGCAACGACACCTGCGCTGGCGTTCGCCGCGGTGCTGACCGCTATCACCCCGGAGCCCGCCGGGGCGCAGGAGACGAACTGGACCGGCGCTATCAGCAGCGATTGGGTGAATAATGATAACTGGACCGGGAACACACCGATAGACAACACGGCGAATATCAACACGATGTCGCCCAATCCCACCGAACTCGACGGAGCGGATGTCACGAGCGGCGCGCTCCACATAGGCCAGGGCGCCGGTTCGTCAGGGGTCCTGGCCATTGTGAGCGGTGGATCGCTGACATCGACTGACATGATCGTCGGGGGCGATGGTGGGTCGGGCGGGCTGTTCATTGGCGGCGGCATGCTGACCAACAACCCAACCGGCGACGTTTCCATTGGAGACGGGCCCGGGTCCAGCGGCCTGGTAACCGTGGCGGGCCCGGGGTCCATTTGGACAGTTACGCAGCATTCCGTTTTCGTTGGCGATGGTGGCACCGGCAGCCTGAATGTCAGTAACGGTGGCTTTATCCACTTTCTGCATGACCTCACAATCGGCGAGAGTGGGGGCACCGGCACGCTGAGCGTGCAGAGCGCTAGCATGGTGAAAACCGACAGAGACGCACACATCGGCAGCGATGGGACCGGAACCGCCACCGTCGCGGGACCCAACGCGCGGTGGGACATCACCAGGGACTTGATCGTCGGCGATGGTGGCACCGGCACGCTGAATGTACAGAGCGGTGGCACGGTGACAACCGGCGGAGACGCTTTTGTCGGCAGCGATGGCGGCACCGGCACGCTGAACGTCACTGACGGCGAGGTGTCGGTGATGGGCAGTACGACTGTCGCGCACACACTGGGTTCAGGCATCCTCAACATCAACACTGGCGGCACGCTGGAGACCGCTTCGCTTGTCCGTGGCGACGGCACCGCTCAGGTCAATTTCGATGGCGGCACGTTGCGCCCGAACATCAATACCATAGGAACTTTTGTCGCGGGCGGCTTCGGCCTCGGTGAACTCAATATCGCCGCGGGCGGACTGACCATCGACGATGCCGGCTTCGACATTGCAGCCGCATCTCCCTTTACCGGCGTCGGCGGGTTGACGAAGTCGGGCGGCCAAACCCTCACCCTCACGGCGGAAAATACCTACACCGGCGGCACGACAATCGCCGCCGGCGAACTGAAGCTCGGCGCTAACGGCACCGCCGGCAGCATCGTCGGTAATGTCACGAACAACGGCCAGCTTACGTTCGACCGTTCCAATACCTACACCTTCAACGGCGAGATCAGCGGTGCTGGCAGCGTCGAACAGATCGGCGACGGCGTAACCGTCCTCACCGCCAACCACACCTACACCGGCCCGACCACGATCACCAACGGCACGCTGGCGGTGAACGGCTCGATCGCGAACTCGTTGGTGAGCGTCGACGGCGGCACGCTGGGCGGCACCGGCACGGTAGGCACCACGACCGTCGCCTCGGGCGGCACCATCGCTCCGGGCAACTCGATCGGCACGCTCGATGTCTTCGGCGACATCACATTCCAGCCCGGATCCATCTACGCGGTCGAGACCGAGCCCGGCGGCATCTCCGACCTCATCAACGCGTTCGGCACCGCCGACATCCTCGGCGGAACCGTTCTGGCGGCGGCCGGCTCGCACACGGCCGGAGCCCGTTACACGATCCTGACGGCGGCGGGCGGCGTCTCCGGCACCTTCGATTCGGTGCACGAGAACGCGCCCTTCATCGATCTGGCCCTGGCCTATGATCCGAATAATGTCTATCTCGACGTGGTGCGCAATCAGACCGCAATCCACGAGGTCGCCCACACCGACAACCACACGGCGACCGCCCACGCCATTCACAGCCAGGGGCCCGGCGGGCCCATCCACAATGCCGTGGTCGGCGTGCCGGACGCGCCCACGGCGCGGCGGGCGTTCGATCTTCTGTCGGGCGAAATCCATGCCTCGATCAAGGGGGCGATGCTCCAGGACAGCCGCTTCGTGCGCGAGGCGGCCCTCGACCGCATCCGGGCGGCCTTTACCGGCGTCGCCGCCCTGACGCTGCCGGTGATGGGCTACGGGCCGGCGGGCCCGACGCCGCGGCAGGACGCGGCGCTGGCGCGAGAGGGCAAGAGTGCGGCGGCCTTCGCGCCGGCGGCGGCCGACACCAACCGCTTTGCGGTGTGGGCGCGCGGCTTCGGCTCCTGGGGCGAGCACGAGGGCGCCGGCAATGCCGCCGATCTCGAGCGTTCCATCGGCGGTGTCTTCGTCGGCGCCGATGCGCGCTTTGCCGAGACCTGGCGCGCCGGCGTGCTCACCGGCTACAGCCGCTCGAGCTTCCACGGCGACGCCCGCGCTTCCTCCGGCGACAGCGACAATTATCATCTCGGCCTTTATGGCGGCACGCAGTGGGGCGCGCTCGGGCTGCGCCTCGGCGCCGCCCATACCTGGCACGAGATCGAGACCGGCCGGTCGATCGCCTTCCCCGGCCTTGCCGACAGAGCGGAGGCCGCCTACGACGCGCGCACGGCGCAGGTGTTCGGCGAGCTCGGCTATCGGATCGACCGCGGCCGCTTCGGCTTCGAGCCCTTCGCCAACCTCGCCTATGTCAACGTCCACACCGACGGTTTTGCTGAGGACGGTGGCGCGGCGGCGCTGACGGGTGCGAGTTCGCACAGCGACGCCACCTTCACGACGCTCGGCCTGCGCGCTTCGACCGATTTCCAGGTCGGAACGATGAAAGCGACGGCGCGCGGCATGGTCGGCTGGCGGCATGCCTTCGGCGATACCACGCCGACGGCGACCCATGCCTTTGCCGGCGGCGACGCCTTCACGATCGCCGGCACGCCGATCGCCGAGGACGCGCTGGTTCTGGAGGCCGGATTCGACGTGGGGCTTTCGCAAAAGGCCACGCTCGGCCTGTCCTATTCCGGCCAGATCGCCGACAGGACCAGCGACCATGGCGTCCGCGCGGACTTTACGGTGAAGTTCTGATATCCCTGGCGATGACTCCTGCAAGGGCAAGGTCGCTGTCCGCCGCTAGAAGCAATTCCAGGAAAAGTGGAAGCCGGTTTTCCGTCCGGAATTGCGTAGAACCGACAGCTAGATCAGTTCGGCGTTCTGTGAAACGGTGAACTGATCTAGTCTAGCTTGCCGAGCGCACCGGTGAGCGTGAGGGCTTGACGGTCTTGCCGCCCTGGAGCGGCCAGCGGCTTGGCTCCGAATCCCTTGAGGACAAACGAGCAGATCATTCATGGAAACGACTGTCCCGGAACCCGAGCAGGTTTTTCACATCCGCACCATCCTGGCTGTCGTCATGGGCCTCAGCATTACCCGATTGCTGGCCGGGCTTGCGCGTTTTGTGCAGCATCCCAGTCGGGAAAACGTCTACCTCGTCCATCTCGGTTGGGTCGTCTTCCTTCTCACCGCGGTCATCCATTTCTGGTGGTTCGAATTTGCGATGGTCCATGTCGAACTCTGGACCTTCGAACTCTATTGCTTCCTCTTCTGCTATACAGCGATCTTCTTTTTTATTTGCTCGATTTTATTCCCCGATCGCATGGACGAGTATGCCGGGTTCAAGGATTATTTTCACTCGCGTCAGAAATGGTTCTACGGCCTTCTTGCCAGCCTGTTCGTCGTCGACGTCATCGATACCCTGTGGAAGGGTACACAGCATTTCCAGGCGCTTGGACTGGAATACCCGATCCGCCAAGGTCTCATGTTCGTGTTCGCCATCATCGCCATGTTCGTCACGAACCAGCGCTTCCATCTTGCATTCGTCGTTGTCGTACTGGTCGCGCAAGTCTCCTGGATCCTGCGCTATTTCCAGTTTTTGTCCTAAGCGACGTTACCTCTACCATGCTCACCCCAGCCAATGCCGCCGCTCGGCCCGCAAAGGTCTGGGCGAGCAAGGCCGTTCGAAAGTGAGCCCGGTGAGTGAAGCCCAACCCAGCGGTCAGCCCCGCACCGGCCGGCCCATGGGGGCCGTGGGAATGCGATCATCGACCCCAGAATGCCTCCAGTGCGCTCGGCGAGGCCGATGATTTCAGCGCGCGGACAAAGGCTGCCATCGGTGCTGCAGAAAAATCGACGACGAGAACATCCGGCCACAGTCGAAAACTGGATGAATTCGAAAGGTCATCATTCATCCCCCGTCACGGTCTCGGCGAAACACTTGGCCAGATCCGCCGGCGCCCCAAGCTTCCTCGCCCAGGCTGTCAACTCTGGGCGTTCGGACGGTTCCGCCCAGCCCCCCCACACGTCGCGAAAACGCTTCGTCCCGTCGATTGTCTGAAAGAACATGACACCATCGTCGCTCACAGGCGTGGAGATGTAAGCGGCACTCCAGTTGCCGCTCTCCATAATTGAGAAGAACCCCACCTGAGCGGGCTTGAACTCGTTGTCCATCGCCGAGGCAACGAGGCGGGCATATGCCTCCTTGCGGGCCTTCGTCATTTCGACCTTCACGCCATCGCAGGCCCGGTTGGCGGCGAAGGCAGACGGCAGCGCAATTCCAAGCCCCATGACGGCAATCACTATGATTTTGGCATGCCGATGGAGCAGGCTGTTGAGTTCAGGCATGAGCGGTTGTTCCTTTCCACGTTGCACGAATCCTCTCTCTAGCCGGATCGTCGACCGGGCAGCCTTCGTCATGGCAGCCGGCATAGTTGCCGTCGCTATCGTAGATCAGGTTACCGTGCATGTGGTAGCTCGCACTTCTCGCAAATCGCGAGGGATCATCTACGAAACAACCAATACCATGGCTGCCGATATGATTGCCGCGCGTGTCGCGATTCAGGTTGCCCTGCGCATCGAATTGCGGCCGCGGATCGATGTAGGGTCTTTGGGCCGTGGCGCAGCCGGCGGGCGCCGTGAAAATAACAAACATTGAAACGGAGCATGAACTTCTCAAGCGTCACGAACCCGCATTGCAAGTTACACAAATATTAATCTCGCATACTTCGTGTTCAAGGAATGAACAGTATCTCCCACTTCTCAGATGACGAAAATAGCACCCATAGCGTGCCGTGGGTACATTCAAAAAACAACTCTATATCAAGAAGCGATTAAAAAGCCGGATCTTGGATGAATGGACCTCCGTTCATGGTTTGAACTTCGGCTGAAAGCCGCCCCAGAAAGCGGTCACCAACGGCGCGGTTTCGCCCGCAGGAGTCAGTGAGCGGGGGGTCGACCGGCGCCTCGCTGCGGGTCGGCGCTTGCGCCCGCAGGCGGCGTCCAAACAGTGCGCGAAACGGGGCAGCTCCACGCATCGTTTCAAAGATGGAAGACCTACGTTTCCTTCTTCGCCTTCGACACGCTTGGGATCAGGCTGGCAAGCTCCATCGGGAAGGGAAAGACGATGGTCGAGCTCTTTTCGCTTGCGATCACGTTGAGCGAACTCAGATAGCGAAGCTGCATGGCCTGCGGCTCGCGCGCCAGGATTTCTGCCGCCTCTGCCAGCTTCTGCGCGGCCTGTTGTTCGCCCTCGGCATTGATGACCTTGGCGCGCCGCTCGCGCTCGGCCTCGGCCTGGCGCGCGATAGCCCGGATCATCGATTCGTTGACATCGACATGCTTGATCTCGACATTGGAGACCTTGATGCCCCAGGCATCGGTGTGCTTGTCGAGAATCTCCTGGATGTCGGCATTGAGCTTGTCGCGCTCGGCCAACATCTCGTCGAGATCGTGCTTTCCGAGCACCGAGCGCAGCGTCGTCTGCGCAAGCTCGCTGGTGGCCTGCATGAAGTTTTCGACCTCGATGGTCGCGTTTTCGGGATCGATGACGCGGAAATAGATTACGGCATTGACGCTGACCGACACATTGTCCCGGCTGATCACGTCCTGGCTCGGAACGTCGAGAACCAGCATGCGCAGATCCACGCGCACCATCTGCTGAACGAAGGGAACGAGCAGGATCAGGCCGGGCCCCTTTGTGCCGGTGAAGCGGCCGAGCGTGAAGATCACACCGCGTTCGTATTCGCGCAGGATCTTGACCGCCGAGCCGAGAATCGCCAGCAGGATGGCGATGAGCACGACATAGAAGATGAGGTCGCCGAACATATCCATGAGCTTTCTCCTTTGCCGATTTCGACCGCGGCGCGGTCCCTATGTCCGCTCCCCTGCCGAGACGGGGACCGCCGATACCTTGAGCGTGAGGCCGTCGATGTCCTTGATCCGCACGGTCTGACCGGCAACCATCGGCGTATCGGAAACGGCCTTCCAGCGTTCACCGTGGGTAAGCACGTAGCCTGTGGTTCCGTTCCAGCTCAAAACCTCGCCGGTGGCACCGATCATCTGTTCCCTGCCGCTCACCACCTTGCCGCGCTGCGAGGTCAAGGCAAGCCGTGCGACCAGCAGCGACATGAGGAGGCTGGCGACGGCGACGGCGGCCAGCACCGGCCACGACACTTCCAGGCCCGGCGTTTCGGTGTCGAACAGAAACGCCGCACCCAGCACGAACGCGATGCCGCCGCCAATGCCAAGCACGCCAAAGGAAGGTGAGACGACTTCGGCGACCAGCAGTGCCGCGCCCAGGATGACGAGCCCCACGCCCGCATAGGTAACCGGCAGAACGGCCAACGCGTAGAGCCCCATCAGGAGGCTGATGCCGCCGATCGTTCCCGGCACCAGCGCACCGGGATTCATGAATTCCAGGATCAACCCGTAGATGCCCACCATCATGAAGATCAGCGCGACGTTGGGATTGGTGATGACGGTCAGGAAGCGCGTGAGCCAGTCCGGCTCCATCTCCTCGACCGCAAGGCCGTCCGTATCCAGCACCATGTCAGCCTGACCGACACGCGCCGACATGCCGTCGGCCTTGGCCAGAAGGTCTTCGATGTTCGCGGCGGTGAAGTCGATCACATTCTTCCGCGCCGCCTCCGTCGCGGTTAGGCTCGCCGCTTCGCGGACAGCCTGTTCTGCCCACTCCACGTTGCGGTCGCGCAGCTCGGCCAGTCCCCGAATATAGGCGACCGCGTCGTTGATCGCTTTTGCCTCGCTGGCATTGGTGGGTGCGGCCGGCTGGTCGATGTTCTCGCCATCATCCTGCTCGTCCTGTCCGCCACCGAACGGCGATCCTCCGCCACCGACTGCCACCGGCGTGGCCGCGCCGAGGTTGGTGCCGGGAACCATCGCCGCTATGTGGCTTGCATAGAGGATGTATGTGCCCGCGCTTGCCGCGCGCGCGCCGGAAGGCGACACGAAGCTTGCAACCGGAACCGGAGAAGCGAGGATTTCGCGGATTATCTCGCGCATGGAAGAGTCGAGCCCGCCTGGCGTGTCGATCCTCAACACAACGATGGCGGCCTCGCGCTCGCCCGCCTGCTGGATGCCACGGACGATATAGTCGGCCGTCGCCGGCCCCACGGCACCCTCCAGCGTCAGCACGACGGCGACCCTGCCACCCTGCGCGGAGGCCGACAGGCCCCAGGCACCGGCAAACACCAGCAGCGCCGCCACCGAGGCACGCACGAATGAGGCTCGCACCAATGCAAGGCGGCTCCACCATCGGCAAGCAGCTTGTACCTCGTTCCTCATAGGCTGGTTATATGTATCACCATGCCGTGAAGATAAGGGTGGTGTTGGCCAAAAGCCCAGGATCTCTCCATCGCGCTGCTGGGCAACGCGCCGGGTCAAAGCCGAGAAGTCCGAAGGCAGCTTTCTAGGGCCTGAAATCCGCAAGTCGTTTAGCAGACCTGGAACACTAGCCGGATAACGTTGTTCCCGGACAATGGTAAACCGAGAGCGAGAAACGAGCGTGGCGCGGAAAGCGCCGCGGATAACATTCCCCTCCTGCAGTCCGCCCCTGCTGCGTGACATGGTCTTGAAGAGCGGCTTGCCGCGGGTCCATGTGCCGGCAAGTCTGCATCTTCCCGCACCGGTAACAGGCAACCGGTCGGCGGTTGTCGTCATGCAGGGGCTTGGCGGGCCCAAAGATCACCGGGAGCGCGCCTATGGAGCTTTCCTGGCAGAAAGGGGGTACATCGCGCTCGTGCCCGACAGCTTTGCCGGCCGCAGCATCAGATGGCGCTTCGACGACATTCGCGCGCTCTTCCTGACGGAGTCGATGATGCTGGCGGATGCCTTTGCCGCGCTGCGCTATCTGGCCGGAAGGCCAGATGTCGACCCGCGCCGGGTCTTCATCATCGGTTTTTCCTATGGCGGGATGATCTCGGTGCTCACCGCCTATCGTCAGCTGGCCGATCTATTCCTGCCGGGAGGACCCCGCTTTGCCGGTCACGTCTCCTATTACGGATGCAGCATTCCGCGACTTGAGGATCCGCGAACCACCGGAAGTCCGGTGCTCATGCTGCTTGCGCGGCGGGATCGAAATGTCTGCCCCGAACGGTCCGAGCAGATCGCGGCAGATCTGCAGATAGGCGGTTCCCCGACACACCTCGAAACGTTCGACGCTTACCATCAGTGGGACGGAGACGACGTGAAGGCACGCCACGTGCTCTTCAACCTCCGGCGGTGCCGCATGCATCTCGACCGCAGGAACGAGGTGTTCGACGAGTGCACCGGCCTGCGCATGAGGGGCATGGTAAGTCGCGCAGTGCTCATTGCCATGTCCGTCGATCCCAAGGGATATACGATCCAGCAGGATCTGGAGACCCAGCGCGTATCTGACCGCCTGCTGCTTTCGCTCCTGCGGAACGCCACGCACGCTGGGAACGAAAGCGCGTTCCTACCCGAGCGCCTGCATTCACCTGCACCGGCCACGGTGAGTAGTGGCACAAGCAGGATCCACCACCGCCGCGGTTCCGATGAGGTGAGGCATGAAGAATATCACGACAACCCCTGATGCAACGATCGGATCCATCGGCCAGATCGGCGGCCGGCTGGGTCGCGCCGGTTCCCTGGAAGCTCGAGTGACCACGAGCGAAGAGGATATCCAGGAAGCCCAGCGAATCCGCTACAAGGTCTTCTACGAGGAGCTCTCCGCCACGCCCACGCCGGTTGCAAGGCGTGCAAGGCGCGACGTCGATGCATTCGACCCGATCTGCGACCACCTCGTCATTCTCGATAGGGATCGTCTCACACGCCAGAAGAGGCGCCCCATCGTCGGAACCTACAGGTTGCTGCGGCAGGAGGTGGCGGAGGCTCATCAAGGCTTCTATTCGGCCAGCGAGTTTGAGATATCGGACCTGGTCCAACGAAACAGGCCGCTTCAATTCCTCGAACTCGGTCGCTCCTGCGTCCTTCCCGGCTACCGCAGGAAACGTACGCTGGAGCTGCTTTGGCACGCGATCTGGCGCTACTGCCTCATGCACCGCATAGATGTCCTTTTCGGCTGCGCCAGCCTGCCGGGCACGGACGTGGACCGGTTTGCCGTACCGCTAAGCTTCCTGCACCACACGGCCTCTGCACCGCCCCAATGGTATGTGCGGGCGGTACCCTCCAGGCGGATCGAGATGAACCGCATCGAGCCCGGAAAGATCGATAGGCGTTCAGCCCTTCGCCTCCTGCCGCCGCTCGTCCGGGGCTATCTCAACCTCGGCGCCTATTTCGGCGATGGGGCCGTTGCGGACGAACAGTTCAAGACGATCGACGTGATGACCGTTCTTCCCGTCTCGCGCATCCGCAAGGGCTACATCACCTATTTCGACCCCGATGCCGGAAGGCAGAAAGCCCAGCCGTGAAGCTTGGACGGATGAGTGCCCGATTCGCGGCGGCAAGGAACGTTTCCGCCTGCATCGGCATTCGGAAAGACAAACGCAACAGGTCCGGTCGTCTCATGAAAATGAACCTTGCCTCCGCCGCGGCGGTCATGCTCGTGAACTTGCCGATGGTCTCGGCGGCGCAAGAGGATTCCCTCGACCGGTTCGCCGGAACCTGGTCGGGCTCCGGCACGGTCCAGGTCAACTTCCAGTCACAGCCTCGCGACGTAAGCTGCGACCTGGCAGGCGTCAGCGGCGGGCAATCCATATCGATCAGCGGAACCTGTCGCGCCTATCTCGTCTTTACCCGTCGTATCGGCGTAAAGCTCGCCCTGAACCCGCAATCACAAAAATATACGGGAACCTATATGGGCTCGCCCGCAGGGCCCGCGCATCTGTCCGGAACGATGGAGAACGGCAGTCTCGACCTCACGATCACCTGGCCGAAGGAGATAAATGGCGACCGCACGGCGCTGATGAGAGTGGCCAGCGATAGCGGTAGCCTGCACATAACCGTGTCCGATCGCGTCGGCGGCGAGGGGGAGTTGCGCACGATGACAGACATCGCGCTGACGCAAAGCTGAAGGCCGTCGCTCCGGCAGGGCTATGCGCTAACCAGCCGCACCGGATACCGCGTGCCGCTCTCGGCGAAAAAATCCTCGAACCGTCGCAGCGGCAAGGGAGGTGGAAGCGGGTAGCGGTCCCGAATCCGCACGATGTCGGTGTGATATCGAGCAAGAGCGGAAAAATGGTGGGGATAGGCGCGTTCGTTGACCCCTACAAAGGCGCCATGGCCCCGGGCCCGGCGCAGGAGGCCGCGCCAGTCGTCGAGGGAGGGCAGGCCGACAGACTCCGTGCCGTGCGGGAAGATCATGAGCCCTATCTCCCCGAAGGGCTCGCTCCGCTCCAGATAGGCGTGAAGCGCGGCAAAGGAGGATGCCGCGTTGAAAGTGGCCCAGTAGGGTGTCGAGCCCGTGCGCAGCGCCCAGTGAGGCTCGACGAGGGCGAACGAGCTCACCAGCAGGCGGTCGCTCGCCAGACCGCGTTCGCGATGCCACTGGCGGTGCAGGTCCGCGACCGGGGCGCTCAGATCGTCGGGCTGTTCGTAGGCCAGCCGCAGGACACGCAGCCCCAGTTCCTTCGCCAGCCCTTCGATCTCCCGGCCCAGGTCGGGCTCGAAACCCCATTCGGCCTCCGGACTCTCGCCATCGGGCTCGGGCGGATCCCATTTCTCCAGGTCGACGCCATACCGCTTCAGGTATTCGGCAACGCGGCGGCTGCCGCGCAGATACTCGTCCGGCTCCATGCCGCCCACGGCGCCGAACTGGAAGACATAGCGCCCATCCACGCGCGTGACGGGCCAGCGCTTCGTGCAGTCCGACAGGATGATGGTTCCGCCCGGCTGGAGGCGGTCCCGCAGGAACCGGCGATAGGCACCCGGCAGGTGGCGGAACTTGGTGCGAAAATAGGTGATGTACTGCAGGGACAGCCGATCCTGGCTGGGGTCGTGCATCTGGTGGAGCTGAATGTTGGGATTGGATCCGAGCAACGCGTCGCCCGCCTGCCTGGCCTGCTGGAGATCGCCCCGCGGGTCGTCGACGCCGCGGCCCTTTCGCCTGAGCGCGACGAGGAAGGTCTGCGGCAGCCACGGAACGCCGAGAGCGGTCGCAAGATGTGCCAAGGCGCCGTTGGAAGAACCGATAAAGACCGCCGGATAACGCCGCTGCGGGTAAAGTCCTGCAGCCCAATCCGCAATCTCGTCCAGGCCGATATCGCCGATGGAGCGGCGTGGAACCGCTTCCATGCCGGTAGCCGCCGCATAGATCTGCCGGCGGAGCGGAACGGGCAGCATGTCGGAAAGACGCACGGGGGCTTCGAGCAATCTCGAATGGCCGAGCGCGGGGAACCCTTGGCCGCGAATCGCGCATGCCGTCGCCTGCAGGAGCGCAGCGGAGGAATCGAAGCCGGCAATACCGTAGGGCGTCTTCACGATCGGTCTCCCCTCCTCCACTTGGCTGTTGCACGGTCGTCACGGGCGCTGCGGAGCGGCGCGATCGCGCTTGTCAAAAAGAGCAACCGCGCCGATCAGCAGCCCAAGCAGCATCAGCCACAACCCCGCCAGGACACCGCCCGACGCGGCGATCCACGCCCCCGCGGCCAGGATCGCCGATGCGATGGCGCCGGCGATCGCCCGGGCGATCCTCGTGGCCTTCCCGGCGTCCTCGATCCAGTGCGTCAGAGCCGATCGCAGCACGCGGCCACTGCTCAATGGATATGCCGGCAGGAGCCCTATTGCCGCAACGATCCCGTTGAAGCCCATCAGAAACAGGGCCACGCCGAGAGCCGCGAGGGACATACGGGGCCCGGCTTCGAGGACAAAGAAGGCAAAGAGCAGCACGGCGAGCGCGATGCTGGCCAGGAGCCCCGCCGCCGCCGCTTTCAGCTCCGCCTTTACCCTTCCAGGAGGCGCGGCGGCAACGCCGCCGAAGATGAACAAGGTGACGGCATCGAGGGGAACGCCGGCACGGCGCGCCACGAATATATGGGTCAGTTCGCGCAGCATCAGCGACAGCACCACCCCGCAGGTCGCCGCCAGCGCCATGCCCCAATATGCCGTGCCGGAGAGCTCCGGCACGAGGGCCGGCATCGTCACCTCGGACAACGTCCAAAGAAGCAGCGGCGCAACGGCGATCCATGAGACGTCCGCCGAAACAGTCACGCCGGCCACGGTGAGCAGCATGAAGCGGCGGGTGAGCATGTCGGTGAAACGATTTGCTGGATTATCCGTTCCAAGGGAAGGTTGAGCGAGCATGCCTGTTGTGACCAGACCGATAATATCGCGCCGCCGGTTCCTGCAATATGCCAGCGCAGCCGCGGCGGCTTTTCCGCAGAGCGGCGGCGCGGCTCTTCCCGTGCCCGCCGGCCGCCGCATCATGAGCGACGATTCGGCCGTGCTGCGCAGCACCTTCACCCAGGCAGGCGAGCGCATGATCCATGCGCTGGTCTCGGTCCTGCCGGCGCCACGTCAGGCGCCGCCGGTCGTGCTGGTGCATGGGCTGGCCCTGTCGGGACAGTATATGGTGCCCACCGCCGACGAGCTGGCGCCGCATTATCATGTCCTCGTGCCGGACTTCCCGGGCTTCGGTGACAGCGAAAAACCCTCGCGCGCACTCGACGTGCCGTTGCTTGCGGATGCACTGGCAGGATGGATGGAGACGGTCGGTTGCCCGCGGGCGGCGCTTCTGGGAAACTCCTTCGGCTGCCAGATCATCGTCGACTTCGCAGCGCGCTACCCGCATTTGGTCGCCTGCGCAGTGCTTCAGGGGCCGACGACCCCGCCCGACGAAAGGAGCTGGCTGATGCAGTTCATCCGCTGGCAGCAGAATTCCCAGTACAATCCGCCGAAGATGGGCAAGGTGGCCGGTATCGACTACGCCAAATGCGGCATTACACGCGCCTTGGCCACTTTCGAGTTTTCCCTGCGCGACGAGCCGGAAGAAAAACTGGCCGCCATCCAGGCGCCGACGCTCGTCGTGCGCGGAGCCAAGGATCCCATCTGCCGCCAATACTGGGCCGAGCGGGTCGCGGCGGCGCTGCCCAACGGCCGGCTCGAGATCATACCGGATGTGGCGCACACCCTGGTCTTCACGTCGCCTGAGGCACTCGTCTCCGTCAGCCGTCCCTTCATAGACGCGGTGACGCGATAGGACCTGAGGAACCCCCTGCCGACGAAACCACGAAAGCTTTTCGCCGGGTCGGAACAACATGGCTGAGCTGCAGAAGCCGGCTCTTGTGCCGCGTCCTTGCCCAAGGGGGCTGGCGCTCCACCGGCGCCCTACTCCGCCGCATGCCGCGTCTGCCGGTCCATCCCTTCGGTAAGCTTGGCGATTTCTTGCTCGTCGAGCGTCTCGCGTTCCAAAAGCGCTTCGGCGGTCCGGTCGAGGAATTCGCGGCGTTCCTCGATGAGGGCGACGCTCCGCTCGAATGCCTGGGCGACCAGGCTGCGGACCTCCTCGTCGATGGCATCGTGGGTCGCCTCGCCATGCTCGCGCGAGGTCGTCTGCTCGGGGCCCAGGAAGCCGCGGCGGTCGCGCTCGTAGGCGACGTGGCCGAGGCGGTTGCTCATGCCGTAGCGGGTGATCATCGAGCGCGCGATGTCGGTGACTTTCTGCAGGTCGTCCGCCGCCCCCGTCGACAAGTGTCCGAAGACGATGTGCTCGGCCGCCCGGCCGCCGAGCAGCACGATCATCTTGTTGGTCAGCTCCTCCGCCGTCATCAGGAAGCGGTCCTCGGTCGGGCGCTGAATGGTGTAGCCGAGCGCGCCCACGCCGCGCGGGATGATCGAGACCTTGTGCACCGGGTCGACGCCCGGGATCACCAGCGCGGCGAGCGCATGCCCCATCTCGTGATAGGCGACGATCCGGCGTTCGCGCGGGTTGATCAGGCGGTTGCGCTTTTCCAGCCCCGCAATGATGCGCTCGACGGCGTTCGAGAAATCCTCCATTTCGACGGCATCGGCGCCCCGGCGGGTGGCGAGCAGCGCCGCCTCGTTCACGAGGTTGGCAAGATCGGCGCCCGTGAAGCCCGGCGTCAGCGCTGCGACCTTCTCCGCCTCGACGTCCTCGGCCAGCGTCACCTTGCGCATATGCACCTTCAGGATGGCGATCCGCCCCGCCTTGTCGGGCCGGTCCACCAGCACCTGACGGTCGAAGCGGCCGGCGCGCAGCAGCGCGGGATCGAGCACCTCCGGCCGGTTGGTCGCGCCGAGGAGGACCAGGCCCGCCTCCTTGGTATCGAAACCGTCGAGCTCGACAAGGAGTTGGTTCAGCGTCTGCTCCTTTTCGTCGTGGCCGCCATAGGTGCCGCCCGGCGCGCGGGCGCGCCCGAGCGCGTCGAGCTCGTCGATGAAGATGATGGCAGGCGCCTTCTCGCGGGCTTGCTGGAAAAGATCGCGCACGCGCGCGGCACCGACGCCGACGAACATCTCGACGAACTCGGAGCCGGAGATGGACAGGAACGGCACGCCGGCCTCGCCCGCCACCGCCTTGGCGAGCATGGTCTTGCCCGTGCCCGGCGGACCGACGAGGAGAACGCCCTTCGGCATGCGCCCGCCGAGCCGGCCGTAGCGGTCCGGATCCTTCAGGAAGTCGACCACCTCGACCAGTTCAGCCTTGGCCTCGTCGACCCCGGCGACATCCTCGAAGGTGATGCCGGTGTCGGTCTCGACATAGATCTTGGCCTTGGACTTGCCGATCTGCATAAGCCCGCCGCCAAGGCCGCCGGACTGCGCCAGCCGCCGCGACAGATAGAACCAGAGCCCGACGAAGAGGGCGACCGGGATCACCCAGGAAAGGAGCGTCGGGATGATGTTGCTCTCGATCGCACCCTCGACCTCGATGCCGAGCGCGGAGAGTTCCTCGACCAGCTCGGGATCGACCCGCGTCGTCACGAAGGGGCGGGTGGCAGTCTCACCCTCGGCGGCGCCGTCTTCCGGGAGCAGCGTGCCTTGAATGTAGTTCTCGGAAATCCGGACGTCCTCGATCCGGCCGGCCTCCGCCAGCCGGAGGAACTCGGTGTAGGAGAGCTGCTCGGTTCTCAGGCCCGTGACGACCGCCTGAACGAGCAGGAAGATCGCGATCGCGACGAGCCAGAACCAGATGTTGAAGCGGCCCTGCGGCGTCTTGCTGCCGTCGAGCAGACGCTTGTAGGCGTTCTTTGCCGGCCGGTCGGGCGGCTGCTCCGCAGAGCGCGTCTTCTCGCTATCGGACTCGTAATGCGTGGGATTGCTCCGGGCCATGAGGTCGAAATGCGGATTGCGCCGATCGGTTCCGGTTCACCTGGAACCTCAGGACATATTCCACGTCACGAAGGCGAAGTTCGATCTGCCGAACGGTCTCGCCTATCTTGACGCTCCCGTCGTGGCCAACGAGTTCGGACCAACACCGGCAACGTCAGTCGACTTGACCCACTGCGATCAGGATGACGCCATGATCTCATTTCCACCGTCTTGAATATCGGCCTGGAGCCAACGGGGAGACAGATGGACGTCGATTGTCTGGAGCCGACCGGGACCGAGGTTCTCAAATCGATGCGGTACGCCTTTCGGACCGAGCACAACGTCGCCAGCTTCCGCATCTATCACCTTGTCTCCCACGAAGAAGCGCGCGTGCCCCTGTACGATGATGAAAATCTCATCATAGGGGTGAACATGCAACCTTGGCCCTTCGCCAGGCGTGTCATTGCCGTATGCCAAGATCGTGTTTGATGCGCCCAGCAATTCTCCGGCAATGTGACCGCGCCATGGTCCAGGAAGCGAGGGATCGAAAAGTCGTTCTTTCGCCGCCTGGCGCTCGTCCGGCATGACGGTTGCGGGGTCAAAGTCATGTCGAGCCATCAACGTATCCACTGGCCGTTATTCTGTTCGCCTACTCATAAGCCCGCGCAGAATTCGGTGCAAGATTCAGTAGTTCCGCATCTCGCACGGTGTGCGACGTAGAATTGACCCCAACAGCGCCAGTGGCTCCTTCTTCTATATTCGCCGGGGACGCGCTCATGCTCCCCGAGCCCCGTCCATCTCCCGAACGACGTCTTCGACAGGAGTTCTTTCGACTGCGAGTTCGGGAAGACCGGGAGCGTCGGGCGCGGCCACGTTGTCGCGCTGCATGAGGGCGATCTGGTTGCGGGTCAGCGGCGTTCCGGGCAGCCATTCGCCCGCGATCGAAGCGACCCGCCACAACGCAAACGGCACCGGCACGAGGCGCACCGTCGAGCCTAGCTCCGTGGCCACGGATTGCACCAGTTCCCGGTATGTATATGTCCGCGGTCCCGAAAACTCATACCGCCCGGCATCGATAGGCGCGGCTTGCAGCAGGCGCCCTATGCCCTCGGCGACGTCCTCCACATGAACCGGCTGCAGCCGGGTTTTGCCGCGGCCGAACAGCGGATAGACCGGCAGACGCCGGACGAGATTGCTGATGGCGGTCAGAAAGGCGTCGTCCGGGGCGATCATGACGGCCGGCCGAACGATAATCGCATCGGCAAACTCTTCTCTCACGGCAATTTCCCCTTCGCCGCGCGCCCGGATGTAATCCGACGACGATGCCGGATCCGAGCCGATGCCGGAGACGTGGATCAGTCGCTCGATGCCGCCTTTGCGGGCATTGCGCGCCACGCGCGCCGCGCCCTCGACGTGAACTGAGCGGAACGTTGCGCCGCCGCGCTCCACATACAGGCTGACGGCATTGACCGCGCCGTGAGCATGCTCAAGAGCGGCGGCGACGGAAGCCTCGTCGTGTATGTCGGCCTTGACGGCTTCGACCTCGGCCGGTGCGAACAGGGTATCGGCGCGCGCCGGATGCCGCGACGCAACGCGGACATCAAAGCCATGCGCGAGCAGGTGCCGCGTGACGCGGCGGCCCAGAAAGCCGGTCCCGCCAAAGACGGTTACAAGTCGCTTCTTCATCTCCTTCGGGCCTGCGATTGATTCCGTCGCACGCTCTGGACGCCGTCATTTTGTCCGCGCATGCCACCGGCCGCCGCCAATCCGTTTCCCCGCGGATCTGCTTGGCGGCTATTGCGGCCGCACCGGAATGCTGCGGGCCCGGTGCAGCAGGGAAACGACCTCCTCGTCGGATGTCTGCTCAAAATTCTCATAGTGGAGGCCCACCGCGCGAAACGCCTCAGGCGTGCTGAGACAGACGATCTCGTCCGCCTCTTGCGCCAGGGCCTCGATCGTGTCTGGCGGAGCAACGGGAACCGCGAGGATGATCCGCCTGGCGCCGGCCCTGCGGAGAGAACGCAGCGCTGCCTTGACGGTGCCGCCGGTCGCGATACCGTCGTCCACCAGGATAACCGTCCGGTCTTCGACCGGAACCGGCGGCCGGCCTTCCATATAGGTCTCCCGCCTCCGCTCGATTTCCGCCAGCTGCCGGTTCTTTTCGGCTTCCAGATAGTCGGACGAAGGCCGGACAATGCGCATTGCTTCCTCGTTAAGGACCACCTGGGGATTGGCCCCGTCCACAACCGCCCCTATGCCGTATTCGGCATGACCCGGCGCGCCGATCTTGCGCACGATCAGTATATCCAGCGTCGCCCCCAACGCGCTGGCCACCTCGAATCCGACGGGCACGCCGCCGCGCGGCAGCGCTAGCACGAGCGGATTGGCGTCCGCATATTTCGCAACCGCAGTCGCAAGGCGGCGGCCGGCGTCTTGTCTGTCGGCAAAGACGTCCCGGGCTTCGAACATCCCTCAGCTCCCTGTTTTCGGGCGACCGAGATGAGCGAGGAACCACTCGGTCGCGTGTCGGACCACTTCATCGAGCGTGCCGGGCTCCTCGAAAAGATGCCCGGCGCCTTCCACGATGACGATGCGCTTTTCCGTCTGCAACGCCCGATGAGCGCGCTCGTTCATCTCGATGACCGGGCCGTCCAGGCTCCCTACCAACAGAAGCGTCGGCGCCCGGACCTGCGGAAGAACGTCGATCGCAAGATCCGGTCGTCCCCCGCGGGAAACCACGGCCGCGACGGGCGAGTCCGGTCGCGCCGCCGCCGTGAGCGCTGCTCCGGCACCGGTGCTTGCGCCAAAATAGCCGGGGACGAGCTTGGCCGTCTCCCGGCGGTCCTGCAACCACTTCGTCGCCAGATCAAGGCGCGAGGCAAGCAGATCGATGTCGAACACATTGCGTCTGTCGCGCTCTTCGGACGGCGTGAGCAGGTCCAGCAGGAACGTGCCCAGCCCCGCCTTCCGGAGCTGCGCCGCAACATGATTGTTGCGCGGACTGAGCCGCCCGATTCCGCTGCCGTGGGCGAAGATCACGATGCCGGTTGCCCCGTCGGGCACGCCGAGCAGGCCGGCAAGGCCCGCCGGCTCGACGCGAACCTCGACGACATCGCGTGCATTGGCGCCTGTTGCGGAAGCCGAACCTGTGTTTGCCCCGGTTGCCATGGATACTTCTCCCGTCATGCTGACCCTTGCACAGATTACCGAGCGCTCGCTCCCGGCGCGGCTGCGCTAATCAAAACCTCCTCGCTGGCCGCGTTTGCTGGCCTCTCGCCGCCCAATCGCGATATCCGGCCAATGTTCCGATCCGGCAGGCGGCCCCAACCCTTCCGGCATCCGCTTCTCCTCCTCCGCTTCTCCTCCTTCCCAAGCCCGTCGATGGTCTCGACCTGGGGACCTTACACATCATGCATGGGCGCGCGACGCATGAGCGCGCGGCCGCTGGGGAAGGCTGAGATCCAGGCGCCTCACCAGAGGCACACCGCCACGGAACAATGGGCATGGGAGCCTGTTAGGGCGGCAGCATCAGGGTTCGACACCAGTGCTCCGCCCTATGCTCGGCAGACTGAAACATTCACTGCCCGCAGCCAACAGATCGGGAGGAAATCATGCAACGATTGCTAACTACCGCCCTTTGGTCGGCAATTGTCCTGGCTGCCGCCCAGGCGCAGGATCAAGATGCGGGCCAGGCTTCAGACCAACGGCAGGGACCCGCCAGGCAGCAGGACATCAATGTGGCCCGACCCGGTGAAAGCGGAACGCTTCCGGGCAACCCCTCCCTCGAGCTCAGGGAGGTGACCGGCGGTCTCGTCGACCCCGTCAATGTCGTGAGCGCCAGGGATGGCAGCGGCCGGCTCTTCGTGGTGGAACGCCACGGCGTGGTGCGCATCGTCGAAGACGGCAGCGTGGCCGAGCAGCCCTTCCTCGACATCAGCGATATCGTCCTTCCCTATTTCCTCGAACAGGGGCTGTACGACATCGAGTTCCACCCGGACTTCGAGAACAACGGCCATGTCTACGCGCATTTCGCCGAAACCTTGCGCAACGGTGATTCCCTCATCGTCCGCTATACGGTCTCGCAGGACAATCCCGGACAGATCGATCCCGACAGCGCCAAGCTGATCATGCAGATCGATCAGCCCTGGGCCAACCACAATGGCGGCGAACTCGCCTTCGGCCCCGACGGCTATCTCTATATCGGCAGCGGCGACGGCGGCTGGGAAGGCGACCCGCTGGAGGCGGGGCAGGATCTCGGTACGCTTTTGGGCAAGCTCCTGCGCATCGACGTGAACGTGCCGGACGACAGCTACCAGGCCTATGCGATCCCGCCGGATAACCCCTTTGCCCGGCAGGCGGGCATCGTCGAGCTTTTTGGGATCACCGAAGAAGAGTTCGCGCAAATCCACACCGAAGCGCGACCGGAGATCTGGGCATATGGCCTGCGCAACCCGTGGAAGTTCCACTTCGATTCTGAAACCGGTGATCTCTTTATCGCCGAGGTGGGACAAAACCACTGGGAGGAGATCAACTTCCAGCCCGCCGACAGCGAGGGTGGCGAGAACTATGGCTGGGATTTCCTGATGGGCACGCACTGCTTCCCCATCGAGGAGGAGAACTGCCCGCAAGTGGGCGTCCTGCCGGTCGCCGAATACGACCATGAGCATGGATGCTCCGTGATCGGGCTCGGCGTCTATCGCGGCGGGGAGATCGAGGGCCTCGACGGCGTCTATCTCGCCGGCGACTACTGCGCCGGCACGATCTGGGGTCTGGCGCGCGGCGAGGACGACCAGTGGGTCTTCCAGGAACTCGTTGCCTCCGGCGTGCAGCTTACCGGCGGCGGAACGGACGAGAACGGCGACGTCTACGTGACGTCATGCAACTGCAACTACGGCGGGCCGCTGCCGCAGGAGAACCCGGCCGGCACGCTGTGGCAGGTCGTTGCGGCCTCCGGCCAGGACTCCGATGCCACGGGGACAACCCAGCAATAGCCGCTGAATGCAGCGGCCTCCGTCTTGCGGATGGCCGCTGCCGGTTTCCAACACGAAAAAAGGAGCAATTTAATGAAACGAGCAGTCACATCGATCGCGGCGCTTGCCGCATGTCTCGCCTGCCCCGGCCTGGCCGCCGCACAGCAGGGCGAGACCTTGACGGCGGACGTGGTCAACAGCGAGGGGCAGTCGGTCGGCTCCGTGACCTTTGAGCAGGTAGAGCACGGCGTCGTAATCACGGCCGATCTTTCCGACCTGCCGCCCGGCCCGCACGGCTTCCATATCCATGAGGACGGCGTTTGCGAGACACCCGACTTCCAGTCGGCCGGCGGGCACTACACCCCGGAAGGCCATGCGCACGGCTTCGACAACCCCGACGGATATCACGTGGGCGACCTGCCGAACCTGCACGTGGCGGATGACGGCACGGCGACGGCGGAGTTCTTCAGCCCGCTTCTGACTTTGTCCCAGCCGGCGGAAGCCGCCGGGAACGGAACGCCGTACACGCTCCGGGACGAATCCGGGTCGGCGATCATGATCCATGAAAGCGAGGACAACTACATGGATGCCGACAGCGCCGGCTCCCGGATCGCCTGCGGCGTCATCGCCGAGCCTCAGGGCTGAGGGAGGTGGCCTTGTATATCGGTGCCGAACTTTCGGCTAGAGGCAGGCGGGCCGCGGTGGCCGCCTGCCGCCTGGGCCTTTTGACGGCCGCCACCGGCCTTGCCTTCGTCGCAGCGGCCCACGCGCAGCCTTCCGCGGAAGAGATCTACCAGCGGCAGTGCGCTGCCTGCCACTCGCTGGAGCCTGGCCGCAATCTCCTGGGGCCGACGCTGCACGACATTATCGGGCGCAAGGCCGGTGGTCTCGACAGCTTTGGCAACTATTCGGAGGCGCTGAAGGAATCGGATGTGATTTGGGACGCCGAGACGCTCGATCCGTGGATCGAAGCGCCCAACGAGTTCATTCCCGGCAACCGGATGGTCTATCGCGGCCTCAAAGACGAGCAGCAGCGCGAGCAGCTCATCGACTTCCTGCAGGAACAGGACGGCGGCGGCTGAGGCGGAGCCCCGCCCCGGCAACAACGGAGGAAAGCTCTTGAGCGTCAATGCGTCCATGGTCAGAAACGCTGGCTCTGTGGAAGAGGTCCATTGGCAGCGCTTTTCCGTCCCCTTCGAATACCCGGTCGCCTTTTCGCGCGGGGTCTTCGGAACGTCCAATCCCGTCCTTGCCGAACTGATCGCGCGGACCGAGCCGGATAAGCCGCACCGTTGCCTGTTCTTCGTCGACGGCGGCCTGCTGGAGGCGCTTCCCCGGCTGAAGGAGCAGATAGAACTGTGGTGCCGGGCCTACGCCGACCGCATTGAGCTTGCCGCCAAGGTCATGCCGATCCCCGGTGGCGAGAGCGCGAAGGCCGAAGCCGCCCACCTCACCGCCGTCGAAGAAGCGGTCCTTGAGCATGGCATCGACCGGCATTCCTGCGTCGTCGCGGTGGGCGGCGGAGCGGTGCTCGATGCCGTGGGCCTCGGCGCGGCGACCGCGCATCGCGGCGTCCGCCACGTCCGGGTGCCGACCACCGTCCTGTCGCAGAACGATTCCGGCGTGGGCGTCAAGAATGCGGTGAACTTCAAGGGGGTCAAGAACTTCATAGGCACCTTCGCGCCGCCCTGGGCGGTGGTGAACGATTTCGAGTTCCTGGAGCATCTGCCCCGGCGCGAGCGCATCGCCGGCATCGCCGAGGGGGTGAAGGTGGCGCTCATCCGCGACCGCGCCTTCTTCGAATGGATCGAAGCGAACGCGGCCCGGCTGACCGCCTTCGACCGGTCCGCCGAAGAACACATGATCCGCCGTTGTGCGAAGCTGCACATGAAGCAGATCGCCGGGGGCGGAGATCCTTTCGAGCGCGGCTCGGCGCGCCCGCTCGACTTCGGCCACTGGTCCGCCCATAAGCTGGAGTCGCTGAGCGGCCACGCCGTGAACCATGGCGAGGCCGTCGCCATCGGCATTGCGCTCGATGCGCGGTATTCGGTGCTTGCCGGCCTTTTGCCGGATGGCGAGGAGGAGCGCATCGCAACGCTTCTGCAGAGCCTCGGCTTCCGGCTCTACCATCCGGCCCTTGCCGGGAGCGGCGAAGGCCGCCGGCCGGCCGTGCTTGCCGGGCTGGACGAGTTCCGCCAGCATCTGGGCGGCGAGCTTACCGTCACGCTCCTGAGCGCGGTCGGGATCGGCGTGGACGTCCATAGGATGAATCCAGATCTCGTCTGCCGCGCGCTCGAATGGCTGAAAAGACGGGAGGCGATGCGATGAGCGCGGCGCGCGCGGGAGAGGCCCTGACTTACTGTCTCAACATCCATCCTGCCGAGACGTGGGAGGAGATGCGCGCGGCGCTGACGGGTCCGGTGCTCAGGGTGCGGGACGGCTTCGCGCCGGATGGTCCGTTCCCGGTGGGTCTGCGCATCTCCGCCCGCGCGCTCGATGACCTGAAGAAGCCGGAGGCGCGCGCGGAACTGGCCGAACTCCTCCGGGCGGAACAGCTGAGGGCGGTGACGGTGAACGGCTTCCCCTACGGCCAATTCCACGGAACGCGCGTCAAGGAGGAGGTCTACCGCCCCGACTGGCGGGAGATCGAGCGGCTGCGCTACACGGTCGATCTCGCGGAACTGATGGCCGATATCGCGCCGCCCGGCGAGACCGTGAGCCTCAGCACCGTGCCGGGCTGCTTCCGGGCGCTCGCCGACGGGGCGCAGGACGGCATTGCCGATCACTATCTCCAGGCGGCCGCCTATCTATTCGGGCTCGAGCAGAAGTCGGGGGTGCGCGTCGCGCTCGCCATAGAACCCGAGCCCGCCTGCCTGCTCGAGACGATCGCGGAGACCTGCGCCTTCTTTAGGGAAAGGCTCTACAGCCCCTCGGCGCGGCTGCGCTTTGCCAAGCTTACGGGGCTTTCGCCCGACGAGGCGCGGGATGTGCTGCCGCGCCATCTCGGCCTTTGCTACGACGTCTGCCATGCGGCCGTGGAGTTCGAGGATCCGGCCGAAAGCCTTGCGCTCCTGCGCGATGCCGGCGTGCCGGTGCACAAGCTCCAGCTCAGCGCCGCCCTGCGCGTGCCGGAGGTGAGCCCCGAGACGCGGCAGGCTCTCGGCAAGTTCGACGAGCCGACCTACCTGCACCAGGTCGTCGCCCGCCGCAACGGCGCCCTTTCCCGCTACACGGATCTGCGGCCGGCATTGTCCCGGGGCGCGGAGGCCGACGGAGAGGAATGGCGGGTGCACTTCCATGTGCCCATATTCCTCAAGGATCTCGGCGCCTTCGAGAGCACGCGCGATTTTCTGGCCCAGATCCTCGCCCTCCACCGCGCCGAGCCGATTTCCAACCATCTGGAGGTGGAGACCTACACATGGGACGTGTTGCCGGAGGAACTGCGCCGGCAGAGCGTGGACGAGGCGATCCTGCGCGAGCTCCGCTGGGTGAACGAGCAGCTCGGCGGGTGAGCTTCAAGACGATCCTGCGGCTCGGGCGCGTTTCGAACCTGCCGACGGTGTGGAGCAATGCGCTTGCCGGCGCGGTGCTGGCCGCTGGCCTGCCGACCGCATCCTGGCCCATCCTTGCCGCTGCATTCGCGCTCACCCTCTTCTACCTCGGCGGCATGTGGCTCAACGACGCCTTCGATGCTGAGATCGACCGTGCGGAGCGGAAGGAACGGCCGATTCCGGCGGAAGAGATTGGGCGCGGCACCGTCTTCGCCGTCGGCTGGGCTCTGCTGGCGGGGGGCGTCGCCGTCGGGTTTCTCCTGGGTCCAAGCGCCGGACTTGCCGCTGCCGGCGTGGCGCTCGCGGTAACGCTTTATGACTGGCTGCACAAAAAGACGCCGCTCAGCCCCCTGATCATGGGGACGACGCGGCTCCTAAGCTATGTTCTGGCGGCGCTGGCGGTCGGCCATCTCCCGGCCGTCGTGCTTGCAGCGGGCGCCGGCCTCTTCGCCTATGTCGTCGGTCTCACCTATGCCGCGCGGCGGGAAGCCTCCAATGATCTGGGCGGCATCTGGCCGTTGGCGGCACTCGCCATCCCGCTCGTCTTTGCGGCCGCCCTTGCCGGCGGCGACCCCTTGGCGCTTGCCCTCTGCGGCGCGCTTCTTCTTACGGTGGTCGCGGCCATATGGAGGCTGGTCCGGCGTGGTCCGGGGGACGTCCCGCGCGCCGTGGTGACGCTGATCGCGGGCATATCGCTTTACGATGCGGCGCTCATCGCTGCGGCGGGATTGCCGATCCTCGCTTTCATTGCCGCTATGGGCTTCGCTCTGACACTTGCGCTGCAGCGCCTCGCTCCGGGAACGTGAGACGGTCGAACAGATGGGCGAGCACCAGCTTCTTGAAATCGACCGCCTTCACCGGCCCCTCAGGCATCAATTCCGGTTCTGAGCTGATAACCAGCGGGCCCTCCGCCGGGTTCTCTGTCAGCCGCCCATGGGTGCCCTTCACCAGATGCGTCGCGGAAGGCGAGATGATGTCCAGAAGCTGGCGGAAACCTGCCTTGCGCTTGGCAAGCTTGGCCGCGGCGGTCAGCTTCGGAAAACGGATCTCGGGATCGATGAACAGCTCGACGGGGTCGTAGCCGGGCTTTCGATGGATATCGACGGTGCGCGCGAAATCCGGCGCCTTCTCCTCATCAAGCCAATAATAATAGCTGAACCAGCGGTCGGGCTCGGCAATCGCAACAAGCTCGCCGGAGCGGGGATGGTCGAGACCGTTCGCCGCCTTCCCGTCCTCGTCCCATACTGCTTCAACGCCTTCCACATCTTCTATCAGCGCCTTCACCTCCGGGATGCGCGCGCGGTCCGCCACATACACATGGGCGATCTGGTGGTCCGCCACCGCAAAGGCCGCGCTCGCCCCGCAGTCCAGGATCTCGCGGCCATGCTCCTCCGGGCGCACGGCGATCAGCCCCGCCTCGCGCAGCGCTCGGTTGAGGTGTACGGCGTCTCGCGCCGGCGTGATGCCATACTCTGAGACGACGATCACGCGCCGCCCTGCCCTGTCCGCTTCCTCGATCAGCTCGCCGCAAAGCGCATCGATTTCCCTCAGGTCCTGGCGCAGGCGCGCGCTTTGGGGATCGGGCCCGAGCCGCTGGAGATTGTAGTCGAGATGCGGAAGATAGGTGAGCGTCAGCGTTGGGTCGCGCGTCTGCATGACATGGAGCGTGGCACGCGCGATCCACTGCGAAGAGGTGATGTCGGCCAGCGGCCCCCAGAACCGGAACAGAGGAAACTGGCCCAGTTTTTCGTCCAGTTCGTCGTGCAGTTCGGGCGGGTAGGCGTAATGGTCCGGGATCTTGCGGCCGTCGGCCGGGTACATCGGCCGCGGCGTGGCCGACCAGTCGGCGCTCGAATACATATTGTACCACCAGAACATCTTGGCGCAGGTGAAATCGGCATCGCGCCTGCGCGCCGCCTCCCAGATCTTCTCGCCCTCGACCAGATTGTTGGGCTGGCGCCACAGCATCACTTCCCGCAGATCGCGAAAATACCAGCCATTGGCGACGGCGCCGTGCCCGGAAGGCGGCAGGCCGGTGGTCAGCGTGGATTGCGCCGAGCAGGTGACGGCCGGCACCACCGTTTCGAGCGGGCGCATGGCACCCCGCTCGGAAAGCCGCTTCAGGTTCGGCGTGTCGCGGCCGACGAGCTGCGGCGTCAGGCCGACCGCGAGGATGACGAGGGTCTTGCGCATTGAACCGCAACGCACGCCGGCGGCAGGAAGTTGCAACCGAAGCCGCTTCTCTGCGTTAGCGAGGATCATGTCGAATCAAGCGGGAGGAGAAAATGCAGCCGGCACAGCAGGTCCTGCATGACATCGTTCTTTCCCGCTCCGGCGATCATATTGGATGGGTGGAGAAGACTCTTGCCGCGCTTCGAGCCGGCGCTCCGGAGCGGGAGCTCCACGTCTTCCTCGGCCTTGCGCCGCGCCGTCTCGGCAAGGCGGACCTGAACGCTTCGCACGAGGAGCGGCTGGCGGCGGATGCAGCGCGGCCCGGCTGGTCGTTGGAAGACTGGAGCGTCGACGGAGCGGCACGGGTACTGGCGCTTCTCGTCTTTCAGGGGGCCCGGCCCTTTGCCGAAACCTTCAAGGACTTGCGTCGCACGGCCGATGCCGCCGAGTTGATCGCGCTTTATCGCGGCCTCCCGCTCTATCCCGAGCCCGAGACCCTCCATTTCGAGGTCGGCGAGGGTTTGCGCTCGAACCTAAAGCCCGTCTTCGAGGCGATCGCGCATCGCAACCCGTTCCCGCGCGACCATTTCGACGAGCACCGCTGGAACCACATGATCCTCAAGGCGCTGTTCGTGGACAGCCGCCTGGCGCCCATCGTCGGCCTCGACGAACGGGCCAACCCGGAGCTGGCGCGCATCCTGCGCGAATACGCCCATGAGCGCTGGTCGGCGGGCCGCAAGGTCTCGCCCGAGCTCTGGCGCTGCGTCGGCCCCTTCGCGGTGGACGATCCGGCATTGGCAGACCTTGAACGTGCCCTCAAGGAGGGCGGAGCGGCCGCGCGGGCGGCGGCTCTTGCCCTTTCCGCTTCTCCCCATCCCGCCGCACGCGAGCTGCTCCGGCAGCGGCCGGAAGCCGAGGACATCGCCTCCGGCCGGCTCGACTGGCAGAGCTTGGAGGCCGCGTGATGTATATCGACCCCCACGCCCACATGATCAGCCGCACCACCGACGATTATGAGGCGATGGCCGCCGCCGGCATTGTGGCGGTGATCGAGCCGGCCTTCTGGATCGGCCAGCCGCGCACCTATGTCGGCACCTATGTCGATTACCTCTCCTCCATCGTCGGCTGGGAGCGCTTTCGCGCCGGCCAGTTCGGCATTCGCCACTATTGCACGGTCGGCCTCAACTCGAAGGAGGCCAACAACGAGGAACTGGCCGAAGGCGTGATGGAATGGCTGCCCCGCTTCGCCTTGAAGGAAGGCGTCGTGGCCATCGGCGAGATCGGCTACGACGAGCAGACAGCGCTGGAGGACCGCTATTTCCGCGCCCAGCTCGAGCTGGCGAAGGAGTTGGAGCTTCCGGTGATGGTGCATACGCCGCACCGCGACAAGAAGCGCGGCACCACCCGCTCGATGGACGTGATCGAGGAGATCGGGCTGGACCCGTCAATGGTGGTTATCGACCATAACAACGAGGAGACCGTGGCCGAGACGCTGCAGCGCGGTTTCTGGGCGGGCTTCTCGATCTATCCCTCGACCAAGATGGGCAACCGCCGCATGGTGGAGCTTCTCAAGCAGTACGGCGGCGAGCGCATCATCGTCGATTCGGCCTGCGACTGGGGCATATCGGATTCGCTCGGCGTGCCGAAGACGGCGCGGCTGGCACTCGAAAGCGGCGTGCCCGAGCAGACGGTACGTCGCGTCTGCTATGCCAATGCCCTGGAGGTTTACGGCAAGAGCGGGCAGATGCGCGAGGAGGACTGGCTGGCCCCGCCGGAGATCGACCAGCGGACGCTCTATGCCGGCAACTCCATCCTGCGTGGCGGGCGCGAGCCGATCATCGGAACGGAGGCGCAAAAGAGGCGCGACGATCTCATCATCGAGTGAGAGGTTTCGCACCGCCCTCGATCACCGGAGGCCCATATCGTCCGATGCCGATACCTGCTGAAAACGTCGTCCTGGTCGACCCCGAAGGCCAGCCGACCGGCATTGCCGGAAAGCTCGAGGCGCATCGCCGGGGTCTGCGCCACCGCGCGGTTTCCGTTTTCCTGCTGAACGGCGCCGGCGAAATGCTGATCCAGCAGCGGGCGGCGGGAAAGTATCACTCGCCAGGACGCTGGGCCAACGCCTGCTGCACCCATCCGCGCCCCGGAGAAGAGCCCGCGGCGGCGGCCGCCCGCAGGCTCGGCGAGGAATTGGGCATCCGGTCTCCACCCATCTTCCCCTTCGGCACCGTCGCCTATCGGGAAACTGTCTCCCCCACCCTCATCGAAGACGAGGTCTGCCAGCTCTTCACAGGCCGGTTCGATGCGGCGGTGCGGCCGAATCCGGCCGAGGTGGCGGCCACGCGATGGGTCGGCAAAGAGGCTCTGTTGATGGAGGTCGAAAGCACGCCGGAGCGGTTCGCCGTCTGGTTCCGCATCTATCTGGAACGGCACGCGCCGGCGCTCTTCTCGGCAGGCGGCTGACGTGCCGGTCGCCCATTCACCGCCCCTGCCCGAAGTTCCGAATGATCTCGAGGCGAGCGCTTTGGCTAAGCCTGCCCATTGCCGTGCGGGGTTGTCCTAGTCTCGCACCGCGCTCCTGAACGCAGCCGAAAGCGCCACAAGCGCATCGCGCGGCCGGCCGTCCCTGACCCTTGAGTGAAGGAGAACTGGCAAGCGCGGCAGTTCGGGAAGCCCGAGCGTGGGCCCCACATTGATCGCGCCAAACGGCAGCATGCGCCGAGCCAGTGCAGCAACGCCGAGCCCGGCCATGACGGCCGCAGAGACCGCCGCGACGCCGCCACCGACGAAAGCTTCCGTCCACGGCACGCCTGCCTCATCGAGAAGCTGCCCGGCCAGGACACGCACGCCGCAGGGCTCGGGCATCGTGGCAACCGGCAGGGGCTCGCCCGCGCGATGCTGCCAGTTTGGCGCTGCGTACCAGCCGAATTTCTCTTCGGTCAGGATTTCCCCGTCGCTCCGTCCGACATGCTGGCGGACGACCACCGCCTCGAGTTCCCGCCGGTCGAAGCTTTGAAGCAGGTCGCCCGAGGATCCGATGCGGATCTCGATCAACAGCTGCGGGTCTTGCGCATTCATGCGCGCGATCAGTTCCGGAAGCTCCGGCCCCGCGACATGGTCGCTGATGCCGATGGTCAGGCGTTGCCGGGCTCCGGCAAGAACCGCGAACGCGCGGTCGTGTGCCTCCAGGAGCTCGCGGGCGTGTTCGAGGAAGCTTGCTCCCTGCGCCGAAAGCGCCACATGCCGCGGCGTCCGCTCAAGGAGCCGGCAGCCAAGTCGTTCTTCGAGCCGCTTCAGCTTCAAGCTCACGGCCGACTGCGTCGTCCGCGCGGCCTCGGCCGCACGCGTGAAGCTGCCAAGCTCGGCGATACGAACGAATGCCTGGACGGCATCCAGATCAAGAGGGCGCATTATCATTTACAACCGTTATCTTTGATATGACTAATCATAGTATCACAAAATAGCCAGGCGGCGTCTAATATGAAGGCGGATCAGATGGAAAGGACCCGCAATGCCGCTCTGTCACATTTCACTGCGTGCCGGAAAATCGGAAGCCTATCGGCAGGCGATCTTCGATGGCCTGTACCGTGCGTTGCGCGATACGTTCGACGTGCCCGAAGACGATCAGTTCATGACCATCACGGAACATGAGGGAGCGAACTTCCGCTACGGCGCGTCTTATCTCGGCATCGCCCGCAGCGACGACCTCGTGGTGATCCAGATCACCGCGAACAACACCCGCACCCTGGAACAAAAGAAAGCGTTGTTCCGGCGGATCGCCGAATTGCTCGGCGAAACTCCCGGCATACGGCCGGAGGACGTATTCGTGAGCCTTGTCGAGGTCAAAAAGGAAAACTGGTCCCTCGGCCACGGCCTTGCGCAATATGCTTGAGCCAACACTCGCATTTCCTGCGCCGGTGTAGGTGGCGTTCGTCGCAGGCTCGGCGTCGTCGGCCGGTTGGCATAGGCCGGGCCCTGCCTGCATGATGGCCCGTGATCTACCCGGTCTACTGCATCTGTGCGGCACCTACATCCGCCCCGATGCAACCTTGCCTCCCAGTCCGCGTTACCATCGGATGGGGAACCGATATGCGCAAACGAACTGCGGTCCTGCTGGCGCTAATAGCATTTGCTGTCCTCGCCGCTGCCATCTTCCTTCTGGGAAGGGAGAACCTGCGTGCCACGGACGCATTGCAGGAAAGCCCTCCCAGCCTCGTGGTTCCGGAGAGTGGCAGTGATTAGCAGTTCCAGGAAAAGTGGAAGCCGGTTTTCCGTCTGGAATTGCGTGAAGTCGGCGAACTGACCTGGCGGCCGGACACGCGCCCAAACCGCATCTTGCAGGAGGCATTTCATGGCCGAAGCCCGGGATTCCAACGGTGTGCCCGCCGAAGTCCAAGAGGCGATAAAGCGGTTTCTAGCCGCCGCTGAAGATGAAACCGAGCTGATCGAAATGTCGGAGGCGATCGAGGCAGTACGGCGCGTTTTCCCTGATCTGGATGTCTCGGACAGTGCCCTCACGGATGCCATCGCAAGCGAAGCGTCGGTTGCCGGCTTCGATATCGATTACGATGCAGAGCGCCAGCCAAAAGCGTTCAAGCGGAAAGCGATCGAGCGCTGGGACAATGAAGGCGGCGCGATCGGCAAGAACGACGGCGACCGATCCGGCTAGATCCGCACCGTTGGAGCCTTCCGAGCGATCTCCACCTTGAGGCCGTGTACCTTCCCGAACCTTCCGATCATGAGGCGGCCGGCGCGGATTTCGTCTGGAAGCCGGTGCCCCGCGGCAGCACGCCCGCATGTGCGGCTGTGAATGCGGGGGCCAGGAAGTCAGTTGTCCGGCATCCTCGAAATGCAAGCCGAGCGTGTCCTTTTTCTTGACAATGACAATCATATTTTCTAGCGAGAAGCTCAAGAAGCCAGGTCGCTCCACGGCAGCTACCCAGCCAGCAAACATCGTTGATGCGAGGGCTCAATGCGTATGCGTGTCTGGCCATACCTTCTTTCGACTTGTCTCGTCACGCCGGCCGCGTGGGCGCAAGACCAGGGAACATCCACAATGACATCGACCCTTCTCGACCGGCTCGTCGTGACGGCCGGCCGCGAGGAAACGTCCATCGCGGGGGTCGCCCAGTCCGTCATTGTGCTGGAACGCGACGAGATCGAGCGGGCGATGGAGATTTCGCCGAATGCGACGGATCTCGTGGAGCGCCTGGTGCCCGGCTTCGCGCCGTCCAACCAGACGATTTCCGGCGGATCGGAAACCTTCCGCGGCCGCAGCGTGCTGATCATGGTCGACGGCGTGCCGCGCAATACTCCCCTGCGCGACGTCTCCCGCATCCTGTCCTTGATCGACCTCGAGACCGTGGAGCGTGTCGAGGTGGTGAACGGTTCGTCCAGCCTTTACGGAGCGGGTGCGACCGGCGGTACCATCAACTTCATCACCAGGCGCGGCACCAGCGAAAGGCCAACCATGACCGTTCGCACCGGCGTGACGGCCTTCACCGAGAATGTCGGCAAGTCCGCAGCCCCCGAAACGAGCGTGACGGTGGAGGGCCGGAAGGGCGATTTCGACTATTTCTTCGCCGCCTCGAGCGAGCTGACACGCCGCACCTATGACGGCAACGGCAACGAGATGCCCTCCGATGCTATGCTGGGCCAGGGTGGCGGCGACCGCACCGGCTCGGCCGACCTCTTCGGCGTCATGGGCTATGAAAGCGGTTCCCGGCGCTTCGAAGCGACCGTCGACTGGACCTATGCCGAACAAGAGCCCGACTGGTTCACCGATTACACGACCAACCCGGTCTCGCCGAATTTTTCCGATGCCTATAAGGGCGAGCCGTTGAAGGAAGATTCCAAATATTTCACGGCCAAATATACCGACAGCGCCTTTGCCCTCGGCAATCTGGAAGTGAAGGCCTACTACAACAAGATCTTCAAGCAGTCGCCCTTCACCAAGTTCTCCGCGGTCAACTCCGTTGTCTACTACTCGGGCGATCCGCGGAATCCGACCGCCGATTACAACCAGTCGGCGCTTGAGGCCGACCGGACAGGGCTGAACCTGACGGTCAACTCGCCCATCGACTTCGTACGCGACGGCGCCATGCTGACCTGGGGCGCCGACTACGCCTATGACGACACCCGTCAGAAGCTCACCAACGGCTGGGACGTCATCTCGCCGATGACGCAGCATTCCATTGCGGCCTTCGCGCAGGCCGAGGTGCCCATTACGGATCGGTTCCGGCTTCAGGGCGGCGTGCGCTTCGACCAGTTCTTCCTTGACGTCGCCGATTTCGAGCGGCCGGAGGCTTATGTCGGCCAGTACCGCATGGCATTCCCGGCCATCGACGTGCTCGGCGGCTCCTTCGACTACAATGCCTTTACCTTCAATGCCGGCGCCGTCTTCGACCTCACCGACGCGTTGCAGGCATTCGGCAATTTCTCGCAGGGCTACAGCCTGACCGACATCGGCGCCTTTACCCGCCGGGCGGGTCTGAACACCGCGGCGGAAGCCTGTGACGCCTACGGCGCATTGCTCGGCGCGCTCGGCTGTACCGGCCTGCCCGATTTCACGATCAGCTACGCCAATATCGCGCCGGAGCCCCAGTTGGTGAACACCTATGAGGCAGGCCTGCGCGGCGACTGGGGAGACTTCCGCGGCACCGTCAGCGCCTACCTGTCGACCTCCAAGGACGGCGTGAACTACGACGTGGCCGCCAACCGCGTCACCCAGCAGGAAGAGCGCATCTGGGGCGTGGAGGCTTCCGCCGAGTACGACATCAACACCATGTTCACGGTCGGCGGCCTGCTCGGCTACATCGAGGGCAAGTACGACGAGGATGGCGACGGGTCGGTGGACGACTATCTGCCGAACAACCGCATTCCGTCCACCTGGAAGGGACTCGCCCATGTGACCGCCCGCTTCGACAATGGGTTTAGAGCGCGCGGCGAGGTGGAGCATATCTCCGGGCGCGACCGCATCGAGGGCGAAGAACTCGACGGCGTGACACTCGTCAACGTGGCCGTTTCGAAGTCCTTCGAAAACGGCGGCGAACTGAGCCTGGCGGTCCGTAACCTCTTCGACACCGACTACATCAATCCGACAGCGACCGCCACGCGCGGCGCGCCCGTCGCGGGGTTGGGGCGGTCGGTCTTCGCATCTTACAGGATCACCTTCTGAGGATGCGGCAATGGCTGTCCGTCTGCGCAGGGAAAAAGCGCGCTTATCCCTGATCGTCGATGAACCGGTCGGGAAGGACGATCCCGACCGGTATATCGCAGCGCTTCACGAAATTTCGGGTCCATCCGATCCCTTCGTGCTTCTGGTGGCCTTCCGCATGCCGCTCGACCTCGCCCAGGAACAGCGCAAGGCGCAGAACCTCTGGTTCAAGGCGACGCGCGAGAAGATGAACGCAATGTGCCGGGCGGTCGCTATCGTCCGCGACAATCCGAGCGAGGAGATGCAGCGCACCTTCGGCGGATTGTGGAGCTTTCCGGTCCTCGTGACCGGCAAGACCGACGACGCCGACCGCTTCCTTGCCGCATACCTGCCAGAAAGGGCCGGACCATGACCGCCACGGACGCAATCCCAGGCCCCGGAGCGACCGCCAAGCCGCGCTACCGGCTGTTCGTCGTGCTGGCGGGCCTCTATCTCGCGCAAGGTATCCCGACCTATCTCTTCGCCGCCGCCATACCGCCGATCATGCGCGAGCAGGACGTCTCTCGCACCGCCATCGGCTTCTTCTCCATCCTGCTTTTGCCGCTTGTCCTGAAGTTCCTCTGGGCGCCCGTCGTGGACCGGATCCGTCCCTTCGCCAGGGCGCACCGCGCCGGCTGGGTGATCCTCACCCAATGCGGCATCATCGCCTCCATCCTGTCGCTGATGCTGGTGGAGCCAGACAATGTCTGGGCGATCTTCGGCATCGGCTTTGCCGCTTCGCTGTTTCTGTCCACCCAGGACATCGCCACCGACGGCTACGCCTCCAAATATCTGGAGCCGGAGGAGCGGCCCATCGGAAACGCCATACAGGGCGGCGCGGTTGCCTTCGGCGTGATCGCCGGCGGCACGATGGGCCTCGTGCTCTACCATTACGCCGGATGGGACGTGATGCTCATCACCATCGCGCTCATCTCCATGCTGCCGCTCGCCGCCGCCTTCGCGATGCGGGAGGCGGACCCTGCGCCCGAGCAGGCGGGAGCACGGCTTTCCCGCCCCTCCATCATGGCCTTCCTGCGCCGCCCGGAGGCGCGGCAGATCCTCTGGATCGCGCTTGTCTACCGGGCAAGCGAGGGGCTCGTGAAGGCGATGGAAGGGTCTTATCTGGTCGATGCCGGCATTCCGCTCGATGTCATCGGCTATCTTTCCGGCGCCTCGGCCGCCACTGCCGGTCTTGCCGGCTCGGTCATTGCCGCGATCCTCTTGCGGCGTTGGGGCGTCGCGCCGGTCCTCGGCCTGCTGGGCAGCCTGAGGACCGTGTGCTTCCTCGTCTTTGCCCTGCATGCGATGGGCGCAATCATCGGCGTGTGGCCACTTTACGGGGCTTCCGCCTTCCAGACGCTTATCCGCTACATGGAAATCGTCGCGCTCTACAGCCTGTTCATGAGCGTCACCTCCTCCGAGCAGCCGGGGACGGACTTCACCATCCTCGCCTGCGCCCAGCTTCTCGTCTATCTCGCCGGCTCCATGTCGTCGGGCGCTCTCGCCGATCTTATGGGTTATGGCGCGCTGTTCGGACTGTCCGCTGGTCTGTCGGGTGCGGCGGTGCTGGCGACGATGCTGATGCTGCGCACGCATGCTGCGGCAATACCGGGTCTGTCTGCCGCGCCGGCCGGAGGGCGCAAGCGATGAAGACAGGATCGGCTCTTCCGGCCCGCTTTTCAGCTCACGCCAGGCTTCACGGTCCACACGGCCGCCGCGACCCCCAGGGCAAGGCCGGCGCAGAAAAGAAGCGGCAGCAGCGGCCACAGGGCAAAGGCGTAGCCGCCCAGGAGCGCCCCCGCGCCCTGCCCCAGCACATGAGCGCTCGCCAGCCATCCGGCGGCGGCACCCTGCTCTTCCGGCTGGACGCGCGAGAGGAGCCAGGCGAGATAGGAGGGCGTGGCGATGGCAACGCCGACGCCGCCGATGACGAGCCCGGCCGCGCAAAGGATGAATCCGCTGCTTGCCGCGACAATAAGCGCTCCGAGCGCCAGGAGGCTCGAGCCGATGGCTACACCGGCGCCCTGTCCGAGCGCGAGGCGGGGAACGGCAAAAACCTGCATCAGGATCATGGCTGCGGCAACGAGGGTGAGGATGAGGCCGGTCGCGGTGGTTGCGGAGGAAGCTGCGAGATCGAGCTTCGTCTGCAGGATCGGCCCCAGCATCATCTGCACCTGTCCGAAGCCGGCCATCAGGCAAAAGCCGATGGCCAGAAACGGCAGGATGCGGCGGTCGAAGGGAAACAGGCGCTTGCCCTCGCCTCCATTCACGGCGGCAAGCTCCCTCTTGTCCTTCGGCGCAAGCAGCAGCGTGATCGGGCTCAGCACGAGCAGCACGAATGGAAGCTGTGCCACAAGGCCCGCCGTCATGGCGGCGACCGAACCAAGGATGCGGCCGGCGCCAAGCCCGGCGCTGAGCAGCGCCAGCAGGCCCCGATGTTCCCCCCGGGGCGCTTCCCGGCAGACCCAGGCCTGCGCAACCGGCATGACGCCCGAGGCCCCGAGGCCATAGACCAGCCGCGAGGCGACGAGGATCGTGAAGGCAAGCAGCGGCGCCAGCATTCCAGCCCAGATCAGCCCGGTCAGGACAAGCTGCCCCGCCAGCACCAGAAGGCCGAGAACGCGCAGAGTGCGCCCATGACCATAGCGTGCGCCAAGCGCGCCGCAAAAGGGCGCGCCGGCCACGAAGGCGAGTGCGCCGAAGGCCGCCGCCGTGCCGATCGCGCCTGTTCCAAGGCCCGTCTGCACTGCGATAAGGGGCACCAGCGCGATGAAGGCGGATTGTCCGAAACCGATGGTGGACACGCCGAAGGCAAGCTGGCCAGCCAGCGCTCGTGCGCTGGCTCGTTTTCCCATCACCTTCATCGCGGGGCTCCAAGGCTGATAAGCTGTAAACGATATAACGTTTCCCATGGCTTTTGCCGGATTCCGTCTGCAAGGGCAACCGCCTCCCTCTTCCTGTCCCAAGCAACGGAGGCGGACCAATGCTGATGTCGGTCGAGATGGTGAAATACGACCCCGCCTGCAGCCGCTTCCTCAATGCGCTCATCCGCGAATGGGGCGGCTGGCGCATCGTGGAGAACGGCGACGGAACGGCGCCGCAGGGCTGCACCCACACGCTCTGCCTCCTTTTGCCGGCCTCGCACGCCGAGATCAGCGTGCCCGTCATGCACCATTCCATGAGCGGCTCGCACGCCTTCGCCTATCCCATGCACATAAGCTGGGACGGCGGCACGCCCAAGCCGGTCACGCTTCCCGAACTCGCAATCCTCCTGATGCGCGAGCCTGACATCGGTGGCCGAGCTTTGCCGGAAGCTCAGCGGATCTTCCTCACCCGCGTCCTGGACAGCGCCGGAGCGATTGCCGAGGTGAGCCAAGCGGCTGGAGTGGAGCGTCCCTTCGCCGCCGGCGATCCCGGCTTCATCGAGGCGGAAAAGGCCCTGCGATTCGGCCATGCCGTGCATCCTTCCCCGCGCAGCCGCGACGAGTTCACGAACGAGGATTCCCGCCGCTACGGTCCCGAATACGGCAACGCCTTTTCGCTGCGCTGGTGGGCCGTCGATCCCGTCCTGCTCGCCGGCGACAGCGCAGCGCCCGTCAGCGCGGCGCAAGCGGCGCGCAGCCTTGTCGCCCTCGATCCGGCGCTCGTCGGGCGCGCCGAGGCGGAGGCGGGCAAGGAACTGATGCCGCTGCATCCCTGGCAGGCCGCAAGGCTGATGCAGGAACCGTCGATCGACGCGTTGATGCGCGCAGACCGCATAAGGGATCTCGGTCTGGGCGACCCGCAATGGCGGGCGACAACCTCGCTCAGGACGGTCTATTCCGCCGATGCGGACTGGATGCTGAAATTCTCGCTCAGCCTGCGCCTCACCAATTCCCGCCGCCTGGTGGAAGAGCACGAATGCGCGCGCGGGCTTTCCGTCTACCGGCTGTTGGCGGGCCCTGTCGGGCAGGCGCTTGAAGCGCGCTGCCCGGGTTTTCACGTCATGGGCGAACCGGCATGGCTTGCGCTGCGCGCGCCCGATGGATCGATCATCAAGGAAACCATGGTCTCTTTCCGGGAGAACCCGTTCCGGGGCGCGCATCAGCCGAAAGCCGCCGTGCTGGCCGCCCTTTGCGAACGGCATCAGGATGACCGCTACAGCCATCTGGCCGATCTCGTCCGCCGCATCGCCAAGGCGGAAGGTGAAGCACCGGAGCGCGTCGCCGAACGCTGGCTTGGCCGTTTTCTCCAGGTCGCCATCGCGCCCTTCCTGATTGCCCAAGGCGACTTCGGGCTCCTCTTCGGCGCCCATCAGCAGAACCTCGTCCTCGGCCTTCGGGAGGGATGGCCCGACCGGCTCTATTTCCGCGATTGCCAGGGCACCGGCTATGTCCGCAGTTTCCTGCCGAGGCTGAGAGAACATCTGCCGGAAGCCGGGGCAGCCATGGATCATGTCTTCGGCACGCAAGAAGCCGCCCGCATCGTCGGCTACTATCTCTTCGTCAACGGCGCCTTCCCGGTGGTCGGCGCGCTGGCAGCAGCCGGCCTCGGCGACGAGGACCGGCTTTTTGCACGCTTCCGCGCCTTTGTGGAAAGGCTCGCCGCCGAGCCGATCGAGGACCGGACCTGCCTCGACTACCTGCTCTCCTCGCCCACCATCGGCGCCAAGGGCAACTTCATGATTTCCCTCGGCAACATCAACGAGAACACGGACGTGACCGACCCGCTGGCAGGCTACGTTCAACTGCCAAACCCCCTGGCCAAAAGGTGATCCCGTGACCGTGCAGCCTGCCACCCGTGATTTCGCCCGTTCCGAAAAATCCCGCCCCGCCAGGAGTCGTGACGTGACCTGGCACTATCCCGCATCCATCGACACGCCCGTGGCGGTGCTGCTCGACGGCGGCAACCGGCTCATGCTTTCGGGAAACGCCGGCGAATTGCTCGCCGCGGCACAGCTTCGGCATGACGGACCGGACGACGCCGGGCTTTCCGACGTGAAGATCGACCCCGCTCGGCCGGACGGCGCGCATCTGCTCGCCGCCCTGATCGACGCAATCTTCATCCGCCTTCCCGACGTGAACCGCATCCTCCTGCCCGCGGCGAAAGCGCTTCCCCCGGTCGCCGCCCTGGCAACCAGGCGTGCGCAGGCTCCAGGCACGGGGCAGGAAGCCGCCATTGTCGAGCGGGCTGTCTTCCGGCAGCTCCCACTGCTTTGGCGCGAGCAGAGATCCCACACGGCCTATCCCTGTCTCCGCTCCTCGATCGGCCCGGAGGATCGCCTGCCGCCATTGCGTCCGCCGCGGCCTTCGGGCGTCATGTATCGGCGCTGGGTGCCCGAGATCGGGCTGACCGTCACGCTCCGGCCGATCGACCGCCGCACGGACCTTTCCCTCTTTCACGGCTGGATGAACCAGGGCCGTGTCGCCCATTTCTGGGAACTCGCCAAAAGCGAGGCGGAACTGGATAACTATCTCGCCGAGCAGGAGGCCGACCCGCATCTTTTCGGAGTGATCGCCAGTTTCGACGGCGATCCGGTCGGCTATTTCGAGTTCTATTGGGCCAAGGAAGACCGGCTCGGCCCCTATTACGAGCCGGAGGATTTCGACCGCGGCTGGCACGGCCTCGTCGGCAATTCACGGCATCTCGGCCGGCCGAAGACCCGCGCCCTGTTTGCCGCGGTCACGCATTACCTCTTCCTCGACGATCCGCGCACGCTCCGCATCGTGGGAGAGCCGCGCGCATCGCATCAGAAGATGCTGAGCTACACGGCCGAGATGGCCTATGTGAAGGTCAAGGAGTTCGACTTTCCGCACAAGCGCGCCGCCCTCGTCTGCTGCGACCGCGACCGCTTCTTCCGCGAGGTGAGGCTGTGATGCTTGGGCCCCTTCCCGATGGCCGGGCGGTGGAGCATGAGAGCTGGCGGGCGATCAATCGCGCCGCGGTGGCGAAGATGGTCTCCGAGCTTGCCTATGAGGAAGCATTTCAGCCCGCTCCTCTCGACCGGCATGAAACACGCTGGGAACTCCGTCTGGCCTCCGGCGTGACCTACCGCTTCGATGCCATGCGCCGCATATGGGGACAGTTGACGGTTCGCCCCGAAAGCCTCGTGCGGCTTGCGGAGGGCCGCGAACTGCCTGTCGACGATGCGGTCGCCTTCCTGGCTGATGCTCGCGAAACGCTCCGAATATCGCCGCCGACCTTCTGCACCTACGCCAGGGAACTCTACAACACGCTTATGGCCGATGCGCGGATCCTCGCCGCACGGACAGATCTGAGCGCCGGCGACCTCGCCGCCCTCCCCGATACCGAACTGCAGCGGCTTCTCGACGGCCACCCCAAGGCGCCGGCCAGCAAGGGCCGTCTTGGCTGGGGCCTTCAAGATTTCGCCGCTTACGCGCCCGAGTTCGGCGGCACGATCAGGCTTTTCTGGTTGGCCGCCGCGCGCGACCGGTGCCGCCTCTCGCTGGCGCCCGATGTCGGTGAAGAGTCGCTTTTGGCCGCAGCTCTCGACGAAACGGAAATCGAGCGCCTGAAGGCCGCCTGTGCCGAGGCGGGCGTCTCGTTCAGGACCCATCTCCTGCTGCCCGTTCACCCCTGGCAATGGCAGGGCATGCTTGCCGCGCAGTTTGCCAGCGAAGTGGCGGCGGGAAGGCTCGTGCCGCTCGGCGCCTTCGGCGATCCCTTCGTGCCACAGCAATCGCTGCGCACGCTGGCAAATACCCGCCGGGCAGACGCGCTTCACGTCAAGCTGCCGATCACCATCCTCAACACCTCCGCGTGGCGCGGCGTGCCCGGCAAGTACATGGACGTCGGCCCCGTCTTCTCCCGCTGGCTCGCCGGCTGTGCCCGCCACGATCCCGCCTTGCAGCCACTGAGGGTTCTTGAGGAGGTCGCCGGCGCCTTCTACCCGCACCCCCACTACGAACATGTCCCGGACGCCCCGTACCAGTTCTGCGAAATGCTGGGCGTGATCTGGCGTGAGAGTCCCGACGCCCACCTGTCCGACGGTCGTCGGCCTATGATGATGGGCGCCCTGCCCCAGCGGGACGCATCCGGCCGCCCCATCGTCAGCGCGCTGATCGCCCGCTCCGGCCTTGGCCACGCGGAGTGGCTCGACCGGCTTTTCGGCGCCGTCGCCGTTCCGCTCTACCATTTCATGTGCCGCTACGGCGTCGGCTTCATCGCCCACGGACAGAACGTGACGGTGATCCTTGACGGCGCAATTCCGGTCGGCGTCGCCATCAAGGATTTCCAAGGCGATGCCGATCTTGTGGATCAGGCGTTTCCCGAACTCGAAACGCTGCCCGAACATGTCCGGAAAACACTGAAGCGCCGCCCGCCGGCGCATCTTCTCCAGCACCTGCAGACGGGCCAATTCGCAAGCGTGCTGCGCTTCCTCTCGGAAGCCCTCGCGGATCATGACGGCCTGGACGAAACCGTCTTCTACGCAACGCTCGCCGGGCGCCTCCGGCGCTATCAGGCCGAGCACCCGGAACTGTCGGAGCGCTTTGCTCTCTTCGATCTTTTCCGTCCCAAGGTACCGCGCATCGCCATCAACCGCGTCCGCTTCGCCATCGGATACGGCGATGCCGGTGAGCGTCCGCTGCCGGACCTTGGTACCGATCTCGACAATCCTCTCCACATCGCCGAAACGGCGCATTCTTCCCGAGCGACCGCCCGCTCCCTCCTGTCAGGAGCCTCCCTATGACAGCATCCCTTGACCTCGCCGGAATCGGCATCGGCCCCTTCAACCTCAGCCTTGCCGCGCAACTCGATTCCATCGATGGACCCGAAGTCCGCTTCTTTGACCGCAGATCGCGGTTCGACTGGCATCCCGGCATGATGCTGCCCGGCGTCGAGCTGCAAACCTCTTTCCTGAAAGATCTCGTGACGGCGACGAATCCCACCAGCCCGTGGTCTTTCGTGGCCTATCTCGTAGCGCACAAGCGCTTCTACGAATTTCTCAATGCCGATTTCGAGGCCGTGCCGCGCCGCGAATTTGCCCGCTATCTCGCCTGGGTCGCGGAGAACCTGCCCACATTGCGCTTCGGTCGCGAGGTGCGGGAAGTAGGCTTCGATGGCCACGTCTTCACCCTGTCCTTCGACAATAGCCAGCAGTCTGCCCGCAACCTGTCGGTCGGCGTCGGCCTGGTGCCATATACACCGGCCTGGGCGGAGCCCGTTCTTGGCAGTCGCGTCTTTCATTCCTGCGAGGCCACCCACAGGCTGAGCAGCGCGCAGGGGCGTTGCATCACGGTCGTCGGCGGCGGACAGAGCGGCGCCGAGATCGTGCTTCACCTGCTGTCGGTCGCCCCCGCGGACGCGGAAATCACCTGGATCAGCCGGCGGCCGAATTTCCAGCCGCTGGACGACACCCCCTTCACCAACGAGTTGTTCACCCCCGACTATATGGAGCGCTTCCACGCCCTGGCGGAACCGCGCCGCCGCACGGCGGTGGCGCGGCAGAAGCTCGCCGGGGACGGCATTTCCGACTCCACGCTGCGCGCCATCTACCGCCGCCTCTATGAGATCAGGCACCTTTCGGCAGATGGCCCGCAAGTCAACCTGCTGCCGCACCGGGAGGTGCTCGATCTGGCCCAGGAAGGCGAGGAGACGCGCCTCGTCATGCGCAACGGGTTCGACGGCGGCATAGAGATGGTCAATGCCGACACCCTTGTGCTGGCAACGGGCTACGGCTTCGATCTCCCGCAATGCCTTTCGCCGCTGAAGACCAGGCTGACGCTCGACGAAAGCGGCCTTCCCCGGCTCCGCGCGGACTTTTCCGCCCTGTGGGACGGACCGGCGGACCGGCGGATCTTCGCCCTTAACGCCGGGCGGTTCAGCCACGGCATCGCCGAACCTCAGCTAAGCCTGATGGCCTGGCGCAGCGCGGTGATCGCCAACGCGCTCACCGGCCGGCGGCATTTCGACCTCGAGCAGCCACGCGAGCCGCTCGTGCAATGGACGGCCGACGATTTGGGCGCCTTTGCTGCCGACGCCTTGAACCTGCGCGCCTGATGCATCGGCGGATTTAGGCGAAAGCCAAAGCGATACCTTGGTGAAGGTTCAGGCTTGAGCCAAGAACCGGCAGGGGCGCCGCCTCCTGGCGACGCTCAGGGCGTTCGCCGCCATGCTCCACCGTGGCCTGAAGGAACCTTCATCCTCGTTCCGGTCCTGGTCGTCCAACCGGTCCTTCGTCGCGCGCTGAAGGCGTGCATTCGGCCCGATAGATCTCGTAGAGATCGAGCCCGACGCCGATGAGAATGACCGCGAATCCTAGCCCCTCGATCAGCGGATTGTAGGCCCAGAACATGACATAGGCGACGAGGAGAGCGCCGAGACCTGTCGCCATAAGCGGCCAGGGCTGCCCATGACGCGGCAGGTTGAAGGCGGTGGCAACGACCGCCAGGGCGGCGGCAGCGACGATGGTCGCCGCCCACGCGCCCTCGGGAAGCACAACGGCGAAGCCCAACAGCGACAGAAGCCCCACGAAAGCGAGCGTGCCGTAGCAGGCGATGATCGAAGCCACGGCCGCGACCGCCCCCCACAGCCCCCGCCCTCCAATCGCCGACGTCAGGCGCCGCGGGTGCAGCCGGCTCGCCAGGCGTCTAGCAACGGCCCGCCTCTTCGCTTCCGCCGGCCGGCGCATGACCACGTCGATCGAGCGGGCGCCGAGGCCCGAGGCGATGCGGCGCGTATCGGCGCTCGGGCTTTCGGCGAAGTAGTCGAATTCGGCGAGCACCTCCGCATCGGCGAAGCCGGTTTCGCGGAACAGTTCCAGATAATCCTCGTCGACCGACGCGCCGACCACGCATTCGGCCCACAGCTTGGGGTCACTGCGCCCGCCGAGCGGCACCGGTCTCTTGATGACGATGTCGGCAAGCTGCACGCGCCCTTCGGGCTTCAGCACGCGGAAGATCTCGGCAAACGCCTTGCGCTTGTCCGGCACGAGATTGAGCACGCCGTTCGAGGTGACCACGTCCACCGAATTGTCGGGCAGCGGGATGTTCTCGGCATCCGCCTCGATGGTCTCCACATGGTCGATTCCGCCCTCTTCCAGCGTCTCCCTTAGCCGGGTCAGCATGTCGGGCGTCATGTCGAGCGCCCAGACCTTGCCGGTCTCCCCGACCATCCGGCTGGCGATCAGCGTGTCGGTTCCCGAGCCCGAGCCGATGTCGAGCACCGTGTCTCCCGGCCCGATGACGCCGGCGCGGAAGGGATAGCCGACGCCGAGGAAGCGGTCGAGGACGGCAGGCGGCAGGCGGTCGAGTTCTTCCTTGGGATAGCCCAGGGCGAGCGCCGCCCGCCGGCCCACCGGAAAGTGGAAGCCCTGGTGCGGATCGTCCGCCACGCTGCCATACATGGCCTTCACCGCCTCTTTGACCTGCTCCTTCGAGAATCCCAGGATCGCAACCATCTCGTCCTCCGGTTCCCCTTTGAGCGCCGTGCCGCCGGCACTCGTCCTTGCGCGTGTTCAGTAGTGCTCGACGATCGCCCGGACGCGCCGGCGCAGCGAATCGGGCGCCTTCGCCTTTCCGGTCTCGCTGACGCGCGCCCGCAGCTTCCGCTCGAACTCGGCCCGCGTGAAGCAGGCCCGGCAGGTCGCCATGTGGTGGGCGAGCGCCTGTTCCGTCTCCGCATCGAGCTCGCGGTCGAGATATTCGAGGAGCTTGTCGATCACTTCCTCGCAGCGCAGATCCTGGGTCATCGGGGTCCACCTTTCGCATTGCAGGCCGCGATGCCCGCCTCGCCCGCCTGCCGCCACAGCATGCGTTGAAGCAGGCTGCGGCCGCGGGCGAGACGGGAGCGCACCGTGCCGAGGGGAATGTCGAGCGCGTCAGCCGCCTCGGCGTAGCTCAGATCCCACAGCTCGACCATGATCACCACCAGCCGGAATTCCTCCGGAAGCTCTTCCACCGCATGTTCGATGTCCTCGCGCAGGAGCTTGTTCAAAAGCTCCTGCTCCGGATTGCCCCACCACAGCAGGAAAGGCTGATGCACCGTCTCGAACAGGGAGAAGGAATCCTCGCCGCACTGCACCTCCGCCGTCACCTCGCGCGGTCTCGCCTGCTTCTTCCGGCGCGCGCTGATGAAGCTGTTGACGAGGATGCGGAAGACCCATTTCTCGAAAGCCTGCCTGTCCTTGAGTTCGGGAAGCTTGATCCATGCCTTGGCGAGCGTGTCCGCTACCAGGTCCTCGGCGTCGGCGCCGTTGCGGGTCATCCGCAGCGCCGTGCCGTAGAGCCGGTCCAGAAGGCGGTCCACCTCCGCTTCGAAGAAGGCGCGAAGCGGTTCGCCGACCTTGGTCATGGGATGCCTCGCTCCCTCACGAGCACGCGGCAGATCGCGGCGATCTCGTGCCATCTCCGTGCTCCATCCGCATCGCCGTCGCAACTTGCCGCCTGCGCTCTTAGCCGCGCCTGCGCAGGAGCGGCCAGCCCGCTTCGCCGCGCGAGCCCGCGTGCGGACCTCCACAGGGCGATGTCGACGATCTCCGCCTGCGGAGGCCGCGGCCGAACATCGGCCGCGGCGGGCTTCTCGCCTGCACTGTTTCGCAATCGTCGCATGCCCATCATAACCCAGTTGCAGCTCGACTTCACGTCATGGGATGCCCGCCTCTAGAAGCTCAATGTCGCAGCACCCGCCTTGATGCGCTCATGCATCGGGCTTGCGCCGGTGATGATGACGCCGTCGATCAGGTCCGCCTCCTCATAGCCGCGCGCCTTCACGCAAGGGGTGCAGGCCCACAGCGTGCCGCCGCGTTCCAGAAAGTCGCCGATGAGCGAAGGAAGCGGCTCCAGCGGCTCCACATGGGTCATGTCGATTGCCCGCTTGCGCACCAGGTCGACCGCCGCGCTGGTCAGAAACACCGACACCTTGAGCCCGGCGGTGATCCCGCCATTGGCGATGGTGAAGGCGACGGACGACAGTTCATGGTCGGCGCCATGGGTGATCAGAACGACGAGTTCTTCGGTCGGATTGGCCATCGTTTCCCTCCTAGTGATGTGTGTTGATCTGTGGTCGAGATGGCGCCGCCGCGCCTGCTTCGGCCGTCAGCGGCTGCCTTCCACCCGGCGTGTCAGCTTACCGCCCGCAGGACTTCCCAGCGGGTGTTACCGCTGACGATAAGCGGCTCGATGTCCCTGCCGAAGGCTTTGTGGTCTTCGTGGGCAGCCAGCTTCTCCCACTGCTCGTTGAGCTCGGCCAGGCTTTTCACCCTGACATCGACGGTGACGAGCGCTTCCTCGGCGCCGATGCTGCCGGTGTAGATGGCGTAATCGGTCTGGCCGATCTCCTTGCCGATGGTCTCCCACCAGTTCTTGATGCGGTCGATCAACTCCGGCTTCTTGCCGAAGCGGGCATAGCAATACCAACGCGCGACGATCATCTTCCTTCTCCCGTTGTTCGAGGCCGCGCCGTGGCCCGCCTGCATGGTGCACCCGGCGTCGGCAATCCTGATCACTTGATAGCCGCCCACCGCAGAGCCGTCTTTGCAATTGGGGAAGCAAGGTTTGGGGATTTGCGCACTGCAGTCCCGGTGGGTCACCGGACGTCGATACGCACCTGCTCCACGGCGCGCCGGCCGGTATCCTCGCGCCATTCCAGCCGCAGCATGCCCGGGGCGCTCGGCGCCAGGAAGAAGCGCAGGTAGGGATCGGCGGCCACCGAGCGGCCGAAGGTGGCCGTCAGCGCCGGCTCGCCGTCGAGCCGGGCCTCGAAGCGCTCGATGATGCGCTTGGGCGGAGCATCCGCCCCGAGCCCGTTCTCCATCGGGTGCTTGACGAGCGTGACCACCTCGCCCGGAACGCCGGCTTCGAAGACGGGCACGCGCACGCGCGTCCGCATCGCTTCCGCCCAGTCGCCGTTGCCCGGCGTGATACAGCCCGACGAGGCGATACGGATCGCCCGCTCGGCCACCCGCACCGCGCCCGAGCGCATCCGCGCCACGGCGATCACCGTCTGGCTGTCGTCGAGGCGGATGCGCGTGGCGATCCGTGCCCGGCCGGCCAGCGGCGTGAAGCCGAAGACCGCCACCCGCGGGAAAGGGTTTTCCGGCGCGATCACGTGCACCGTGTCGGGAAAATCGTCCTTGGAATGTTTGACCGAGAGGCGAAGCGGCAGAAACGTGCCGCTATCGCTGACATTCGGCAGATGAAGCGAGATGCCCTCGGTGGTGGGCGTGGCGGCGCCGATGACGGCGCGCGCATCCGTGCTTTCCCGCCAGACACCTTGCGCGGCTGCGCCGGAGAAGGGCAGGGAGGCCAGAAGCGCGCTGCCGCCCATTATCAGCGCCCGCCGCCGCGACATGCCGTTCAGCATGCGATCTTCTTCCAGGCCGCCTCGATGGCCTCCGCGGCCGAGATGGCGGAGGCGACGTCCGTCGCATGGCCGATCACCGAAACGCGCAGCACCCTTCGCCCGCGCCAGTCGGCCGTCCTGAAGAAGAAGCGGCCGGTCTCGTTGAGCGCCGCCGCGACCGCGTCCGCGTGGTGGCCCGACGCCGACCCCGTCGCGCTCTCCCCGTGGAACGAGAGGACCACCTGGTTAAGGCAGACGGCGTTCTCGACCCGGATGCCCGGCGTGTCGGCGAGATGCTCGGCGATCGCCCGCGCGCACTGGTGATGAGACCGGACCATCTCGGCGATCCCCTGCCGGCCGAGCGCCTGCAGCATCGCCCAAACGGCGAAGCCGCGGGCGCGGCGCGACAGCTCCGGCCCGAAATGCGTGGGATTGCGCCCGTCCTGCGCGTCATGGGACAGATAGCCGGCGGTGATGTCCATCGCCCGGCGGTGGGCGTCCGCGTCGCGAACGATGGCAAAGCCCGAATCGTAGGGCACCTGAAGCCATTTGTGCCCGTCGACGGCCCAGGAGTGGGCGCGCTCCACGCCGCGGCACTGCGCCTTCATCTCCGGCACCGTGCGCGCCCACAGGCCGAAAGCGCCGTCGATATGCAGCCAACTCCCGTGCCGGGCGGCGAGATCGGCAAGCGGTTCGAACGGATCGAACGCGCCGGAGTTTATGTGGCCGGCCTGGCAGACGATGATGCCGGGGCCGGTTTCGCGCTTCAGCGCCGCCGCGAGCGCGGCATGGTCCAGCACGCCCTGATCGTCGGTGGGAATGCGGACGAAGTTCCGCTCCCCGAAGCCGAGATAGCGCAGGACCGCGAAGTTGGAGGCGTGCGCCTCCTCGCTGATGAAGATGTTGACCCTGGGCACGTCCTGCAGGCCGGCCTCGTCGAGATCGAAGCCCAGACGGCGGAGGACCTCGCCTCTTGCGGCCGCCAAGCATATGAATCCAGCCATCGTCGCGCCCGTGGTGAACCCGACCGAGCTCTCGCGCGGCAGGTCGAGCAGTTCGAGCAGCCATTTGGCGGCGACTTCTTCCGCCGTCGCCGCGGCCGGAGAGCACTGGTGGATGGCGGCGTTCTGCCCCCAGGCCGAGGTGAGCCAGTCCGCGGCGACGCCGGCGGGATGCGAGCCGCCCATCACCCAGGCGAAGAAGCCGGCCTGCGTGTTGCCCACAAGGCCGGGCTCGGCCGCATTCACCAGGTCGTCGATCACGTCAAAGGGGTCGCGCCCCTGCTCGGGCAGGCCGCGGTCGAAGAGCCGGCGCAATTCCTCGGCGTCCGCCGAGGGATGCAAGGGCGGTCTGCCGTTGCGGTAGCGCCTGGCGTGAAACGCGGCGTGGTCGAGAACCGAGGCCGCGGCCTCTTGGACGGGAGCGGGTGCGTGTTTCATCGCGGATGCAGCCATTTCGGGAAGAATTCATAGGGATCGACCGATTTCGACGCGTCGAACGCCACCCCCTTCGCCTTCAACAGGTCCTGGAGACGGCCGTCCTTGAAGGCATCCAGGGTCTCCGTGCACCCGCCCACGTGCTCGCCGCCGACGAAGATCTGCGGGATGGTCGGCGCACTGATCTTCTTGCGCAGGGCCACGCGGATGTCGCCGCCCCAGTTGTTCTCCTGATAGGCGACCGAATCGAGATCGACGGATCTGTAGGGGATGTCCGCCGCCGCGAAGAGCTTGCGCACGGACCAGCAGAACTCGCACCATTCGAGGGCAAAGAGCACGACCTGTTCTTCCGGGTCGGACGTCACCTGCTCCACAAAATCCCATGCCGCTTTCGTGGGCTCCGGTACGGCCGCGTCACCGGCGGCGGGGGCGGCCTGAGAGGGCGCATCGAACCTGTAGGAAGGAGTCGAGGCCGCGATCTCGTTCTCTTCCGCATTCATCTCGTTCGAAATATCGTCGAAAAGCGGTGTCGAAAGGTAACGCTCGCCGGTGTCGGGGAGCATGGCCAGGATGCGCGAGCCCTGCGGCGCATCGCGGGCGATCTGAAGGGCCGCCGCAAAGGTCGCGCCTGCCGTGATGCCGCAGAATATGCCTTCCTGCCGCGCCAGCGCCCGGGCATATTCCAGCGCATCGGCGCCGCTCACCGGCACGAGCCGGTCGATCAGCCGCGCCTTGAGCACGTCGTTGGTCAGCTTCGGGATGAAGTCGGGAGACCAGCCCTGCATGAGATGCGGGCGGAAGATCGGATGGCTTGCCGCCGGGCTGCCGTCGTCGCGGTAGCTCTGCGCGACCCCGCTGCCGAGCAAGGGGGAATTGTCGGGCTCGGTGGCGATGATCTTCGTTCCGGGGCTCTTCTCCTTCAGGACGCGCGCGACACCCTTGAGCGTGCCGCCGGTGCCGAAGCCGGTGACCCAGTAGTCGAGACCGTTCTCACCGAAATCGGCAAGGATCTCCTGCGCCGTGGTGCGGCTGTGCATGTCGGCATTGGCTTCGTTCTCGAACTGGCGGCACAGGAACCAGCCGTGCTTTTCGGCAAGCTCCCTGGCCTTGTTCAGCATCCCGCTGCCCTTCTCCGCCGCCGGCGTGAGGACGACGCGCGCCCCGAGATAGCGCATGAGGCGGCGCCGCTCGACGCTGAAGTTCTCGGCCATGGTCACGACAAGCGGATAGCCCTTCCGGGCGCAGACCATCGCCAGCCCGATGCCGGTGTTTCCGCTCGTCGCCTCGACGACCGTCTGGCCAGGCTTGAGTGTGCCGTCGCGCTCGGCCGCCTCGATAATGCCGAGCGCCAGCCTGTCCTTCACCGAACCCAGCGGATTGAAAGCCTCGAGCTTCACGTAGAGCGCCACGCCTCCGGGCGCGAGCTTGTCGACCCGCACCGACGGTGTGTTGCCGACGGTCTCCAGTATGGAACCGTAGAGACGGGAGGGCGCGGCATGGCGCTCCTCCCCGGCATTTGCCTGCCATGGGCCCGTGGACGGGCCGTTGTTCGTTTCCTCCTGGGGGAGCGGTTTGGTTGAATAGGTCATGGTTCGCTTTCCGTTGTGCTTGTTGAACTGCGTTTTCCACAACGCGGCGACGCGCGGCGGGCTACCACCGCCGGCCCCAGACGTCCTGGGTGATCGCCTCGTACCAGCCGACGGCGTAGCGCGCCTCGGCACGGCGGAAGGCGGAATCGGCATCGGCGGGGCTGAGGCCGCCGGCGTCCGGCACCTCGGCGATCTCGCCGTCGACCAGCCTGTAGTGGCCGGCGACCGAGATGCCGTAGTCGGGCGAAAGCAGGCTGTAGCAGGTGTTGGTCCAGGCGGGCTGCGGCGGCGTGCGCCCGTTGAGCATCGCGGCGATCACTGCGGCGACCACCTTGCCCTGGGCACTGGCGGAGAAGCCGGATTTCGGCATGGGCGCGGCCACCGTGGCATCGCCCACCACGTGAATGCCGGGGACGACGCGAGACTCGAACGTCTCCGGCTTCACGGGCACCCACCCCGAGGAGTCCGTCACTCCGGCGCGCTCGGCGATCAGGCCCGCCTTCTGCGCCGGCACGACGTTGAGCACGTCGGCACGATGGATGTTCCCGAACTCGGTCTCCACCTCGCGCCTTTCCGCGTCGACGCGGATCACCCGGCCGTCGTCGGACTGGCCCACCCACTCGATCATGCCGCCGTAAAGCTCCTTCCAGCCGGCGGCGAACAGGCCCTGCTTGGAAAAACCGTTCTTGGCGTCGAGGATGAGGACCTTGGAGCGCGGCTTGGCGCGCTTGAAGTAGTTGGCGACGAGGCTCGCGCGCTCGTAGGGTCCGGGCGGGCAGCGGAAGGGGTTGGGCGGCGCGGCCAGCACGAAGACGCCGCCATCCTCCATTTCCTCGAGCTGGCGCCTGAGAAGGCGCGTCTGGGCGCCGGCCTTCCAGGCATGGGGCACCTTCCCGGCGGCCGACGCGTCATAGCCTTCGATGGAATCCCAGCGCATGTCGATGCCGGGCGACAGCACCAGCCTGTCATAGGCAAGCTCCGCGCCGCCGGCCAGCCGCACCCGTTGCGCCGTGCCGTCGACGTCGTCGGCCAGATCGTGGATCACCTCCACCCCGAGGGCGCGGAGTTCATCGAAGCCGTGGCCGATCGCGGCGAAATCGCGCAGGCCCGCGAGATGGAGATTGGAGAACGGGCAGGTGTAGAAGCGCTCCGCCGGCTCCACCAGCGTGACCGCGATGGCGGGGTCGTGCCGCTTGAGATATTTCGCCGTGGTGGCGCCGCCGAAGCCGCCACCGACGACGACTACCCGGCCAGCCTGGGCACGACCCGTACCGGGCAGGCCGAGCGAAGCGGCCGCCGCGGCGGCGCCCATCAGGGAGAGGGTCTGGCGCCGCGTCTTCATGGTTCTTCCTCCGCCGTCAGGTTTGCGAAGTAGCGCGCCAGCGCCTCAAGCTCATCGTCGCTGTATCCGGCGGCGATGCGCGACATGATGGTGGCGTTGGGATCGTTGCCCGCCTTGAAGGCGGCGAGCCTGTCCGCCGTCACCGCCTGCGGCGCGCCCGCCAGCGGCGGTACGGCGCCCGGCGAACAGCCCTCCGTGCCGTGGCAACTCGCACAGCTTTCCGCCAGCATCGACACCGGCTCTTCGGCCATCACGGGTGAGGAGACGGCGCTGGCCAGAAGAGCGCCGAGCCCCGCCGTTGCCGATCGCCTCATGCACATGGGTCCTCTCTCCCTTCCCGGCGGCATGGCGCTTGCGCCTATTGCAGCGTCGCTTCGAGGAGCTCGGCAAAGGCGGGCTTTCCCTTTTTTACCGCCTCCGCCAGATTGGGGTCGGGGTTGAGCTCGGTCATGAAGTCCAGGTCCAGCCTGGACATACGCGACTGGCCGTCCTCCTCGTAAAAGGCGAGGTGGCCGCACGGCATCATCGCCATGACGTGCAGGCCCGCCGCGACGATGTCGGGGCCGAGGGGCGCATAGCAGATCTTGACCGCCGTCACCTTGCCGCCGGCCAGGCCGAACTCGGCCATGTAGAGCCACTCGTCGCGGGCTTCGGCGTAATCGCGGATCGCTGCCACAGCCTCGTCCGGGCTCTGCGTGAGGTCGCGCACGACGAAGAGGTCGCCCTCCTGCCCCACCGCCTGTCCCGCGGAGAGCGCCAGCGCGCCGGCTGCGATCATGCCAAGGAAACGTTTCATCTTCACTTCTCCTTATGTCGATCGGCCTGCCGCGCTGGACCAGCCCGGCGACCGGCATTGCCATTGCCAACGGGATAGCGGCTTTACCGGGAGCCTGTCTTTGCAATTGGGGAAGGCATGCTTGGCGATTTGTGCATTGGAGCCCGATCCGCATCGCCGCTCGGCCCTCCTTCCGCAATCGGGGAACTTAATCGGAGCGTTTGCGTCCTTTGCCCCAACAGAAGGACAAGGAGGCAGAACATGGCCGAGATCGCCCCTGCAGGCACGTTCGAACCGGTAAGGAAGCTGCACGCGACCTCCTGCAGCCCCGTGCCGGTGCGTCGGAGGCCCCTGCCGGACTCATTCGACGAATGCCGTGAAGGCACGAGCTTCGCCTGCCCGGTCCTGTGGAACAAGACGATCGACTTCCTCTGTGACGAGCCGGAAGCGCTCAGGATCCGGTCGTGCACCGTCGCAGACGCCGCTCTGGCCGAAATCGCCGCCCCTCCCATGATAGTGACCCAGGATGGCTCGGCGGCGGACGATCCGCACCGCTTTCATCTGGTTCTCCTGCTCGAGGGATATGGGGATTACCGCTGGGCAGGCGGCACCGCCACGCAATTGCCCGGTGACGTTGTGCTCATCGACACCGCCGCGCCGTCCCAGGTGGTCTCATCCGTGGATTGCCGCCTCGTGAGATGGAGCTTTCCCGAACCGCTCATCGCGCCATTCCTGCCGCTGCGCGAAAATTGCCCGGTGCTGCATCTTCCGGCGCGGGAGGGGCTGATGACGGTCCTTGCGCAGCACACGCAGCTGCTTGCCCGCGAGGCAGAGCGGCTCGACCGCGCCACCGCGCAAGGGCTGCTTACGCATCTGTGCGGCCTGGTCGGCCTTGCCATCGAAACAGCGAGAGGGCCGCGCCCGGCACGCTGCCACAACTACCGCGCCCATCAGCGCCAGAGGGTTCTGTCCTATATCGAGACGCATCTGCGCGACCCGCGTTGCACGGCAAAGCGCGCGGCGCGCGATCTGGGCATGTCGGTGCGCTGGCTGCATGCGCTGCTCGCGGACATGGCGGACGGCTTCGCCGACCTTGTGGCCCGCCGCCGCCTGGAACAGAGCCTCGCGCTGCTTGAGGATCCGGCCTCCGATCACCTTTCTATCGCCGAGATTGCATTCCTTGCCGGTTTCAACGACCTGTCGACCTTCTACCGTCGCTTCAGCGACTGCTATGCAATGACGCCGGGCGCCGCGCGGCGCCGGAAGACCTAGCGACCGTTGGCGGGCGATCGCCGAAGACCGGACAGCCTCTTAATATTGATGCAGCGCACGAGAGACCCACATTGATGTTGCGATGGGCGGCGGAATGGTGCACCTGCGCACGCTCGTGAGGGCGACGAAAGCCCCTGGCGTTACGCAATGTGGGAGACCCGGAATGGATGTATTGAAGATCGCCGCCGTCGCGCTTTTTCTCTCGGGTTGCGTGGCCCCCACGCAGCCTGTCGTCGGTTCGACATCCGATTTTTCTGACGAGACGCTGCGGCTGATCAATGCCTACCGGTCGAGCAGCGGCCTGAGGCCCTTGTCGCCCCACCCGGTTTTGCAGCAATTGGCGCGCCAGCATAGCGAACGGCAGGCGCGCGGAAACAGGATGAGCCATGACGGCTATCGCCAGAGAGCGGCTCAGGCCAAGCGCGCCGGTCTTACCGCCAGATGCGCTGAGAATGTCGGCTACAGGCAGCGCGACGCGCGGCATCTTTTCACCCTCTGGAAGAACTCTCCGGGGCACAATGTGAACCTGCTCAGGCCGAACCTGCGATACGCCGGCATGTCGGTCGTCAACGGGTATTCCACTTACTTCGCATGTGGATGAAGGAAAGGTTGTTTGGCCGCTTCGTCCGGCCATTTTCGCCGCACCCATTCAAGGAAGCGTCATCGTGATTTAATTGACCCGGAAGAATAGATTTCCGTGCATAGTCCTCCGGTTTCCGACGCTGCGGGAGTATCGAACAGGCACGATATTCCACGCCCCGCTCGATCAACGGCCTGCAAGAACAAACGGGGATGAAATGTCAGAGGAAAACGCCGAACCCAGCCGTCGCAGACAGCGGCGCAACAGGACGTACAAGGCCGGGAAGATCGTGTTCAACGAAGGTTTTTCCACAATCGACTGCGTGGTCAAGGATCTATCGGAGACAGGGGCCAAGATTCGCCTGGAGAACGCCGTCCTCATACCCGCCACGTTCGATCTCGTCCTCTCCGACAACCGGACCTGGAACTGCCGGGTCCGGTGGAGAAGAATGACGGAATGCGGCGTGGAATTTCTGTGACGATGAGAATCCCGCAATAGGGCTCCAGCATGGCGCCGGCGCATAGGCTCCGCCGCTGCCGGCGCGGCTCCGCAGAACGTATCAACGCGCACGCTTATCCACATTGTGGACCTTGATCGCGGCAAGTTTTCTTTGTGATGCGCGCCAATACGTGTCAAAAAGGCGGCGTCCCTGCAGATGGTCTATATTATGGATCGGCGCAGGCGCAAGGAGAGGTCGTCCGAGCTGACGAGGACAGTGGGGACGAGGGGAGGAGGCGCACATGCAACTCGCCGGCAGCAAGCCGTCGGCCGAAGCGGCGATCGACGCCGATACGGCCGCCGAGGTCGTGGATGCGCGACCCGGGTCGCGGCTCATGCGGCCGGTGGAAGCTGTGGCCGCCATTCTGCTTCTCGTCGTGATCGGGTTGCTTTTGGCCGGCGTCGTCTCCCGCTACGTGCTGTCGCTCCCCATCATCTGGGTCGATGAGGCGGCGTCCATCTCGTTCCTGTGGCTTGCGATGCTGGGCTCCGCCATTGCGATCGACCGGAATGAGCATCTCCGGCTCACCCTGTTCCTCGGCATGATACCGGAGCGCGGCCGCGCCTTCGTTTCCACGCTGGCCCTTCTGATCGTGGCAACGGTGATCCTGTCGCTCATCGTGCCGGCCTATGTCTATGTCCGCGAGGAATCCTTCCTCACCTCGGCGGCGCTCAACATCTCGGTCGGCTATCGCGCCTCGGCCATCGTCGCCGGGCTCTTCCTCATGTTCGCCATCGCGGTGCTCCACGCGGTCAGGGAATCGACCCTCGCCAATCTTGTCGGCGCGGCCGCCGTGATCCTGGGTCTGGCGTTGCTCGGCTGGGCGCTGTCGCCCACCCTCCTCACTCTCGGCTACGCCAACATCCTCATCTTCCTCGTCGGCGTGGTCGCCGTCTGCCTGCTCATGGGCGTGCCGATCGCCTTCTGCTTTGCCCTCGGAACCATCGCCTTCATCGTCTTTTCCACCCGCGTTCCGCTGATCGTGCTGGTGGGGCGCATGGATGAGGGCATGTCGAGCCTCATCCTCCTTTCGGTGCCCATCTTCGTGCTGCTCGGCTGCGTTCTCGACGCGACCGGGATGGGCAGGGCAATCGTCAATTTCATGGCTTCCCTGCTCGGTCATGTGAAGGCCGGGATGTCCTATGTGCTGCTTGGCTCGCTCTTTCTCGTCTCGGGCATTTCCGGCTCGAAAGTATCCGACATGGCAACGGTCGCGCCGGCGCTTTTCCCCGAGATGAAGCGGCGCGGCCACAAGCCGCGCGAGATGATCGCGCTTCTGGCGACCGGTGCCGCCATGGCCGATACCGTTCCGCCATCCATCGTGCTCATCGTTCTTGGCTCCGTCGCCGGCGTTTCCATTGCCGCGCTTTTCACCAGCGGCTTCATCATCGCGATGGTGCTGCTGCTGGTGCTGGCCGTGCTGGCCCGCTGGAAGGCCGCAGGCGAAGACATGAAGGACGTGCGGCGCGCGCCCTTGGCCGTCGTGCGCTCCACGCTGCTCATCGCCGCGCCGGCGCTCCTTCTGCCCTTCCTGATCCGCGGCGCGGTCGGCGGCGGCATCGCCACGGCGACCGAGGTTTCTACCATCGCCGTCCTTTATGCGATCGTTGTCGGCATCGTGCTCTATGGCGGGATCAGCCCGCGCAAATTCTACGCGATGCTGGTGGAGACGGCGGCTCTTTCGGGCGCCATCCTGCTCATCCTCGGCACGGCCTCCGCCATGGCCTGGGCGCTGACGCAGACCGGCTTCGCCAACCAGCTCGCGCTCTTCATGACCGACCTGCCGGGCGGCTGGTTCACGTTCATGCTCGTTTCGGCTGTCGTCTTCATGGTGCTCGGCTGCGTGCTCGAAGGCCTGCCGGCCATCGTGCTGATGGCGCCGATCATGTTCCCCATCGCCGCGCGGCTGGGCATCCACGACGTGCATTATGCCATGGTGATCGTCACCGCCATGAATATCGGCCTGATGGCGCCGCCGATCGGCATCGGCTTCTATATCGCCTGCAAGATCGGCAATGTCTCGCCCGACGAGGCCATGGGCGCCATCTGGCCCTATCTCGGCGCCTTGCTGGTGGGCCTCGTCATCATCGCCGCCGTGCCGGCGCTGTCCACCGCCTATCTCTGACAATCCATAAGACAACCAAGGAGGAAACCCGCATGAAAATGACCCGCCGCAGCCTGATGATCGGCGCCGCCGCCGTGCCGCTCGTCTCGACCATTCGACACGCCGGGGCGCAAAGCGCCGAGTTCAACTACAAATACGCCAACAACCTGCCGATCTCGCACCCGATGAACGTGCGCGCGCAGGAGGCCGTCGACAAGATCCGCGAGGAGACCGGCGGCCGGGTGGCGATCCAGATATTCCCGAGCAACCAGCTCGGCGCGGACACGGACATGCTGAGCCAGGTGCGCTCCGGCGGCGTCGAGTTCTTCACCCTGTCGCCGCTGATCCTGTCGACCCTGGTGCCGAACGCCTCCATCAGCGGCATCGGGTTTGCCTTTCCCGGCTACGACCAGGTGTGGCCGGCGATGGATGGCGCGCTCGGCAAATATGTGCGCGGCGAGATCGAGAAGGCCAATCTCGTCGTCATGGACAAGATCTGGGACAATGGCTTCCGCCAGGTCACCTCGTCCGTCGGACCCATCGAGACGGCCGAAGACCTCAAGGGCTTCAAGATCCGCGTGCCGGTGAGCCCGCTCTGGACCTCCATGTTCACCGCCTTCGAATCGGCGCCGGCCAGCATCAACTTCGCCGAGGTCTATTCCGCCCTGCAGACGGGCATCGTCGATGGCCAGGAGAACCCGCTCGCCATCATCTCCACGGCCAAGCTCTACGAGGTGCAGCAGTTTTGTTCCCTCACCAACCATATGTGGGACGGCTTCTGGTTCCTGGCCAACAAGCGTGCGTGGGAGGCGATGCCGGAGGATGTGCGCGAGATCGTCGCGCGCAACTTGAACGAGGCCGGCGTCAAGGAGCGCGAGGACGTCGCCGCGCTCAACGCGACGCTCCAGCAGGAGCTCGAGGGCAACGGCATGAAGATCAACCAGCCCGATTCCGCCTCCTTCCGCCAGAAGCTGAAGGATGCCGGCTTCTATGCCGAATGGAAGGGCAAGTATGGCGAGGAAGCCTGGTCGATCCTCGAGGAGGCCGTGGGCACGAGCCTCGGCTGATCCCAGTGTTGCGGAGGGGCCGCGGCCCCTCCGGCTTTCCCAGACTATGGAGGTTGCGTGGCAGATCGTCTCAAAGGCAAGGCAGCGATCGTCTTCGGCGCCGGCTCGTCGGGCCCAGGATGGGGCAACGGCAAGGCGGCGGCGGTTGCCTTCGCGCGGGAGGGCGCCAGGGTCGCCTGCGTCGACCTTTCCATCGATGCGGCCGAGGAGACGGCCGGCATCATCCATGGCGAGGGTTTCGAGGCAATCGCAGTTGCCGCCGATGTGACCGATCTCGCCTCCATACGGGCGGCCGTCGAAAAGACTTCGACCGCCTTCGGCGGCATCGACATCCTGCACAACAATGTCGGCATGACGCATATGGGCGGCCCGGTGGAGCTCGACGAGGAGAACTTCCAGGCTGCCATCGACCTTAACATCGGCGCGGTCTACCGCACGGCAAAGGCCGTCCTGCCGCTCATGCTGGAGGGCGGCGGCGGCGCCATCGTCAACATCTCCTCCCTCGCCGCCATTCGTTATGTCGGCTACCCCTTCTTCTCCTACTACGCCACCAAGGCGGCGGTGAACCAGGCGACGCTTGCGCTGGCCATGCAGTATGCGCGCCATGGCGTGCGCGCGAACTGCATCATGCCGGGGCTGATCGACACGCCGATGATCTATAATCAGCTCTCGGGACAGTATGCTTCGACCGAGGAGATGGTGGCCGCGCGCGACGCCATGGTTCCCATGGGCAAGATGGGCACGGCCTGGGACGTGGCGGCGGCGGCCGTGTTCCTGGCCTCCGACGAGGCGAAATTCATCACCGGCGTCTGCCTGCCGGTCGATGGCGGCCAGAGCTGCGTTGCCGGGGAGATGCGCTGAAAATGGGCTTCTCCGCGCCGCCCGAACGCGACCACACCGGCGCGCAGAGCGTCGACCGGGCGCTCGGCCTCCTGTCGCTGATCGGCCGGCATGCCGATCGCGGGGCGGCGCTCACCGATATCGTCGAGGAAAGCGGGCTCAACAAGCCGACCGCGCGCCGCCTGCTCCTCGCATTGATCCGCGCCGGGCTTATCGAGCAAGACGAGACCAGCCGGCGCTACTATCTCGGCGAGGAGGCCTATGTGCTGGGCAGCCTCGCCTCGCGCCGCTTCGGCCTGCTGCAGGTCGCCATGGACAGCCTCTTGCGCATGTCGAAGCAGACGGAGGATACGAGCTTTCTGTCGGTGCGGCGCGACACGTTTTCGGTCTGCCTCTATCGCGAGGAAGGCACCTATCCGGTACGCACCCATGCGCTGCAGGCCGGCTTTGAGCACCCGCTCGGCGTCGGCGCCGGTTCGCTCGCCATGCTTGCCGCCCTTGCCGACGCGGAAGTGGAGGCGGTTCTTGCGGCCAACGACGCCGTGCTGAAAACCAGATACCCGATGCTTCCCACCGAACGCATCCGCCAGGATGTCGAGACGACGCGGGCGAATGGCTACGCGCTCAACCCCGGCCTCATCTATGCCAATTCCTGGGGTGTCGGCGTGGCGATCCGCGATCAGGACGGCCGGCCGGCCGGCGCGCTTTCAATCGCCGCCATCGACAGCAGGATGCAGCCCGCCCGGCAGGCCGAACTCGCCGCGCTTTTGACAAAAGAGGCCCGCCGCGTGGAGGAGCGTCTCAGCCGCATGCTCTCCGCGCGCCGCGGACCGGTAGAGGACCAGCAGATCGTCAAACCCCAATTGAGGAGGTCGGCGCGATGAGCCGTGCAGGCGCTGGCGGGGGCATTGTTCCCGCTTCCACGCGAGCGATGAACCTTTCGCATTTCCTGACCCAGGCCGCGCGCCGGCATCCCGACGCCGTCGCCTTCGTCTGGCGCGAAAAGGTCTGGTCCTGGCGCCAGATGGAAGCGCGGGTCGATGCGCTGGCCGCCGCGCTGCGCGACCAGTTCGGCATCGCCAAGGGCGACCGCGTGCTGGTGCAGTCGACCAATTGCAACCAGATGTTCGAATCCATGTTCGCCTGTTTCCGCCTCGGCGCGGTCTGGGTGCCGGCGAACTACCGCCAGTCGCCCGACGAGATCGCCTATCTGGCCGAGGCGAGCGGCGCGCGCGGGATGATCTGCGGCGCGGCCTTCCCCGACCATGCGCGAACCTGCCGCGAGCGCGCGCCGGACCTCCGCTTCGTCCTGTCGATCGGCGCCAGCGGCTTCGGCGAGGACATCGACATCGCCATAGACCGCCATCTTGGCCGAACCGTCCCCGCCGCCGCCGTCGACCGGGACGATCCATGCTGGTTCTTCTTCACCTCCGGCACCACCGGCCGCCCCAAGGCGGCCGTTCTGACCCATGGTCAGATGTCCTTCGTCGTCACCAACCATCTGTGCGACCTGATGCCGGGCACCACCCATGAGGATGCCTCGATCGTCGTCGCGCCGCTCTCCCACGGCGCGGGCGTTCACCAGCTGGCGCAGGTGGCCCGCGGCGTGAAGACCATCCTGCTGCCTACCGAAAAGCTCGACGTGCCGACCGTCTGGTCGCTGGTGGAGAAGTGGCGCGTCACCAATCTCTTCACCGTGCCGACGATCCTGAAGCTGCTCGTGGAAGACCAAAGCGTCGACCGCCACGATCGTTCCTCGCTGCGCTATGTCATCTATGCCGGCGCGCCCATGTACCGGTCGGACCAGAAGAAGGCGCTCGAAAAACTGGGCCCGGTGCTGGTGCAGTATTTCGGGCTGGGCGAGGTCACGGGCAACATCACCGTGCTGCCGCCCGCCTTCCATTCGGTCGGGGACGGGCCGCAGGCGCGGATCGGTACCTGCGGTTTCGAGCGCACGGGCATGCAGGTGGAGATCCAGGACGATGCGGGCAATCCCGTTCCGGCAGGGGACACCGGAGAGATCTGCGTCATCGGCCCCGCCGTGTTCGCGGGCTATCACGACAATCCCGAAGCCAACGCCAAGGCGTTCCGCAATGGCTGGTTCCGCACCGGCGATCTCGGGCATATGGACGAGGAAGGCTTCGTCTATATCACCGGCCGCGCCTCGGACATGTATATTTCCGGCGGCTCCAACATCTATCCGCGCGAGATCGAGGAGAAAATCCTGGCGCACCCGGACGTGAGCGAGGCTGCCGTTCTCGGCGTTCCGGACCCCCTATGGGGCGAGGTCGGCGTGGCGGTCTGCGTCGTCCGCCCGGGGGCGGATGCCGCGGCAATCGATCTTGCGGCGTGGCTCGAAGACAAGCTCGCGCGCTACAAGCTGCCGAAGCGCATCATATGGTGGGAGGAGATGCCGAAGACGGCCTATGGCAAGATCGCCAAGAAGCAGATCCGCGAGGAACTGGACCGCCGCGGCGACCTAGCCGCACCCGGCAAGAAGACTTCGGCATGACCGGCCCGGTATGGCGGCGCCAGGGAGCATGAGGAGCATTCGCCATCCCGGCCCTGCCTCGGCCGAGCGGATTTTCTCCGCTCCCTGCCAAGCCGAGCGCCTGACGCTGACGCTGGAGCCTGGCCGCAGCGTCAATCGGGCCGTTGCCGAGGCTTTCGGCCGCGCCGGCTTTGCGGGCGGCTATATCCGGCTGCGGGGTGCCGCCGCCTCGCCCATGCGCTACGTCATTCCGGCAGCGGCGATCGATGGCCGCCATGCGGCCTGGTACAGCGAGACCTTTACCCCGGAAGGCGTCACGATGATCGAGGATGCCGGCATGATCGTCGGGCGGAGGGACGGCGAACCCTTTCTGCATTGCCATGGCCTCTGGCGCACGCCGGATGGCGCCCGCCGCATGGGCCACCTCCTGCCGCTGGAGGCCGAGTTCGCAGAGCCGGTGGAGGCGGAGGCCTGGGCGGTTTCCGGCGCCGCTTTCCATGTCCGCGACGACGAGGAGACGAACTTCCGTCTTTTCCGTCCCGTCCCGCAGGACGACGGCACCCCGGTCACATGGAACGCCATCATCTGCGCGATCAAACCAAATCAGGACATAGGCGCGGCGGTCGAAGAGGCCTGCCGCCGACACGGCATCGCCAACGCCTCGGTTCACGGCATAGGCAGCCTCGTCGGCGCCGATTTCGAGGAGGCGGAACGCGTCCGTTCCTACGCGACCGAGGTGCTGATCGGCAGCGGCGAGGTCCGCGACGGGCAGTGCGGCCTCGATATCGCGCTCGTCGGATTGGACGGCGCGATCGGCCAGGGCCGCCTCGTGCGCGGCACCAACCCGGTCTGCGTCACCTTCGAAGTCCTGATTATCGCCCGGTGACGATACGAAACGGATCAAAAGCCTGCGGATCGGCTCAGTTTGCAGAGGCTGCGTGGGTTCTGAGGCGCGCCGTGCGGTAGGTCAGAAAGGCGGTTGCCGAAACGATGATCGCCGCGCCGATGACCGTATTGAGGCTCGGTATTTCGGAAAAGAAGACATACCCCACAAGACCCGACAAGATCAGGCTGGAATAGCCGAGCGGCCCCAGAAAGCCTGCGTCGCCCAGCCAGTGGGCGCGCAGGAAGCAGAATTGCGCGGCCTGCGAAAAGACCCCGACGGCCAGCAGGAACGGCCAGTGCCCTGCCGCCACCGGCTGCCAGCCCGAAAGCGCCGGCCAGGAGGTTATCAGCGCCAGCCCGCCCGTGTAGAACAGCATCATCACCACAGGCGGCGTGCCCTTCAGCTGCCGCGTGACGATAATCGCTCCCGTGCCGGCGAGGACCGCCACGAGCGCCGCCAGCAGCGCCGGCGTCCATGGCACGTTACCCGGACTTGCCGCGATAAAGGCGCCGACCAGCCCCAGCCCGGCCGCGAACCAGCGCGCGCCGGAAACCGTCTCGCGCAGGACCAGCGCCGAAAGCGCCACCAGCACCACCGGCCGCGTGAAATTCATGGTCATGTAGAAGGCGAGCGGTAGATGCGCCACTGCGTAGAAGCCGCCGGTCAGCGCGGCGGCCGAGAGCGCGACGCGGAAAAGATGCAAGGCGACCCGGTCGATTCGCGCAAGCACATGGCGCTGGCGAACGAGCCACGGCAGGATCAGCACAAGGCCCGTGAGCGCGCGCAGGAAAACGATCTGCCACGCGGGATAGCCCGCCCCCAGCGCCTTGACGATGGATATGGCCCAGATGTTCAGGCCCATATCCGCCATCAGCCATAGACCGGCGCGGAAATTGTCCTTCGCCGAGGCGCCCTGACTCACGGCCTTGCCAGGAGATTGGCCATCAGGCGGAAGCCGCCCGGCACCAGCTTCTCCATCTGGTGGTGCAGGATCAGCGCCACGTGGCTGTGCCGCCCCCTGCCGATCATTGCCGAAAGCAGCGCGCCCTTGTGCGCCTCCTCGTTCGGGTCGGCCATGGAGAGCAGCGGTTCATAGGCCGCGTCCCAGCTCTTGGCGAAATAGAGGCCGCGCTCCTTGTGCCAATCCTTCCAGTCTTCCCCGGTGATGCGGTTCGGTGCATTGAGCAGCGGGTGCTCTGGCAGAAGGTGCGTGACCTCGGCGTTTTCGTCCGTCACGCGCCAGCGCAGCGACGGCTTTCCGATCTCCAGCCGGCGCGGCGGCACGGCCTCCGGATCCCAGGCGTCCCATGGCCGGTGGTAGAGCGTCACGAGATTGCCGCCCGCCTCGACCCAGTCACGGACGAGCGGCATTGCCGCCCTCAGGGCGGGGCGCGTGCGCATGGCGAAAATACCCACCACCAGCGTGTCGAAATCCGCAAGCCCTTCCGCCGTAAGTGCGCCGTCGGCCAAATCCGTCACGTCGAGCCCGAGCGTCCTCAGCCACCGGCCGACGCGGTCGTTGCCGCCGCCCACATAGCCGATCCGCGCTTCTGGCAGCGCCACGTCCAGAACGCGCACGGAAAGCTCCGCCGCGAAGGCCCGCGCCCGCGCGCCGATATGGGGATAGGAGAAGCGGTGCACCGTCATCGCCGCCTTCCCGTCGAGCCTGAGCGGCAGCCTGTAGAGGCCGGGGGCCACGTCGTCCGGCGCCGTTACGCGGAACCCGCCTGTCGTGGCTTCGCCGCTCCAGCCGGCCGGCAGGTCGAGCGAGGGTTTCGCCTCCGCCGGAAAGGCATCGGCGATCCTCACGTCGATATCGCGGCTCTGAGTGGCGATATTGATCAATGCCCGGTCCGGAGCAAGAGTGGCCGAGCGCGCCGGCAGCACCAGGGGGGCCGCCTCCAGCGGCAGCAGCGTTTCGGCCGAGACGCCGTCCACCGTCACGCCGACCCGCATCGCCGGCAGCCGCGCCCTGGCCGGGCTGTATTGCGCCGGATAGGGATCCGACGGTTCCGCGTCCTCCGGCACGCGCACCGTGCCATCGGTAAAGTGCCATCCCCTTGGCAAAACGGGAGAGGCTTCCGCCACGGCGCCCGCCGTCTCGACAATCAGTGCCGCACCCTCGCCCGGCCGCAATGCATCTTTTGCCAGTGCCGCGCGTAGTTCCACACCGCAGGCAATCCGCATCACGTGGGAAAGCTGCAGCTCCTTGGCCACCAGCCGGTGCTGCACCTCGTCACGCGCATGCTGCGGGCAGGCCTCGCGCGCTGCGCGCACCGCCTTCAGCGCGGCGGCCGCATGACGGGCAATGCGCTCGGCCTCGGGAAATGCGGCGATCGCGGCATCGCATTCTGCCTGCGCGGTGGCGAGATGCCCCTCGATCTCAGGCGCGCCGGCAAAGGCGGCAAGGTCGGACAGCGTCGCCGGCAGGCCGTCGGTCAGATGATTGTCCGGGCCGGGCACCTCGGAGCGGACCAGATGCAGCGGCCAGTCGTTCGGCGCACCATGCGGTACCCAGCGCCCCATGCCCTGCGTCCGGTGAAACGCGCGCGACTGCTGGCCGATCTGTGCCCAGCTCCAGCCCGTCACCGGATCCTCGCCCGTGGCCTTCACCGTCAGCGTGGCTTTGGGCGGCGGCAGGTCGTCGTCATAGGCGTCGCCGGCGCCCGACCATGCCGGCAGGTAGAGCTTTTTCACCTGCCACGCAGGCAGTCCGACATCGGGGAAGCCTGGATCGGCCGCCGCGCTCACAACCTCATGCGCCAGTTCCGTCATGGCGCGGTGATGACCGTGCTGGCCGGGAATATTCAGGAAGGTCGGGCAGATGATGTCGGGCCGCTCCGCGCGAACGATCTCGACAAAACGCTTCAGCGTCCGCTCGCGCCCCCATTTGCCCAGCGTTTCCGTGCCACTCTTGGAAAAGCCGAAATCGAAGATCGCGTCCTGCGGCGTTTCCGACAGCCAATAGAGATTGAGACTGAGCACATCGGCGGCCCCCTCCATCTCGGCGGTGCGGACGACGCCGAGATCGTGCGTCACCTCCGTGCCGATGTCGTTCTGCCCACCTTCGCCGCGATTGGCGCAGGCATAGGAGAGCAGCAGACCGTCGCGGAAGGCGAGCGCCGCCAGCATCTCAGAGGTCTCGTCATCCGGATGCGCGCCCGTGCTCATGAAGGAGACGCAGGATCTGAGCGGGGCCAGGGCGCGCCACAGGCGGACGATGCGCGGGCTGCGCGCTTGGGCGGCGATGCGCTCCTGATCGGAAACGGGCATTGGAACCTCCGGGACTGTCAGGTTTTTGCGGTTATGCGCGGGGTGATCGTGTCGTGAATGACGAGGGCCGCCCCGCCGAGGGCGGCAGTCAGGCGGCCGCTCGCCCCGCGCAGGACGCGCGGCGTCTTGCGGTCCGGGCGGACGGCAACCGAGCCGCCCGGCAGGGTGAGTATGGAAATCAGATGGTCGAGCACGGCATCCGGCATCGCCCCGCCGAGGATCACCGTTTCGGGATCGAATAGGTTCTCGATCATGCCGATCGCCTGCGACAGCGGCCCCGCCGCCACGTCGAGCCAGGCCATCAGCTCCGGGTTGCGCTCCTGATAGAGGCGTTCAATGTCGCTGGCGCTGCCGACCTCGATGCCGGCCTTGGCAAGCTCAGCCTGCGCCGCGATGCGGCTGGCATAAGTTTCCAGGCACCCCTTGTTGCCGCAGGCACACTGCCGTCCGCCGGGCGTCATCACCACATGGCCGATTTCGCCGGCATTGCCGAACGTGCCGCGCTGCACTTCGCCATCGGCCACGACACCGAGACCAAGGCCGGCGCCGAAATAGATGAAGCAGAACGTCCTGAGATCGGAGGCCACGCCGCGAACGCGCTCGGCCACGGCGGCCGCCGTCGCATCGTTTTCGACGATCACCGCCATGTGGAGCGCGTCCTCGAACAGGGCCGTCGCGTTGGTGTCTTCCCACCCCTGCAATGCCGATTGGCCGGCGCCCGAAATGCCGACATTGCCGAACGGCCCGGGCATCACCACGCCCGCCCCCAGGATCCGCTGGTCCGACATCAGCCGTGCCGCAAGCGCCTCGCCACGTATCTTGCGCGCCACCGCCGCCACGGTTGCCGGCGAATTGCCGGCAAGCGCCTCGCGCGTCGTGAACAGCGTCTCGCCTTCAAGGTTAACCAGCGCGCCGAACATGGCGTCGGGCCTGACTTCGATGCCGAGGGCGGCCGCCCCGTCGCCGTTCAGCCGGTATTGCAGCGCCGGCAGACCACGCCCGCCGCTCTGCCGTCCGGCTTCCAGCAGCAGTCCGTCCTCCTCCAGTTCGGCGATGATGTTGCTGACGGCCTGCGTGGAAAGACCCGAGATGCGGGCGATCTCGGCGCGACCGATCGGCTGCTTCTCGCGCACATGACCGAGTACCACCTGGCGGTTGTGAAGGCGGGTGCGCTCAGCGTTCGATCCAACGATGCGGCGTGGATTGGTGATCATCATGCCTGCCTATTAACTCAATTCACTTGAATATTCAATTCGATTGAGTTAAACCTTGTTCGTTCTGCCGGAGCCAAAAAGCCGGACAGAGGGTGAATGCCACCGCAGGTGAGAAAAGACGGGTGCATGCAATGCGCCTGCGGCTTGCGGCTCAAAAGGGAGCGAGTTTGATGAAGAAGACCAGCAGGTTCCGGACCTTCATTCTGGGCGCCGCTACAGCGGCGCTGACGACCGCCGCGTCAAGTGCCTCGGCTGTCGAGATCGAATATTGGCAGTATTTCTTCGAGGCGCGCCTCGACGCGATGGAGAAGCTGATCGAGAATTTCGAGGCTGCCAATCCCGACATCACCGTCAAGATGACCCATTTCCCCTACGACAGCTACCGTACCAAGGTGGCGGCGGCGATTCCTGCCGGCCAGGGGCCGGATGTGGTGCAGCTCTTCTATGGCTGGCTGAACGACTATGTCGAAGCTGAGCTCATCCAGCCGCTGCCGGCCGATACCTTCCCGCCGGAGAAGATCGAGGAAGAGTTCTTCCCCATGGTGCAGGCCATGCGGATCGGCGACAGCTATTGGGCGCTGCCCACCGCCGTGCGTTCGCTTGCGCTGTTCTACAACGAGCGCATGTTCGCAGACGCCGGCATCGAGAATCCGCCGGCTAATCTCGACGAGTTGGTGGAATTCGCCAAGAAACTCACGCAGAAGGATGGCGCCGGCAATCTGACCGCCGTAGGCCTGACCACCGGCATGACCGCGCAGGACCATCACTGGATCCGCGAGGTGCTGATCCCTCAGTTCGGCGGCGAGCCCTATGTCGATAACTACAGGACCGTGAACTACAACAACGAGGCGGGTCTTGAGGCCTTCACCTTCTACAACGACCTGCAGGCCAAGCACGGCGTCACCAAGGCCGCCTTCATGGACGAGCCGCAGGCCGCCTTCAAGGCAGGCCGCGCCGGCATGCATATCGACGGCTCGTTCCGCATCGGCGCGCTGGAGGATGTACGCGGTCTCAAATGGGGCGTGGCCGAACTGCCCGCCGGTCCCGACGGCACCAAATCCAACTATGCCTCCTACTGGGTGAACGCGATCACCTCCAAGGCAGAGGGCGAGAAGTTCGATGCATCGGTGAAGTTCATGGAGTACCTCACCTCCGATGAGGCCATGCAGATCTGGATCGAGATCGTCGGCGAGCTTCCGGCGAAACCCTCCGCTGCAATGACCGAAGAAAATATCAGCGACCCGGTCTATGGACCCTTCATCAAGGGGCTGGACTACGCAAGGACCACCGTCTTCGCCAACGAAAGCGCACAGAGACAGGTGATGGTCGATATGATGCAGCGCATAGAATTTGAGGGGCAATCGGTCGAAGAAAGTGTCGCCCAGGCAGCCGAGGAAGAACAGAAGATCCTCGACGAATATTACAAGAAGTAGGCCTGCAAGGCGCCTGGATCCATTCCGGGCGCCTATCGCGGACTGAGACTGGGCCGACCAAGGCTGGGCTGACCGGGACGGGGCCATGCGCTTCTACAGCACTCTCTCCATATCGCAGAAGCAGATCGTCTGGGCATGGGCTTTTCTGGCGCTGCCGGTGATCTTTTACGTCGTGATCCGCTTTTACCCGACGGCGAACGCTTTCGTCCTGTCGTTTCAGGAATGGAATCTCTTGAGCGACCGCACGTTCGTGGGCCTGGAAAACTACCACAGGCTGTTCAGCGATCCCGTGTTCTGGAAGGTTTTCCAGAACACCTTCATGTATCTGATCCTCGGCACGCCGATCAGCCTGGTCTTGTCCTTCATCATCGCCTATCACCTCGACAAAGTGCGCTTCATGCACGGCACGATCCGCGCCCTGTACTTTCTGCCTTTTATGACGAGCGCGGTGGCGATGGCCTGGGTCTGGCGCTGGTTCTACCAGCCGGTGCCGATCGGCGTGTTCAACAATTTCCTGGCAAGCCTCGGCTTCGGCCAGATTCAGTTCCTGAACTCCACCACCAATGCCCTGCCCTCCGTGCTTGCCTGCGCGGTGTGGGCCGGGCTCGGTTTCCAGGTCATCATTTTCATGGCCGGGCTGCGTGCCATCCCGCAAAGCTATTACGAGGCGGCGCGCATCGATGGTGTGTCCACCTGGACGGTGCTGACGGAAATCACAATTCCGCTTTTGCGGCCCACCATCGTGTTCCTGGTCGTGTTCTCGTCGATCGGCTTCCTGCGCATCTTCGACCAGGTCTTCAACATGACCACCAACAACCCCGGCGGCCCGCTGAATTCGACCAAGCCGCTGGTGCTCCTGATCTACGACACTGCCTTCAACGGCTTCAATATGGGCTATGCCGCCGCGCAGACGGTGGTGCTCTTCACCATCTTGCTGGTCGTCAGCCTGCTTCAGCTTCGACTGCTCAAGGATCGCTGACATGGCAAACCAGGATCTTGCCATAAAGGCTTCCACCGACACGCTGTTTTCCGGTTCATCGCGCCAGCCGCGCCGCAATGCCGGTCAGCTCGTCCGCTGGCTGCTGCTCTTCGGTGGCGGCGTGCTGATGGTCATGCCGATCGTCTTCATGATCTCCACATCGTTGAAGTTCCCCTTCGAGGTCTACAATCTCAACCTGATCCCCGAGGAACCGACCCTCGAAAACTACACCTATGTGCTCGAGGACGGCCGCTTCTACCGCTGGTTCGTCAACTCGCTCGTGATCTCCGTCGTGACGACGGCTTCGGCCGTTTTCTTCGACGCGCTGGTGGGCTATGCGTTGTGCAAGTTCAGGTTTCCCGGCCGCTACCTGGTCTTCATCGCCATCTTGTCGACGCTGATGATCCCGACCGAGATGCTGGTCATTCCCTGGTACCTGATGAGCAAGAGTTTCGGCTGGCTCGACACCTACTGGGGCATCATGTTTCCCGGTGTCATGACCGCCTTCGGCACCTTCCTGATGAAGCAGTTCTTCGAGACCGTTCCGGACGACTTCCTGGAGGCGGCGCGCATCGACGGGTTGAACGAATTCCAGATCTGGTGGCAGGTGGCCATGCCGCTGGTGCGCCCGGCACTCGCCGCGCTTGCCATCTTCGTCTTCCTCGGCAACTGGACCGCCTTCATCTGGCCGCTGATCGTCACCAACTCGGCCGACATGTACACGCTGCCCGTCGGGCTATCGAGCTTCGGCGACGAGGTGGACGTGGCCTGGGAGCTGATCATGACGGGCGCGGCGATCTCCACGCTGCCGACGCTGCTCGTCTTCCTGATCTTCCAGCGCTTCATCATACGCGGCGTGGTCATGGCCGGACTAAAGGGGTGATCTGAAGGAATGACGATGGACGAGAAATTTCCCCACCCCGTCTACAAGGACACGGTGCTTGCGCCGCTGTTCGAAGGCGTGAAGGCGCATTATGTCGGCGCCTTCCGCGCCATCAACCGCGCCCATCTCGTCATGCTGACCGAGACCGGCATCCTGCCGCTGGAAAAGAGCCGCAGGATCGCCGCCGCGCTCGTCGATATCGACGACACCGTCGATGTCGCCTCCCTCACCTATACGGGCGAGGTGGAGGACTATTTCTTCCTCGTCGAGGCGGAACTGAAGAAGCGCCTCGGGCCGGACATCGCCGGCATGCTGCATACGGCGCGCTCGCGCAACGACATGGACCACACGGTCTTCAAGCTCGTCCTGAAGGCCCACGCCGATGCGTTGATCGCCAAGGCTCGCACGCTTGCCGCCGCCCTGATCGACAAGGCCGAGGCCGAGCGCGACACGCTCATTGTCGCCTACACGCACGGCCAGCCGGCCCAACCTTCCACCTTCGGCCACTATCTCGCGGCGGCTGTAGAAGTGCTCCTGCGCGACACCGAGCGCCTGCAGGCCGCCCGCGCCAATATCGACCACTGCCCGATGGGTGCCGCCGCCATCACCACCAGCGGTTTCCCGATTGACCGCAAGCGCATGGCCAAGTTGCTCGGCTTTGCCGGCCCCCTGCGCAATTCCTATGGCTGCATCGCCTCGGTCGACTACGTCACCGGCTTCTATGCGGCAATGAAGCTCACCTTCCTGCATCTCGGCCGGTTGATCCAGGACATGCAGTTCTGGTCGGCGTTCGAGGTCGGCCAGCTTCATGTGCCAGCAAGCCTTGTTCAGATCTCCTCCATCATGCCGCAGAAGCGCAACCCGGTGCCGATCGAGCATCTGCGGCACCTGGCCTCCATGACGTGCGGGCGCGCCGATGCCATCGTCAACACGATGCACAACACGCCCTTCACCGATATGAACGACAGCGAGGGCGAGGTGCAGGTGGCAGGCTATGCCGCCTTCGAGAGCGGCAGCCGGGTGCTCGACCTGCTCGCCGCCCTGATCGGCGCCGTCACCATCGATGCCGGCCGCGTGGCAAAGAACATCGATGCCGCCTGCATAACGGTGACGGAGCTCGCCGACACGCTGGTGCGCGCGGAGGACCTGTCGTTCCGTCAGGCCCATGAGATCGCCGCCGCTACGGCGCGCGCCGTCATCGCCGCCGGGAAACCGCTGGGCGAAGGTCATGCCGCCTTCGCCGAGGCCTTCCGCAATCTTTCCGGTCGCGACAGCACGCTCACCGAAAGTGCCTATGCGGAAACGGTTAGCGCCCGTCATTTCGTCGCCCTGCGCGAGCGCTTCGGCGGCCCCGGCCCGCAGGCCATGGACGAAGCGCTCGCCGCCTACCGCGCGTCCCTCACCAGCCTTTCTGAACAACAGGCGGCAGGCCTTGCCCGCGCCGCCCGAGCCGAGGCCGCGCTCGACGCCGCCTTCGGCGCCCTTCTCCAGGAGTAGTTCCTTGGCCACCGTGTCCATCCGCAATCTAGTGAAAGCCTACGGCAAGGTCGAAGTGCTGCACGGCATCAGCCTGGACGTCGCCGATGGCGAATTCGTCGTCTTTGTCGGCCCGTCCGGCTGCGGCAAGTCAACCACGCTGCGCATGATCGCCGGCCTTGAAGATATTACCGGCGGCGAAATCCACATCGGCGGGCGGCTGGTCAACAATCTGGAGCCTAAGGACCGCGACATCGCCATGGTGTTCCAGAACTACGCCATCTATCCGCATATGTCGGTGAGGAAGAATATCGGCTTCGGGCTCAGGACTTCGAAGATGTCGAAGGCCGACAAGCAGAAGCGCATCGACGAGGTGGCGGGCATCCTCGGCATGACCGACCTTTTGGAGCGCCGCCCGAACCAGCTTTCCGGCGGCCAGCGCCAGCGTGTCGCCATCGGCCGCGCCATGGTCCGCAATCCCGCCGTCTTCCTGTTCGACGAGCCGCTGTCGAACCTGGACGCGCAGTTGCGCACGCAGATGCGGTTGGAGATCAAGAAGCTGCACCAGCGTGTGGGCAACACCATCATCTTCGTCACCCACGACCAGGTCGAGGCGATGACCATGGCCGACCGCATCGTCATCATGAAGGACGGTTACATCCAGCAGGTCGGAACGCCGCTCGAGGTCTATCACAGACCCGCAAACATCTTCGTCGCCCAGTTCATCGGCGCGCCATCGATGAACATGCTGCCCGGCACATGGACCGGCGGCGGCGTCCAGTTCGCCGACGGCGTCGGCGTGAAACTTCCCGCCCGCAAGGCCTCCGAAGGCACTGGCGTGGTGCTGGGCCTGCGTCCGGACGACCTGCTCGTGACGAAGGAGAAGGGGCTGTTCTCCGGCACCGTCAACATCGTTGAGCCGCTCGGCGCCGACACGCTCGTCTATGTCGGCGTCAACGGGCACGAGGTCATCGCCAAGGCATCGGGCCGCGAGCCGCCGAAGGTGGGCCAGACGGTCGAGCTCAGCGCGGATGCGGGAGAAATGCACCTGTTCGACGCCAGGAGCGGGGAGGCCCTGCCGTGACGCCAGCCGACCGTTTCGGACGGGTGATCTGCGTCGGCAGGCTCTATTGCGATCTGATCTTCACCGAACTGCCGAAAATGCCGACACTGGGTGAGGAGGTTTTCGCCGGCGGCCTGTCTGTTAAGCCCGGCGGCGGCGCCTTCATCACCGCCGCCTGCATGGCGGCCCTTGGCCGCCCCGTATCGCTCGCCTCGGCGCTGCCGTCCGGCCCTTTCGCCGTCGCCCTGATGGCTGATCTCGAGGCTAGCGGCGTCGACCTTTCCACGTCGGCGCCTTCCCCCGACATGTTGGAACCGCAGATCACGGTCGCCATGGCGTCCGGCAACGAGCGCGCCTTCCTGACGCGCCGCTCCGGCCCCGCCGTGCCCGCCGGTTTTGCAGCAACGCTCGCGACCGGCCGTTTCGGCCATCTGCATATCGGCGAGCTTGCGACGCTTGTCGAGCAGCCCTCGCTGGTACCGCTGGCGCGTGCCGCCGGCCTGACGATCTCGCTCGACTGCTCTTGGGACGACGCGGTTCTGGCCCGCGATGATCTCGCCGCCCTGATCGGCTCCGTCGACATTTTCCTGCCCAATGAGACGGAGGCCGACCGGCTGGGCGTCGCATCTTCCCCGCCGCCGCCCGCGCCTTTGACCGTCATCAAACGCGGCGCGGAAGGTTCCGTCGCCATCAGCGCCGAAGGCGCGGTCTCCGCAAAGGTGCATCCGGTCGAGGTGATCGATTCCACCGGCGCGGGCGATGCGTTCAACGCCGGCTTCATCGACGCCTGGCTCGCCGGCCTGCCGCTCGAGCGCTGCCTGCAAGCGGGCAATTCCTGCGGCGCCGAAGCCGTCACCCGCGTCGGCGGCTGTTGATACCTTAACTGTTGCCGACTAATCGGCTTTGGAAATCCGGCTGATCCAAGACCGCCGTCTCAACGATGCCGCTACTCGAACATCCCCTTCGGCGTTTCGCCCTTCAGGAAGGGCTCGATGAAGGCGTGCAGCAGGTCGGGTTGGCCGATGACGGCCGTGTGCGATGTCGCCGGCATTACGGCAAGGCGCGATTCGGGCAGCGGCTCGCCCATATCGCCCATGCCGCCGCCGCCGAGCAGGCGGAACATTGCCACCGCATGCTCCAGCGTGTTCACGTCGGCGTCGCCGGTGATGATGAGCACCGGGGTGTCGAGCGCCTTCACATCCTCCTCCCAGGCCATCGGCTCGTGTTCGAGCGCGATCAGCTTTTCCACCAGCGCGGGAAAACCTTCCGGATCGGGGGCGAGTTCGCGATAGTCTTCCGCGAACGGCATATCGAGGAACATCTCCACCGTCATCTGCGGGATGAACTGCCTGAACGCCGGCTGCCAGCCCTCCTTGTCATAGGCGACGGAGGCGGCGATGAGTTGGTCGACCTTCTCCGGGTGGCGGATGGCCAGTTGCAGCCCCACCGCCGCGCCCATGGAATAGCCGAACACGTCGGCCTGTTCCAAGCCTACCGCGTCCATGAAGGCCGCGACGTCGTCGGCCAGGTTGGGATAGGTGATCGGCCGGTCGATATCCGTGGTGCGGCCATGGCCCTGCAGCTCGAGCGCATAGACCTTGTGCGTCTCGGCAAGCTTGGGGATAATCTCGCCCATGGTCGGGATGTTCATATAGGCGCCGTGCAGGACGATCAGCGGATCGCCCTGGCCCGAGACCTCATAATACATCTGCATGCCGTTGACTTCGACGCGGTCACCCGTCGGCTGCTCCTCGGCGATAGCGGGGCTGGCAATCAGCAGGATGCCAGCGAAAAGGATTGTGCGGAACATGATCTCTCCTTGTGTCTCGTGCGTTTGGCCACTGAAGATAAGACGACCGGCCCTCCCGCAATCCGACAGGATCGCATCGAAACATTGAGGCCGCCAGCCATGATCAGAAGTGCCGGCCCACCTCCGCGAAGAGCTCCAGGTCGGCAAGCGAATCCTCCAGGTCGGTCTTGGGGCGAGCGCCCTTCGTCACACATTCGTGGAACGCCCCGAGCTCCACCCGGAAGGAATCCTCGTAGAACGGGCCGATGATCTGCGTTCCGGTTTCCCTATCGGTCGAGCTCGTGATCTCGAGGCGCGTCGGCAGGTTGCGGATATAAGGCGTGTCGTAATTGATCCGGTAATGCCGGTTCTGTGTCAGCACCTCGATCCCTGCATCGAAACGCGCCACATCGTGGATCACCGCCTCATAGACGCAGGTGAAGTGGCCGTAGTCGAACAGCACGACGACGGCCTCCCCGCCCGTCTGCCGGGCTGCCGCGACGCCCTTGGGCCGGCCAAGCAGCTCGCGCATGGCCGAAAAGCTGTGCGAGGAGAGGCCGGTCAGCACCTGATAGGCCCGTATCGCGGCCGCCGAACGTTGCTCGCCCATCGCCTCGCATACGAGCATGTGCGTCCTCGTCCGGCCTTCCTCGATGACGGTCTCGGGAATATCCGTGGCGCGCACGACATGACGCGTCTGGTCTATGAAGAAGCGGGATTCGCGAATGAGATCGCGGACGCGCACGTGGCGGATTTCATTCAGCTCCGGCAGGCGCTCCTTCAGCGCCAGGAACGGCCGTGCATAGCGGCGCATATAGCCGACGAAGACGGTTTTCGGATTGGACCCGTTGCGCTCGATGAGCGGCAGAAGCTCACGGCGGGTGAGGCATACCGGCTTCTCGATGAAGGCGTGCTTTCCCACGTCGATTGCCCGGCCGAGCAGTTCGGAATGCAGATAGTCCGGCGCGAGAATGAAGACTGCGTCAATTTCAGATGCGGCGAAGATCTCTTCCGCATCTGTAGTGCGAAGCGTGGCGCCGTAGCGCTTGCCCATCGCCTCGACCAGCATCGGCGAGACGTCGCAGACGCCGGCGATGCGGAAACGCGGATCGTCCGCCAGAAGCGGCAGGTGCATGAGCTGCGCAACCTCGCCCAGGCCGATCAGGCCGACTGAAATCTGCATCGGCATAGCTCCTAAAGAAGCGGTTTCAGAAATTCCGCATTGCGCCTTGCGAGCGCAGCCGGGCTCTCGCCGGAAGCCTCGAAATAGTCCTGCTCCACCACGACCGGCCCGGAGAAGCCGCGATCCTTGAGCATCCGCATCGCCGCGGCGATATCCACGACACCGTCCGGCAGCGGGCACATGATCCCCGCCTCGAAGGCCTCGCGCACACCGAGATTCCCGTCGAGCATGCGCTGCCGCACCGCGGCGTCGACATTCTTCAGATGCATATAGCCGATGCGATCCCAGACCTTTTCCATATAGCCGAGCGGATCCTGGTTCCAGAAGGCGTGGTGGCCGGTATCGAAGCAGAGATCGATGTCGGTTTCCTGAAGCAGGCGGTCGATCTGCGTCTCGAGCTCCACGGCCGTCGCCACATGCGGATGGAAGGTGAGCGTGATGCCGAACTGCCGGTCGAGCAGCGCCTGCGCGTCGCGCAGCATCACCGTCATGGCTCGCCACTGCGCATCGTCGAGCCGGCCGGCCGCGTCCGGCGGGTAGGCGTTGCCCTCGTCCATCAGCACCAACTGGTGGGTTCCAAGCGCATGCAGCAGCCGGCCGATCTTCTCGACATCGGCAAGCAATTGCGGTCCGCCGGCGGGATTGGAGAAGGTATGCACATGCACCGCTCCGGCAAGGCTCAGACCGCGCTCGGCGAGCGCGTCTTGCAGCGCTGCGGGATCGGTGGGCAGGAAGCCGTACGGGCCAAGCTCGGTGCCTTGAAAGCCCGCAGCCGCGACCTCATCCAGATATTGCTCGGCGCTCACGCGCGGAGTGTCGGGGTAGAACACGCCCCAGGAGCACGGGGCATTGGAAAGAAGCATGTCGGCCTCCTACGGCGCGCTGTAAACAGGATTGGAGACGGAGCGGCGCAGCGGCTCGGCCGCAACCTCGCCCTCCGTCAGTCGCCAGGGCAGAGGACCTTCGCCGAGCGCTGCGCGGAACTCTTCGATGAGTGAAGCGTGGCTGGCGTCGGCCAGCACTTCGCAGCGCAGGAAGCCTCGCGGTTGTGCCTCGAGCACCAGCCTCTGGTCGTCTTCGTCGATCGGCATGCGGGCAATCTCCCCGCTTGCGTCGAACCAGGCGAGGATATCACCCGCCGCGCCCTTCACATGCGCCTCGGCCCGTCCGCCGGACACGGTCGAGCCCATCGGCGAACCGCCGATCGTGAGCACAAGATGAGGGCCTGCCGGGCTCTCGGTAACGTATCCCCGCCCCGCCTTCATCGCCGCCAGCACGGCATCCTCCGAAAGCTCCTCCAGCCACAGCACCGTCGTCGGCCGGCCGAGCGCGAAGGGGCCTTCCGGCATCAGCCGGTCCGGCTGGTGAAAGTCGCTGCCGCCGATCGCCGACAATTGAAGGCCGGAGGCAAGCCGTTGCTGATAGCGCTCGAGCGATATCCAGTTGCGGCTGAGCCAGGCCTGCTGCCAGACCTCCATGCAGTCGATCTCGGGCAGGACGTAGTTCCAAGGGATCGGCGGCTTGTCGTGGTTGACCGAGAGCAGCCCGCCCTTCGCGTGCACGATGCGCGCCAGCTCGTGCGGGTCGTCAGGCCGGGTCATGCGGAAATCGATCCAATCGTCGACGCCGAAGACATTGGCGTGGCCCTCTGCCGTCGTCACCTCCATTGCCCGCACGAAGACGAGGTCGGGCGAGGAGTGCGCGTGGGAATAGCGGCGCTGCGTTATGGTGTTGTGATCGGAGACGGCGAGAAAATCGAGCCCCGCCTGCCTTGCCGCCGCATGCAGCAGTTCCGGGCTGCCCTTGGCGTCCGAATGGAAGGTGTGGCAATGCAGATCGCCCTTGTACCAGCCGGCCCCCTTTCTCACCGGAAACGGGCGCACGGGCTGAGGCGTGAGCGCACGGGGGCCGTCGTCGAGTTCGAATGCCAGTTCGACATCCACTCCGCGGGCCGGCACCTTGTAGAGCCCCAGGATCACGCGCCATGTGCCCGCCGGCATCTCGCCATGGACGTAGCCCGGCGTGGCATCGTCCGTGGCGATGAAGAAGCGGTCGCGCGCCCCGCCGCTCCAGCCGCGAAACCCATGCTCGCTCGGGAAATCGCCGAGGCGCGGATCGGCGCAGCCAAGATCGATGATGCAGTCGTCCGTCCTCTCGTAGCGCATCGCCACGTCGATGCGCGTTGTGCCCTCCGGCACTTCGAAAGACACATGGAAGTAGGGCGAACGCGCCTTGTCCGCCGGGGTGAGGTGCAGGTTCCGCGTCATCATCTCAGGCCTGCTCGCGGTCGAGGGGGAGCCTTGTCCCGTTGGAGTCGAAAAGGTGCACATGTTCGGATGCGAAGCCGAGCGTCACCTTGCCGTCGAGCGCCAGCGAATCGTCGGTGAAAATGCGGGCGGTGAAGCGCACGGCATCCTCGCGTTCAAGCGTCACCAATGTCTCCGGTCCCATATTCTCGTTTGCGAAGAGCTGGCCGGAAATCATGTTCCTTTCGCCGCTTTCGGCCACGGCCAGGTGCTCTGGCCGCACGCCCAGCGTCAGCTTTCCGTTGCCCTGCAGCGCTCTCGCCGCCGCCCGGCTTACCGGCAGGGGCGCGGCCGAAAGGCCTTCCGCCTTCAGGTGAACGGCTCCATCGGCGATCGTCGCATCGACGGGCAGAAGGTTCATGGGCGGGTTGCCGACGAAGTTGGCGACGAAGGTTGTGGCCGGCCTCCGATAGATCTCGAGCGGCGGTGCGTACTGGACTACCTTTCCCGCGTCCATCACGGCGATGCGCGTTGCAAGTGCCATGGCCTCGGCCTGGTCGTGGGTCACATAGACCGCGGTCATGCCCAGATCGCGCTGGAGATGGTTCAGAAAGCCGCGCGCCTCGAGCCGCAGCTTGGCGTCGAGGTTCGAAAGCGGCTCATCGAAGAGATAGACGTCGGAGGGATAGACAAGCGCGCGCGCAAGCGAGGTCCGCTGCTGCTGCCCGCCGGAAATCTGCGACGGCATGCGCTCCAGGAGTTGCCCGATCTTCAGGACGTCGGCCACCTCGCGGGCGCGCGCGTGGCGCTTTGCCTCGTTCTCGCCGCGGACCTTCAGCGGATAGGCGATGTTGTCGGCCAGGTTCATGTGCGGGTAGAGCGCATAGTCCTGGAACACCATGGAGATGTTCCGGTCCTTCGGGTGCATGAAGGTGACGTCGCGCTCCCCGATATGCACGCGCCCGCTCGTCGGCGTCTCCAGCCCGGCGATCATGCGCAGCGTCGTCGTCTTGCCGCAGCCCGAGGGGCCGAGCAGGCAGGTGAACTCGCCGTCGCCCATTTCCAGGTCGAGATCGGAGACGGCGGTGAAATCCCCGAACTTCTTGGTGACGCCGTCGAACCTTACTGAAGCCATGCGTTCAAGCCTTGATGCCGCCGAAGAACCGGAAGCCGAATTTCCAGCTCACGAACAAATAGAGGATGATGACAGGGAGCGAATAGATCAGCGAGTAGGCCGCCAGCAGCGTGACGATGGGCGTGCCGGCTTCCGAATAGAAGGAATAGATGGCGACCGCCGCCGGCATCTTTTCGCTGGAGCGCAGGAGAATGAAGGGGATGAGGAAGCTTCCCCAGATGTTCACGAAGGCCCACACCACCACCACGACAACGCCCGGCCGGATAACCGGCAGCGCCACGTCGAAAAAGGCCTGCACGGGTGTCGCACCCGCCACCATGGCGCTTTCCTCATAGCTCTTGGGAATGCTGTCGATGAAATCGCGCAGGATGAACATGGCCGTGGGCAGGAGGCCGCCGGCAAAGACCAGGATCACCGCGATCTGCGTATCGATGAGGCCGATGCCGTTGACGATGAGGAAGATCGGCACCATCGCCGCCGAGCCAGAGACGACGGAGGAGAAGAGGAGGAGGATATAGGTGATGACATTCTTGCCCGGGATCGGCGAGCGCGACAGCGCATAGGAGGCCAGCGTTGCGCCGACGCCCACGAGGATCACCCCGCCAACGCTCTGAACCAGGCTGTTCCAGAGCCCGCGAAGCGCGAAGCGGTTTTCGAACACGGTCTCGAAATTGGAGAAGGAAAACGGGTCCGGAATGGCAAGGCCGAGCTCGGCGCGCGGGTTGAACGGCGCGAAGATGAACCAGATGAGCGGCAGCGCAAAGATGACGCCGATCAGCGCCGTCAGCACGGAAAAGCCGATACGGGTGAAATAAAGGCTCAGATACCGCCTCATGCCGCCACTCCCCTGGCCCGCCTGCGTGTGACCCACAGGTAGAAAAGCGCGAAGACCAGATTGATCAGCATGACGATCACCCCCACGGCAGCGCCCTTTCCGAACTCGAAATCTCGGAAGGCCACGCGGTAGGTGTAGATGGGCAGGATCTCGGTGCGGTAGGACGGGCCGCCATTGGTCAAAAGGAAGGGCGTGAAGACGTTGAACGTCCACATGGTGATGAGAATCAGGTCGGTCACCACGTGGCCGCGGATCAAGGGCAGCCCGATATCGCGGAACTTCTGCCAGCTCGTGGCTCCAGCCACATCCGCCGCCTGGAAATAGCTGGGCGGAATGGAGGAGAAGGCCGAGTTGAACAGCATCATGGAAAAGGCCGTGCCGCGCCAGGTGTTGAAGACGACAATCACCCAGAAGGGGAAGCTCAAGAGCCAGTCGCCCTTTGGCAGGCCCAGCCCCTCCATGATCATGTTCAGCGTTCCGTTATCGTAGTCCAGGAAGGCGAACCAGGCGAAGGCGATCACCACTTCGGGCAGGATCCATGCCGCAATGACCACCATTTCCGTCAGGCTCTTGAGCGTCTTCGGCACGGTTTGCAGCATCCAGGCCAGCAGCATTCCAAGCGCGGCCTGGCCCGCCAGCGCCGACAGGAGCACGAACTGGATGGTGAGGATCAGCGAGAAACCGAACTCGCCGCGCGTGAAGAAGGAGGCGGCATCGAACAGCGAGACATAATTGGCGAGCCCTATGAACTCGGGATTGAGCGCCGTGCGCCCGAGCAGCGTTCGGTTGGTGAAGGAGACGTAGATGACCCAGAAGAATGGCGCGATGACGAAGGCGCCGATCAGCAGCCCCGCCGGTGTGAGGAAAGCCGCGCCGGCGCTCCGCGATAGAAGGGAAAAAGGTCTCATACCCACCGCTGTTTTCATCGATCGTCTTGCGATTTGAACCGTTCAGGCATGGACCACCAGCGATCATTGCAGTTCTCACCTGTCCTCCGCGCTGCCCGGTGCCGGTTCGGTCCGTTTCGTGACGGACGCGCGCCGGCACCGGCCAGGCGGGAGGATCATGTGTTCGTTTGAACGGATGCGCGGCGGTCGCGCCCATCCCGGCAGGCAGGCTCAGCCTAGAGCAGGCTCACCGTGTTTTCCTCGCCGACGATCCGGACCACCGCTTCGCCGTAGCGCTTCATCGCCTCTTCCGGCGAAAGTTCGCCCGACACGACAGCCTCGGTCATGCGCTGGATCTCGGCCGAGACGGCGTTGTAGTCGGCATCGTTCGGCCGCGCCGTGGTGAGCGGCAGGAGTTCCTGCGAGGTCTCCGTCAGAAAGGGCGAGTCCGGGATCGGCACGTCGTCGCGGATGCGGATGCGCGGCTGGAACTTCTGGAACTCGTTGAGCTGTTCCTTGCTGTTCATGAAGGCGAGCAACTCCCAGGCGAGTTCCGGCTCGTCGGTGTTCGGGTTGAGCACGAAGCCCGTGCCGCCGGAAATCGTCACGAAGTCCTGGCCGCGGATGCCCGCACCCGGCTCCTTTGCCGGCATCTTGGCCCAGGTCATGACTTCGTCGCGGTTCTCCACCGCAAATTCCGAGCCCGGCGCGGTGACCGAGCGATAGAACCAGTCACCCTCCACCAGCATGGCCGTGATGCCGTCGCGGAAATTGGCGAAGGTGCGATTGCGGCCGTCGCCCAGAAGCTGTGCCCGCTGATCGCCCAGCTTCTCGTCGATATAGATGGTCTTGTAGAGGTTGAGCGTGTCGAGGATGTCCTGGCTCGCGACGATGTAGCGGCCCTGATCGTCAGTGACGTGCTCTCCCGTGCCGAGCAGCGCCATCCAATAGCCCTGCATGGTGGTCGCCTCGCCCATCGGCACGCCGGCATTGAGCTGCAGCGGGAAGGAGTCCGGGTTTTTCTCCTTGAGCGTGCGCGCCGTCTCCAGCAGTTCTTCCCAAGAGGCCGGCTGCCAGCTTTCCGGGTCGATGCCGGCATCCCGTAACAGGTCGGCGCGCACGAAGATCATGCGCACGTCGGTGCCAAGGGCGATGCCGTATGGCTTGTCCTGATAGGACATCAGCGCCTGGGCTCCCTCGGAGATATGGCTCCAGCCTTCCCAGCCCGTAACCGCCTCCCCCGCAAGCGCGTCGAGCGGCTTCAGCAGCCCGCCCTCGACGAAGCTCGGAATGAGAAAACCGTCGAAGCCGGCGACGTCCGGCCCCGCCCCCGTGGAAAAGTCCAATGCGAGCTGCTGCGTAAGCTGCTCGTCGGAGCCTGCGAACTCGGTCAAGGTAACATTCACGTCCCCGCCCTTCATCTCGGTGAAGGCGGGAATGACGCTTTCCTTGATCCATTTGGCCTGTTCGGAGTTCACGCCGCCGTCGACGCAGCGGCAGGTGATGGTTAGATCGACGGCCATGGCTGGCGTGGCAAGCGCGGTCGCCGCAGCAAGGCCCATCCAGAATGCATGTGAACGAATGCGCATCGCGATATTCCTCCCGTTCGCGACAGTACTAACGGCTTCGGCAACGCTGCCTCTCCGCTTCGATGCCGGGCAAGCACTCGCATTTTCCGGCTGCCTGAAAGTGAACACGATTTCATTTTCTCGTCAATCCTACTGAGTCGTTCATGACGACAGTGACTCATCAAAAGGCCTTTCCTGTTGATACCGTCATGGAATTGTCATGCTCAGCCGGGGAATGTGGAGCATATGCTTGACCAGACTGCTCCGTTGCGAAAATATGCGAAAAATGAACACGCTTTCAAAAATTTCGATGGATTGGCCAGTTGACCGGTAAGTTTGGCGGATCGCCGCGGCGCACCACGGCGGAAATGGTGGCAAGGGCCGCCAACGTTTCGCGCGCCGCGGTGTCTCGCGCCTTCAATCCCGACGCACCCCTGAAGCCGGAGAAGCGGGCACGCATCCTCAAGCTTGCCGAGGAATTGAGCTATACGCCCGACCGCGCGGCGCGGGCGCTCGTCACCCGGCGCACCCATCTCGTCGGGGTGATCGTGCCGGACGTGTGCAGCCCCTGGGAAAGCCAGGAGATCGATGCGCTCACTTCCGCCCTCCAGGCCGAGGGCTTCGCGACGCTTCTTTTCAAAACGCGCACCGATTTCAGCATGGACGAGACGCTGCTTGCCTATATGCGCGGCTTCAACCCGGATTCGGTCATCGCGTTCACGGAAAATGTGCGCCCGCACATCCTTACGCGCTTCCTCGACAGGGCCGTGCCGATCTATATCAACTACGTCATGGAGGGCGGCACGGACGGGCGGCGGCCGGGCGAGCCGGAAACCCTGTTCGACCGGATCGACGTCGACCAGTGGGAAGGCATGGAGCAGGCGGTGGCCCTGCTTGCCGGATATGGCTGCAGCCGCATCGCCTATCTCTGCGGCAAGGAGGATTTCCTGGCCGAGCACGCGCGCCGCAAAACGCTGCAGGCGCTGATGAAACGGCGCGGCCTGGGCAGTCCGGTCATCGTTCCCGGTGATTTCAGCTACGATGCGGGGCATGCGGGTATGCTCGACCTCTTCCGCGTCGGCGAAGGGGCGGACGCCGTGTTCGCCGCCAATGACGAGAGTGCCTTCGGCGCGCTTGATGCGCTGCGCTACGAGCTGAAGCTCCGGGTGCCGGAGGACGTGAAGGTTATCGGCTTCGACGATATCGCCCAGTCCCACTGGCGCAGCTACAATCTCACCACGGTCAAGATCGACCTGGAGGCTCGCGTGCGGGCTATCGTGCGCCTGATCCTACGGCGCCTCAAGGCGCCCCAGGCTCCCGCCCTGTCCGAAACCGTCCGCACGCGCCTCGTCGTGCGCGGGACCGTCGGATAGGCGAGGCCGAGACATGACGGGCCGCATCCACCTGGTCTTCAAGACCCATCTCGACATCGGCTTCACCGACCACGCGGAGAAGGTCCGCCGGCTCTACCACGAGCGCTTCATCCCGCAGGCGATCGCCACGGGCGAGCACTTCCACGCCGAGGATCCTTCGAACCCGAAATTCATCTGGACCACCGGCGCCTGGCTCATCTGGGACCATCTCAACACGCGTTCGAGCGTCGAGGTCGCGCGGCTTGAACAGGCCATAGAGAAGGGGGTGATCCGCTGGCACGGCCTTCCCTTCACCACCCATTCGGAGCTGATGAGCCCGCCGCTCTTCCGCGCCGGCCTCTCCTATTCCGCCGAGCTCGATCGGCGCTTCGGCAAAAAGACCATCGCCGCGAAGATGACCGACGTGCCGGGCCATACGCGGGGCATCGTGCCGCTGATGGCGGAGGCGGGGCTCAAATTCCTGCATATCGGCGTCAACACCGCCTGCCCGCCGCCGGACGTGCCGGAGATCTTCCGCTGGCGCGCGCCGGGCGGGGAGGAGATCGTGGTCATGTACCAGCGCTCCTATGGCGCCACCCATCTGCCCGAAGGCCTTTCGGAAGGCCTGAGCTTCGCCCACACCAACGACAATATGGGGCCGCAGCAGATCCATCAGGTGGTGGAGATCCTGCGCGAGATGGGCCACCGGCATCCCGGTGCGCAGATCCGGGCGGGCACGCTGGAGGACTACGGCGCATTCCTCTGGGAGAACCGCCAGCGCTTTCCGGTGGTCGATCTGGAGCTCGGCGACAGCTGGATCCACGGCAGCGCCAGCGATCCCGTCAAGATCGCCCGTTTCCGTGCCTTGCAGCGACTATACGACGCCTTCGAGGCGGAGGGGCTGAACGCCGCGCGGCGCGCCTTCGGCCGCGGCCTGACCCTCGTGGCCGAACATACCTGCGGTATCGACATCAAGACCTTCCTGCGTGACGAGACGGCGTGGGACCGGACGGACTTCGAGGCGGCACGCGGCAAGGATTTCCGCTTCCGCTACACGGAGGCCTCCTGGGCCGAGCAGCGCGCCTATCTCGACGAAGCCGTCGCTGCTCTCTCGGATGAGGACCGGCGCCGCGCGCACGAGGCGCTTGCGGAGACCGAGCTGCCTTCGGTCCCGCCGGTCGTCACCGGCGATGCGCCGGACAGGGCGATCGAGATCGACGGCTGGCATGTGGAGCTCGATCCCGCGACCGGCGACATCCACGCGCTCGCCGCGCCCGGCGGGGAAAGGCTGACGGGCGGTGAAAGCCCCCTCTTCGGCTATCGCTACGAAAGCTATGACGCGGTCGACGTAGCCGCTTACATGGACAGCTACATCACCGCCCGGCCCGAATGGGCCGTTCTCGACCACGACAAGCCGGGGCTGGCAACAGCGCGCACCGCGCTATCGTCATGCTGGTCGCCGCGCTTCATTGGCATGGCGCAGACGAAAGAGCATCTCATCGTCGCCAACCAACTGCCCGCGGACGCCCATGAGAGGCTCGGCGCGCCGCGCAGGGTCGACTATATCGTCTCGCCCGTGGCCGGCGGGGTGGAGCTTGCCGTCATCCTGCGCGAGAAGCCGGCCAACCGCATGCCGGAGGCTGGCTTTGCGGTATTCGCCCCGAGCGGAGCGCGCAATTGGGAACTCCTGAAGACCGGCCTTTGGCAGGACGCGGCAAGGACGGCGCGGCTTGGCGGCGGCGCGCTTCACGCGGTTTTCGCCGCACGCGCTGCCCGCAAGGAAGGCGGCCGGCTCGAAATCACACCGCTCGATTCGCCACTGGTCGGGCCGCTCGGCCAGCGCTTTATGGTCTTCCCCCCCGACCCGCCGGACTATCGCGACGGCCTGCGCTTCAACCTCCACAACAACAAATGGGGCACCAATTTCCCGATGTGGTGGGAAGGCGATCTTGTTTCGCGTTTCCTGATTTCCCATGGCTGAGGCCGCCGCAATCGCGATCCCGTTCAGGCGATGATCGTGCCCCGGCGGCCATGGGTTGCGGTGCTGGTGCCCATCGCCGCCCTCATGCGGTCGTAAGAACCTTCACCTGACCCTGCCGCCGGAGCACCTCGACGACCACCTGCTCCCCGGACCGGCGAAGAGATACGTCCACCGAGCCGCGCCCTGCGGAAAGTTGTTTCAAGGTTATCTGCTCGAGAAATGCGGGAAGATGCGGTTCGTGGAAAGTGATCTCGTTGCCTTCCGGTTCGAATCCGAGGCCCAGGCACGACTGAAGGAGGGAGAGCGGGGCCGCGGCTGCCCAGGCCTGAGGAATGCAGGCAACGGGATAGAAGGTCGGGCCGTGCGCGCGCTGGCGGGCGAAGCCGCAGAAGAGCTCCGGCAGGCGCCGGAGATCGATATAGGTCGAAGCAGTGAAAAGTCCTTCGAAGATCCGAGCCGCCTCGCGCTTGAAGCCATAATTGGCGAAGCCGGCCGCAATCAGCGCATTGTCATGGGGCCAAACCGAGCCGTTGTGATAGCTGATGGGGTTGTAGCGGCGTTCGTTCGCGGCGATCGTCCGTATGCCCCAACCGCAGAACGAATCGCTCGACATGAGCGTGCGCACCACGGTCTGCGCTCTTTTGGGTAAGGCGATCCGGGTGAACAGCGCGTGACCGGCATTCGAAGACCTGACCCGGCAAGGCCGCTTGTCCCCGTCGAGCGCCAGCACATATGTCCCCAGAGCCTCGTCGAAGAAGGCTTCGTCGAAGCGGGTGCGCAAGGCCTTGGCTTTGCCGTCGAAGCTTGCGGCCTGTTCCGCGAATCCGATTGCGCGTGCAATGCGGGCAGCGGCGCGCCAGGCGCCGTAGACATAGGCCTGCACTTCGGCAAGAGCGATCGGACCGCGTGCGAGAGAGCCGTCATGGTGGAAGACGGAATCGTGGCTGTCTTTCCAGCCTTGGTTTATGAGGCCTTCTTGGGTCCGGCGCCCGTATTCCACGAAGCCGTCACCGTCCCTGTCGCCGAAATCCTCTATCCAGCCGAGCGCGGATCGAAGCGAGGGCCAGAGTTCCCGGACAGTGGCCACGTCCCCGGTTCTTTTGAGGTATTCGCCGGCGAGCACGACGAACAGCGGCGTGGAATCGACACTGCCATAGTACCTGCGGAACGGCACCTCTCCCAGTTCCGCCATTTCTCCGTTGCGCACCTCGTGGAGGATCTTGCCCGGCTCCGCGTCGGCGACCGGGTCGATATCGCTGGCCTGGTGCGCTGCCAGGTGGCGAAGCACGCCCGCAGCGACGGCCGGATCCAGCCACAGCGTTTCCAGAGCCGTGATCAGTGCGTCCCTTCCAAATACCGTGCTGAACCATGGTATGCCCGCATAGGGATACGGGCCTTCGGGAGTGTCGGTGATCAGCATGTAAAGGTCGGAGACGCTGCGCCGCACCGCCTCATTGAAGATTTCGTTCGAGGTGATCACCGCCGTCGCGCGGGAAGAGGAGGCCCGCAGGGCCCGGCGTGCTTCCATGAATGCCGGGAAGAAGCGCTGCCGCACCGGGGTGTTGTAGCTATCCCAGCCGCAATTGATCTCCATGAACAGCGATGCTGGTTCATGGGGGGCCAGTTCGAGTTCAAACACCGCTCGGTTCGCCGTCAGTTCGGCTGGACATGGATCGAAGAGCAAGGTGGTGGCGCGGCGCTTGTCGTCGAGGCCGGTATAGCTGAGAACGACGCTGTCTGCCGCGATTTCAGCCTGGTGGATCTGGCCCCTCCGCTCGCGCCGGGTGCCCCGCACCTCGAAGAGATCCGCGAAATCCGCCCCGAAAGCGACTTCGAAGCGGATCCGGCGCTGCCTTTCATAGAAGCTATGGATGCCGAGGCGTTCGAAGCAGCGACCTCGCCAGAGAAAGCGCGACCTGCGCACATGGATCAGATCGTGCTCCAGTATGATGCGGCCTCCCGCATCGTAAAGGTCCGGGTTCGTGAGATCGCAAGTCAGCGTGGCGTTGTCGTCCCTGAGGATCGAGCTGAGCAGGATCGGCCGATGGCCTTCGATCGTGAGATAGAAATGCGAAAGATGCCGCGTATCGCGATGAAAGATGCCCTCGGGACTGCCGGGGCCGGAGATCGCATCTCCATTGTGATCGAAAAGGCCGAAAGTATCGCCGTGCTTGAGGGTCCGTGGCCGCCGCTCCTGCAGTGACGCCGCGGCCGGGATGAAGAATTGCGCAATTTGCTCCCCTGCTCCGGAAGCATCCGCAGCATGGGGAATCTCGGCACCTGTTGTATCCATGGCAGGTTTCCGTATCGCCGGTTTCCGTGTCGCCTTTCGTTGCTGGAGCATGATCGCGAAAAGTGGATACCCGTTTTCGGAACGGATCATGCTCCAGCAAGGAGATAGGTCACGATGGCGCTTTCGGGAAGCGTCGTCGTGGTGATCTAGCTCACCGCCCTTTGAGCGAAGTCTCCCGGTTCGGACATGAACGGAATCGGGTCTTGACGGGATGTCGCCGCCAGGCGGCGGTAGATCTCGACATAGTCCCGCGCCATCCGGTCGGCGGTGAAGCGCTGCTCGAACGCCTCGCGGACCTTTCGGCGGTCATGCGCCCTTGCGCGATCGACCGCGGCAACCGCTCCCTCGATGTTCTCGACGATGAAACCGGACACGCCATCATCGATGACCTCGGGAACCGATCCGCGGTCGAACGCGATGACCGGTGTGCCGCAGGCCATCGCTTCGATCATCACCAGACCGAATGGTTCGGGCCAGTCGATGGGGAACAGAAGCGCGCTGGCGTTTCCAAGGAACTCCGCCTTCTGGTGCTCGGCGATTTCCCCGATGAACTCGACATTCCGATGCGTGGCGACCAGCGGCTCGACGACCTCTTTCCAATAAGGCAGATCGGCATTGTCGACCTTTGCCGCCATCTTCAACGGCATGCCTGCGCGGGCCGCGATCTCGATGGCGCGGTCCGGCCGCTTCTCCGGCGAGATCCGCCCCAGGAAAGCGAGATATCCGGGAGCGGGCTTGGCCGTGAACGGGAGCAGATCGCGCGGCAAGCCATGATAAACGGTGCCCACCCAGTTCACGGGCGGCATCGGCCCACGCTGGTCGTTGGAGATCGACACTAAAGGCACGTCGGAAAACGCCGAATAGAACGGCTTCAGGTCGAGCAGATCGAGGCGCCCGTGAAGCGTCGTCAGCGTGCGGCTGGCGAATTCGCGAATGAGCGGGAAATGCAGGATGTCGATATGGAAGTGCAGAACGTCGAACTCTTCCGCGCGACGAGCCACCTTGTCCAGCATCATGACGTGATAGGGGATAGGATCCTTGACCGCCGGGTTCAGGCGCAGGGGGCGGTCGACACAGGCGACCAGTTCCGCCGACGTCAGCGAATCGGCGCTGGCAAAGAGCGTGACGTCGTGGCCTTGGCGCACAAGTTCCTCGGTCAGATAGGAGACGATCCGCTCCGTACCCCCATACAATCTGGGCGGCACGCTTTCGGCTAGCGGAGCGATCTGGGCTATTCTCATCTTCAGACCTCCTCGAATTGAGCGAAGCAGAATTCTGCCGCCGGCTATGCCGCACGGCATCAGGAATGGATCAGCCTGCGACCCGGTTTGCCGCCTCGAGCGCCCGCGCGGCAATGACGCCTTCGGTCTCGGGCGCCAGTATTGAATGTCGCTTGGCGAACTCGAGGAAAGCGGCTCGGGCGGTCTCCGGCTCGACCTCGTTGAGAAGGGCTGCCCTGCAAGCCTTGAGAGCGACGGCATGAGCAGCATCCCGCCCGTGCACGGGCCAGTCGCTCAGGAAGACATAGGCTTCTTCCACGTTCTCGATCTTCGACGGACGGTTCAGCCCGACGAACAGCAGCACTGGATTTTCGAATGGTATGCGGTTCATCCACAAGACTCCTGCATTGAACTTGGGAGGAGCGCCTGCAAAGACATCTCCTCCGCTAGGCGGCGCCGCTAACGCAGAAGCTGCGGATTGGTTCCACGCTCCGAGAAATTTTTTTGCGCATGATGAAGCGGCCCGGAAGACCGCTTCCTGGCGCTGTTTTGGCAGGCCAGGGAAGGCGCATGTCGGCGGCTTTCAGAGCTGTCTTTGGCCTTCGCCGCCTGCGCCGGCCGCTCTCGCCATGGCTGCGCGCGAGCGGCCGACGACCGCCGCCTTGAACCCGTACTCCTCTTCATGATGCCTCTTTCAAAAAACGCAAAACTTGCGTAAGCAGGGAAATCGGCTCACGCGAGGCAGAATCCGTCATGACAGCAAACGCCAGGCGCCCCAACCAGACAGAGATCGCCTCGCGGCTGGGCGTATCGGTGAGCACGGTTTCGCGTGCGCTCGCCAACGAGGCCGGCGTCAGCGAGCCCGTCCGGCGCGAAGTGCAAAAGCTTGCCCGGACCCTCGGCTACAAGAGCAAGCATCCGAGCCTGTCCGGCGCCGATCGGCGCGCTGTGGCGCTGGTGCCGCTGGGCGGCGCCACCAGCGGAATGTCCGGCTTCTATGTCGGGATATTCGACGGCATGCGCGCGGCGGCCGAGGAGGCCGGCCTGGCGCTGGACGTGCGGCTGGTCAACGAGACGCAGGTCACCCTCGATCTGATCGAGCGCCATCTGGCGCATTCGGAGGCGAGCGGCGTGCTCCTGGCGGGCATCGATGCCTGGGACGGGCTGGTTGCCTGGTGTGCCGAGCGGGATATTCCCGCCGTGCTTGTCAACGGCACCGATCCGCTGATGCGGCTGAGCTCGGTCTCGCCCGCCAATTTCTACGGCGCCTATCTCGCCACGCAACGTCTACTGGAGGCCGGCCACCGCCGCATCCTGCACTATACCCACTTGGCGCGCCCTACGATCCTGGAGCGCCGCCGCGGTTTCGAAACCGCCATGGCCGCCGTGCCCGGCGCCGAAGCTGTTGTCGTGAGCACCACGGAGCGAAGCATCGGCGAACTGCTCCAGGACATCCTCGCCGACCGCCACGGCGTGACGGCGCTCTTTTCCTGGAACGACCTGGCTGCCGTGGAGATCATGGAAGGGCTCCATGGCGGCAGCGGGGTTCTTCCCGAGACCTTCTCCATCATCGGCTTCGACGACCTGCCGCTCGCCGGCATGACCAGCCCGCGGCTCTCGACCGTGCGGGTCGACCGTGAGGCAATCGGGCGCGGCGCCATCCGCCTCCTCATCAGCCAGATGGAAGGTGAAACGGCCGTGCAGCAGCTTGAAATCGGCGTCACCCCGGTCGACGGGCAGACCATCCGCCGGCTCGAGTTCTAGAAGCGCAGTTCGCTTCGACAATAGGAGATGGCGTGACATCGCTACGGCTCTGGAACGTACGCAGCATGGATGCCGCGCTGGCGCAGGCGGCCGATTTCCGGCCCTTCCCGGCGGGCGCGGAGCGCGAGGCCTGGGTCGGAATTGCCTCAAGAGCCGGGCAGCAGAGCGTGGATCTTCTACATGCCCGGGCGGTCGAGGATGCCGCGACCCCGATTCCCGCGCTGCCGGCAAGCCTTTATCTCGACTTTCAGCGCACCGGCCGGCGCGAGCCCTACGAGGACGCGCAGCGCCGCCGCCGCAACATGCTCTACCGCCTCGTCCTCGCCGAATGCCTGGCGTGGCAGGGCACGTTCCTCGACGCCGTCGCCGACCTGCTCTGGGCGCGGCTGGAGGAGACCAACTGGGCATGGCCGGCCCATGCCCACACCCTTGACCTGCCCGGCCGTCCGACCCTGGATCTCGCCGCAGCCATGACCGCGCTCGACTTGGCCGAGATCGACTATCTGCTGGGCGACCGGCTGGAACCGAACCTGCGTGCCCATATCCGCGCGGAGGTCGGCCGGCGGGCGGTTTCGCCCTTCCTCGAACGGCACGACCATTGGTGGCTGCATCCGACCCCCGACAGAAAAATCAACAACTGGACGGCGGTCTGCGTTACGGGGGCGGCCGGCGCTGCCTGCTATCTGGAGCCGGACAATGCGCGCCTGGCCGAAATCCTGGCGCGTGCCATGGCCTCGCTCGCGGACTATCTGGAGACCTTCGATCCGCGCGGCGGCTCGACCGAAGGACCCGACTACTGGAGCTACGGCTTCGGCAATTTTGTCGTTCTGGCCCAACTGCTGGAGGCGCGGACTGGCGGCGCCGTGCGCCTGCTGCAAGATTCCTTCGTGCGTGAGATCGCGCAATTCCCGCTGCGCACGATCCTGACCCCTGGCCGGTGGGTGAGCTTTTCCGATTCAGATCTCGACGCCGCCTTTCATCCTGGCCTTCTGTCCCATCTTGCGGAAAATCTCGACCTGCCGCAATTGGCCCGGCTGGGCGTTGCCAACGACTTCGCCGTCGATCATTTCAACCAGTTCGCCTGGCCGTTGCGCCAATATCTCTGGCCGCTTCGCGGCGGGGCCCCCGCCTTCGCCGGAGCCGTGCACGACTGGTTTCCGCACATGGCCTGGATGATCGCCAGGCTGGATCCGGCCGATCCGGGCTCGCTGCGGGTCGCGATCAAGGGCGGGCACAATGACGAGATGCACAACCAGAACGACGTTGGCGCGCTGATCGTGATGACGCGCGGCCGAGCCGTCATCGCAGATCCCGGGCGCGGGCGCTATTCCAAGGCCTATTTCGGGCCGGAGCGCTACAACAACCTGATGGCCTCCTCGCGCGGGCACTCGGTTCCGGTGGTCAATGGGCATCTGCAGCGTTCCGGCCGAACCTATGCGGCGCGCGTCCTCCATCATCGACATGACGCAGCGGGTGACCATTTGCTGCTCGACATGGCCGCGGCCTATCCCGCCGAGGCGGGCCTTGGGATGCTTGAAAGGTCCCTCGAGATCGACCGGCATGCGCCGGGCGGGCTGGTCACGCTGACCGACGCGTTCGAATTTTCGGGGCAGGCCGGCGACTTCGAGAGCGTGCTGGTGACCACAGGCGATATCGAGCCTGGAAACGGCTTCGTCATCCTGCGCGAGGGCGCGGGAGCCTTGGAGGTCTCGTTCGATCCGGAGAGCGTCGCCGTGCGGCTGGAGCGGCACCGCGGTATCGAGAAGCAATATGCGCCTTCCATCGATCTGACGCGCGTCATCTTTGCCGTTGCCGCGCCACGAAGAGCCGGCCGGTTGACGCTCGTGATCCGCCCCCACGGCTAGAAGCAGTTCCAGGAAAGGTGGAAGCCGGTCGGGAATTGCGTGGGAATAGTGGATCCGTTCTGCATTTCTATCAAACGGTGACCTGATCTGAAATCGCTCCCACAGAAGGATTAACGCACGCTCTACGCAAATTACGCAAAAATTGGAAATTTGTTGCGTATGCGCAAAATCCTGCTAGCCTTGGCTCCCGTTGAAGGAGGGGCCGCATATGCAGCGGCCGAATGGGAGGAAAAACCAATGCTCAAGCGTATCCTGCATCGATATGCCCCTGCCCCGGCAGGTCGATCCCGCAACGCCGCCGCCATTCTCCTGGCCGGCATTGCCCTTTCGCCGCTGCCTGCGCTGGCCCAGCAGCAGGCGCCCATGCTGGACGAGGGCGTCGCCAGCGGCGAGCTTCCGCCGGTCGCCGAGCGCCTGCCGAAGAACCCGCTCGTTGTCCAGCCGCTCGAAAGCGTCGGCAAATATGGCGGGGTCTGGCGCATGGGCCTGCGCGGCGGCGACGACAATGGCATGATCGCCAAGACCGTGGCCTATGAGGGCCTCGTGCGCTGGGATCACAGCTGGGAGAAGGTCATTCCCAACCTCGCCGTTTCCTGGGAGATCAGCGACGACGCCACCGAATACACCTTCAAGCTGCGCGAAGGGCTGAAGTGGTCCGACGGGCACCCGCTGACATCGGAAGACATCGCCTTCGCGGTCGAGATGTTCAACAACCCAGAATACCCGGCAAACAGCAACTGGATCGACGTGCAGAGCAACCCTGCCTCGGTCGAGGTCATCGACGAAATCACCTTCAAATTCGTCTTTGAAAAGCCGAACGGCACGCTGATGGACACGCTGGCCAGCATCAACGGCACCCAGGTCCTCACCATCCCCAAGCACTATTGCGGCCAGTTCTACCCCGGCACCAACCCTGACGCCGCCAAGATGGCGACCGACGCCGGTTTCCAGAACTGGTCGTTTCTGATGGAAGACAAGTGCGCCTGGGGCTGGGAAACCTCGCGTTGGACCAATCCGGAACTCCCCACGATAAGCCCGTGGATCGTCAAGGAGCCGCTGTCCGGCGATGCCGCCCGGATCATCTGGGAGCGCAACCCCTACTACTGGAAGGTCGACACGGAGGGCAACCAGCTGCCCTATATCGACCGCCTGAACATGCGCGTCAGCCAGAGCCTTGAGGAACTCACCCTCCTTGCGCTGAACGGCGAGATAGACTTCCAGGACCGGCACATAGCCACCAATGCCAACCAGGCCGTGTTCTTCGACGGCCAGGACAAGGGCGACTATCGTCTGGGCAAGGTCGTCCAGTCGACGTCCTCCAGTCTGGTGCTGCAGCTCAACCTGAACCACGACGACCCGGTCAAGCGCGCGCTTTTCCAGAACAAGGACTTTCGCATCGGCCTGTCCCACGCCATCGACCGTCAGGAGATCATCGACGTTGTCTTCATCGGCCAGGGTGAGCCCTTCCAGGTGGCGCCGCGCCCCGAATCTCCCTTCTATGACGAGAAGATGGCCAAGCAATATACGGAGTTTGACCCCGAACTGGCGGCAAAGCATCTGGATGCCGCGGGCCTGACGGAGAAGGACGGCGGCGGCACCCGCCTCATGAGCGACGGGCGCCCGGTGCGTATCACCGTCGACGTCATCGCCGCCCTTCGGCCGGAGTGGGTCGATATGCTCGAGCTGATGCAGTTGCAGCTCGCCGGGGCGGGTATCGATATCGAGATCAACAACATCGATCGCGCCCTGTTCTACGACAAGCGCCCGAACAATGACTACGACGCCCAGGTATGGGCCGGCGATGGCGGCCTCGATGTGATGCAGGAGCCTCGCTACTACTTCCCCTCCTCGCCGGAATCGGTGTGGGCCTACAAATGGCAGGCCTGGTACACCGGCGCCGAGCCGTCGATCGCCGAAGAGCCCGCCGATTGGGCGAAGAAGCAGATGGAGCTCTATAATGAGCTCAACGCCGAAGGGGATGCGGAGCGCCGCAGCGAACTGATGCGCGAGATCCTCGCCATTGCCAGGGAAAACTTCCCGGTGATCGGGGTCAGCCTCATGCCTGACGGCTACTACATCGCCAAGAACAATCTGCGCAATGTGGCGCCGTCGATGATCAATGCCTGGCTCTTCCCCGAGCCCGGCGGCTACGATCCCGTCCAGTGGTACTTCGAGTAGGACGCTCGGTTCGCGCCCGTTCGCCGGGCGCGGTTTTCCGGCTGCGGCCGGCGTTGGAGCGGTTCCGGGAAAGTGGAAACCGGTTTTCCGTCCGGAATTGCCTGGAACCAGATAGTTGGATCAGTTCAGCGCTTCTGTGAAACGGTGAGCTGATTCTAAAGCGGCGGCGGGTGTTCGAAAACCTCCCCGAGCGCCCGCCGCGCTCCATGCTGATGATCTGAACAACCGGAGTCCGGACCCATGCTCCGTTTCCTTGCCGGCCGATTGATCTCGATGGTCCTGACGATCTGGGCCATCTCCTTCGTGGCCTTCGCCATCATCCAGTTGCCGCCGGGCGATTATCTGACGGCCTACATGGCGACGGTGAGTGCCGCGGGCGAGCGGGTCAATCCCGCCGAGCTTGAAGCCATGCGCCGGCAGTATGGCCTCGGAGACCCCTTCCTCGTCCAGTATTGGAAATGGATCACGGGCATCTTCACGAACGGCGATTTCGGCCGCAGCTTCGAGTGGAAACGGCCGGTGACGGAGCTGATATGGGGCCGGCTCGGCAATTCCATCCTGCTCGAGGGCCTTGCCGTGCTCGTCATGTGGCTGGTCGCCCTGCCCATCGGCGTCTATGCGGCGGTGCGCAAATATTCCCTCGGCGACTACCTGGCCACGGTCTTCGGCTTCCTCGGGCTCGCCGTTCCCAATTTCCTCTTCGCGCTCGTGCTGATGTATCTTTCCTACGTCTGGTTCGGCAACACGCTGGGCGGCCTGTTCTCCCGCGAGTTCGAAACCGCCCATTGGAGCCTGCCGCGGCTCTGGGATTTCCTCACCCATGCATGGGCGCCGGTCATTGTGCTTGCCACCGCCGGCACGGCGCAGCTCATCCGCATCATGCGCGCCAACCTGCTCGACGAATTGAAGAAGCCCTACGTGACCACCGCCCGCTCCAAGGGGCTGCCGGAGTGGAAGGTGATCGTGAAATACCCGGTGCGCGTGGCGCTCAACCCGCTGGTTTCGACCATCGGCTGGCTGCTGCCGACGCTCGTCTCCTCATCCGTGATCGTATCGGTGGTGATGAACCTGCCCACGGCCGGCCCGCTGCTCCTGCGCTCGCTCACCAGCCAGGACATGTACCTGGCCGGCGCCATCATCATGCTGCTGGGCGTGCTCACCGTCGTCGGCACGCTGGTCTCGGACCTGATCCTCGCCTGGCTCGACCCGCGCATCCGCTATGGAGGCGGCCAATGACCGCGGAAGCGTTGATCCATCGGGCCGCACTCCCCGCGGCCAGGCACCCGCGCGAATCCCGGGCCGCGCTCATGTGGCGGCGCTTCCGCCAGCACCGCTTGGCGGTCTGGAGCCTGTGGATCGTCGTCCTTTTCTATTTGGTGGCGCTCTTTGCCGAGTTCATCGCCCCGTTCGACCCCTCCGCCTACAACCCGCGCTACACTTATGCCGCGCCGCAGGGCATCCATTTCGTCGACACCGACGAGGCGGGCAACTGGCGGTTCCAGCCTTTCGTCTACGGCTACAAGACCGAGATCGACCAGGCCGCCATGCGCCGCATCTTCGTCGTCGACACGGAGGTGAAGCATCCGATCGGCTTCTTCGTCGATAGCGAGCCGTATCAGCTGATGGGATTCGTCCCGATGACGGTCAAGCTGTTCGGGCCGACCGACCCGCGCGCGCCGTTCTACATCCTGGGTGCCGACCGCCTGGGACGCGATCTCCTCAGCCGCCTCATCCACGGCACTCGCGTCTCGCTCTCCATCGGACTGATCGGCGTGGTGATGAGCCTTTTCTTCGGCGTCATCATCGGCGGCTTCTCGGGCTATTACGGCGGCTGGTTCGACAGTGCCGTCCAGCGCATCATCGAGTTCATCCGCTCGCTGCCCACCATACCGTTGTGGCTGGGACTGGCGGCGGCACTGCCGCGTGACTGGTCGTCGCTGCAGACCTACTTCGCCATCACCGTTATCCTTTCGCTGGTCGGCTGGACCGAGCTTGCGCGCGTCGTGCGCGGCCGTTTCCTGGCGCTGCGCACGGAGGATTTCGTCACCGCCGCCCAACTCGACGGGGCGAGCGACTGGCGCATCATCACCCGCCACATGGTGCCGAACTTCACGAGCCACATCGTCGCCGCGGCCACGCTCGCCATCCCCGGCATGATCCTCGCCGAAACCGCGCTCTCCTTCCTCGGCCTCGGCCTTCAGGCGCCGATCGTCAGCTGGGGCACGCTGCTGCAGGAGGCCCAGAACATCAGGACCCTGGCCAGCGCGCCGTGGCTGCTCTTGCCCGGCGTGGCGGTGGTGGTGGTGATCCTTGCCCTCAACTTCCTCGGAGACGGCCTTCGCGATGCCGCAGACCCCCATGGCCGATAAACCCCTCCTGAAACTCGAAGATGTCGAGATCGCCTTCTCGTCCCCCGACGAGGCGGACATCGTCGCCGTGCGTCAGGTCGACCTGACGCTCGCTGCCGGCAAGACGCTCTGCCTCGTGGGCGAAAGCGGCTGCGGAAAATCGGTGACCGCCCGCGCCATCCTGCGCCTGCTCGACGCCAATGCCGTGATTAGCCGCGGCCGCATCCTCTTCTGCCCGCCGGGCGAAGAGGCGGTGGACATCGCCGCGCTCGAGCCCAACAGCCTGCCCATGCGCAAGATCAGGGGCAACAAGGTGTCGATGATCTTCCAGGAGCCGATGAGCTCGCTCTCGCCCGTGCACACCATCGGCGACCAGATCGACGAGATGATCATGCTGCATGAAGGGCTCAAGCCGAAAGAGGCGCGGGAGCGCACGGTGAGCCTTCTCGATCAGGTGGGCATACCGGGGCCGCGCGAGCGCGCCGACGCCTATCCGTTCCAGCTTTCAGGCGGGTTGCGCCAGCGCGCGATGATCGCCATGGCGCTTTCCTGCACGCCCAACCTGCTGATCGCGGACGAGCCCACCACCGCGCTCGACGTGACCACCCAGGCACAGATCCTCGACCTTCTGAAAAAGCTCCAGGACGACTACGGCATGGCCATGCTCTTCATCACCCATGATCTAGGCGTCGTGGCCGAAATCGCGGATGATGTTGCGGTGATGTATCTGGGCGATGTGGTCGAGCAGGGCAATGTGTTCGACGTTTTCCGCGCTCCGCGCCATCCCTACACCCAGGCGCTGATGCGCTCGATCCCCACCATCGCGCGCAAGAGCGAACGGCAGCGCCTTTCGCCGATCAAGGGCACCGTGCCCTCCGCGAAGGACCGGCCCGAAGGCTGCGCCTTCACCAGCCGCTGCCCCCATGCCTTCGAGCCCTGCACCGGCCGGCAGCCCGGCCGCACGCCCATCGGCGGCAATCACGTGGCGCGCTGCCATCTGCTGACCGAGGACAGGCTAGAGGCGGAGGTGCCGGCATGACGACGCTGCTCTCGGTCGAGAATGTCTCGAAAACCTTCGCCTTCCGCAGCGGCTGGTTCGGGCCGATGCGCACGCTCGATGCGCTCGCCGATGTCAGCCTTTCGGTCGCCGCCGGCGAGACGTTGGCGATCGTCGGCGAAAGCGGATGCGGCAAGACCACGCTCGGGCGCTCCATCGTCCAGGCGCAGCCCGTGAGCGCTGGCAAGGTGACCTACCGTCCGCCGGGCCGCGATCCGGTGGAGCTCACCGCGCTCGACAAGCGGGCCATGAAGCAGTGGCGGCGCGATATCCGCATGATCTTCCAGGATCCCATGAGCTCGCTCAATCCCATGATGCGGGTGTTCGACATCGTGGCCGAGCCACTGCGCATCCACAACGTCGCGTCGAGGCGCGACCTCGAGGAGCGCGTCGTGGGCGTGCTTGAAAAGGTCGGCATCCCGGCCGACGCCATGGGGCGCTACCCGCATGCCTTTTCGGGCGGTCAGCGGCAGCGGATCGGCATTGCCCGCGCGCTGGTGCTCGATCCCAAGCTCGTCATCGCCGACGAAGCCGTCTCGGCCCTCGACGTTTCCATCCAGGCCCAGGTGCTGAACCTGCTCGAAGACCTGAAGGAGGATTTCGGCCTCACCTATATCTTCATCAGCCACGACCTCGGCGTGGTGAATTACATCGCCGACCGTGTGGTGGTGATGTATCTGGGCCATGTGGTCGAGAGCGCGCCGACGGAGGCGCTTTTCGAGCGCCCGCGCCACCCCTACACGGAGGTGTTGCTTGACGCCCTGCCGGTCGCCGACCCGACCCGGCGCGGCAGGCGCACGAAGGAGGTGCGCGGCGAAATCCCCTATCTCGGCCATCGCCCGGCCGGTTGCCCCTTCCACACCCGCTGCCGCTTTGCGGAAGCCCGCTGCCGCACCGAGAAGCCGGCGCTGCGCAAGGTCGCGCAGGCCGACGTCGCTTGCCATTTTGCCGAAACCCTCCATTTGAGGGGCGCCTATGCAGAGGCGCCCGCCGCAAGGACCCCTGCCTGAATGACATACGATCCCCTGAGCGCCAACCCGCTCGCCGGCAATCCGTTGAAGACGCGCGCCGACGTCGAGAAGGCGGCGCACGACGTTTTCAATCCACTGCTCCCCTTCTTCTCGGAAGGCCGTGCGCGGGTGCGGCTGAGCGCGGCCGCGGCCCATTTCGACCGCATCGCCGCCGATGTGGAGGGTTTCGCCCGTCCGCTCTGGGGCCTCGCGCCGCTTGCCGCCGGCGGCGGCCGGTTCGACCATTGGGCGCTCTACCGCGAGGGCCTTGCCAACGGCATGGACCCCGAGCATCCGGAATATTGGGGCGAGGTAAGCTCGACCGACCAGCGTATGGTCGAGATGGCGGCCATCGGCTTTACCTTAAAGATGGTCCCGCATCTCACTTGGGAGCCGCTGCCCGAGCGCGCCAAGACAAACATCGCCGCCTATCTCAAGCACATCCGCCGCTTCGACTACGCCGACAACAACTGGAAGTTCTTCCGCATCCTCGTCGACATGGGACTGGAGGAGGTCGGCGTCGATTTCGACCGCTCGCTGACGGAAAGATATCTCGAGGAACTTGACGGTTTCTATCTCGGGGACGGCTGGTATCGCGACGGCAATGTGCGCCGGATCGACCATTACATTCCCTTCGCCATGCACTTTTATGGCCTGATCTATGCCAGGATCGCGAAGGGCGAGGATGCGCGCGCCGCCCGCTACGGCGAGCGGGCGGCGCAGTTCGCCCTGGATATCCGCCACTGGTACGACGAGGACGGCGGGGCGCTCGCCTTCGGCCGCAGCCTTACCTACCGCTTCGCCTGCGCCGGCATCTGGGGCGCGCTCGCCTTTGCCGATCTGGAGGCGCTGCCCTGGGGCGAGATCAAGGGCCAGTATCTGCGCCATTTGCGCTGGTGGGCGCGCCACCCGATCGCCGACCGCGACGGCGTCCTGTCCGTCGGCTACGCCTATCCGAACCTCTTGATGAGCGAGAACTACAATTCCGCCGGTTCCCCTTACTGGGCGATGAAGGCCTTCCTGCCGCTGGCCCTGCCCGAAGGTCACCCGTTCTGGCAGGCGGAGGAAACGCCTGCCGTGACCTCGAAGAAGCCGGTTCCGCTGAGGCATCCCGGCATGGTGATGATGCACACGCCCGGCAATGTGGTGGCACTTTCAAGCGGGCAGCAGAACTACCAGATGCGCTTCGGCGCGGAGAAATATGCCAAGTTCGTCTATTCCTCGCGCTACGGCTTTTCGGTCGAGAACGACGAGCGGGCCTACCGCTCCGCCTGCTTCGACGGCATGATCGGCTTCTCCGACGACGGCCGCCACTACCGCGTGCGCGAAAGCAACGAGGCGGCGCTGATCGCGGGCGACAGCCTCTACGGGCGGTGGAAGCCGTGGCACGATGTGACGGTGGAGACCTGGCTGGTGCCGGCCAATCCCTGGCATGTCCGGGTCCATCGCATCGAGACGCCGCGTTCGCTGCATGCCACCGAGGGCGGTTTCGCGATTGCCCGTGCGGACTTTGACGCGGATACCTGCAAGGACAGCGCCGGCAGTGCCCTCGCCCGCTCCGCCACCGACCTCAGTGTCGTGCTGGACCTGACGGAAGGGACGAAGCGCGCCGGCCGCGCCCATCGCGCGCAGCCCAACACCAACCTCATCGCCGCCAAGACGATCGTGCCGCAACTGGCGGGCGAAATCCCTCCCGGCACCACCGTGCTCATCACGGCGGCCATGGCCTTGCCGGCGGGGGGAGAAGCCGATGCAGCACTGAACAGCCCGCCGCAACCGCCCGATCTTGCCAGGCTGGAAGCCCTCTTCGCGCAGGAAGCCATTGAAGTCAGCGCCATGAAGGTGGCGGAGAGGTTCTGATGCTGCCAAAACTCGCCTTCGCCATGGCTCCAGCCAAGACACGGCATGTGTTCGATGAGCGCCTGCTCGCCCGGCTTGGCACAAGCTGCGACATCCTTTCGGCAGCTCCGCTGGAGGAGTTCTCCAGCCCCGCCGCGCGCAGCCTCCTGCGGCAGGCCGAAATCCTGGTAACGGGCTGGGGCTGCCCATACGTCTCGCCCGAGCTGTTGGCAGGAATGCCCCGCCTCCGGCTCGTCGCCCATGCCGCCGGCACGGTCAAACACACGCTCGACCCCGCCGTCTACGAAGCGGGCATCGTCGTCACTCACGCCGCGGAGGCCAATGCGGTGCCCGTCGCCGAATTCACGCTGGCTGCGATCATATTCGCCAACAAGCGCGTGTTCGAGCTGCGCGATCTCTACCGTTCTGATCCCTCCCGCAGCTCCACCTGGGCGCTGATGGACGAGCCCATCGGCAATTACCGCCGCACGGTGGGGCTGGTGGGGGCTTCCCGCATCGGCCGCAAGGTTGCCTCTCTGCTGCAGATGCTGGAAATCGACGTGCTTCTGGCCGACCCTTTTGTGGACGAAACGGACCCCCTCGCCAGGCTGGCCGAGCTCACCGATCTCGACGATCTCCTGGCACGCGCGGATATCGTGTCGCTGCACGCGCCGTCGCTCGCCTCCACCCGCCACATGATCGGCGCGCGCGAGCTCAAGCTGATGCGCGACGGCGCCACCTTCATCAATACCGCGCGCGGCGCGCTGGTGGACGAGGCCGCGCTTATCGCTGAATTGCAGACCGGCCGTATGCAGGCGGTGATCGATGTCACGGACCCGGAAATCCCGCCGTCCGGCTCGCCCTTCTACACGCTTCCCAACGTGTTCCTAACGCCGCATGTGGCAGGTGCCGCCGGCCTCGAACGCCTGCGGCTCGGGAAGATGGTTATTGAGGAGATCGAGCGCTTTATCGCCGGTGAGCCGCTGCGCTACGCCATAGAGCCGCACATCCTGGAGCGGCTTGCATGAGCATGGCGGAGCGCATCGGCGGCAACCTGAGCGAAACGGAAAGCGAGCACGAGGCGCGCCTGCAGTTTCTCACCTGGGAGCGCACGCAAGCCGACCTCGACAGCCCCGCGCAGCGCGCCCGCAAGGAAAGCCTTGCCCGCCTTGCCGGCGCCCGCATCGCCGATACCGCCTATGTCGCCGCGCAAGCGCGCATCTTCACTGCCCGCCTCGTCCTTGGCGATCATTCATGGATCGCCGGCCATGCGCTGGTGCGCGGCGATGTGGAATTTGGCGCCCATTGCACGGTCAACTCCTATGCCTGCATCTCGGGCAAGCTCCGCTGCGGCGACGGCGTGCGCATCGCCTCCCACGTTTCCATCGTCGGTTTCAACCACGGTTTCGACGACCCCGACCGGCCGATCCATGCTCAAGAGCATGAAACGGTCGGCATCACCATAAAGGACGATGTCTGGATCGGCGCCAACGCGGTCATCGTCGATGGCGTGACGGTGGGCCACGGCGCGGTGATTGCGGCGGGCGCCGTGGTGACGAGGGACGTGCCGGAAATGGCGGTCATGGCCGGTGTGCCCGCCAGGATGGTGCGCCGGCGCGGCGCGCCATCGGCCGGGCCCCGGTCGCCGCGCGCGGAGGTCGAAGCCGCGTTGACGGCAATCGGCCGCGCCGCCGCCGCCGAATGGCCCCAGGTGCTGGCGCGAAACCTGACCGCGGATGGCTACCTGTCCATCGAAGCCGACGGAACGGCGCGCATGAGCATCCGGCATTTGTGCGACGCCATCGAGATCGCCGCGGGCTTCGGTGCTCTCCCCGAAGGGCTCGACGTCCCTGCGACCATCGAGCGATTGCAGGCGGTGCAGCACCCGGAGAGCGGCCTATTCCCCGACCCGTTTCGCCCTATGGAAGAGGGCAAGGCGCTGCGGGATGACGGGCTGGCGCTCTACAATGTCCTCGCCGTCGGTTACGCCTTGGAGGCGCTGGGGGCAAAGCCGCTCCATCCCGTATCCGCCGTCGAACTCGACGCCCCCGCCCTCTGCGACTGGCTCGATAGCCTGCCGTGGAGCACGCGCGGCTGGAGCGCGGGCGCCCATGTCGATGCCATAGGCACCGCGCTCTATTTCAACGCGCGATATTTCGCCAGCGCACGAGCCCGCGAGACGTTGTTCGGCTGGCTGGCAATGAATGTCGACCGCGGAACCGGCCTCTGGGGCAAACCGACCGCGGAGGAAGGGCTTCTGCAGCCGGTCAACGGCTTTTATCGGCTGACGCGCGGCACCTATGCGCAATTCGGCCTGCCGGTGCCGCGCCCCGAGGCGGCAATCGACGCCGTGCTGGCGAACTACCGCAATCATGGCGGCTTCTGCGCAAACACCTGCACCGCCTGCAATCTGCTCGACACCATCCACCCGCTCTGGCTCTGCCTCAAGCAGACGGACCATTGCCGTGCCGAAGCCGAAGCGATCGCCGAGGCGGTCATCCTGCGGGCTCCGCTGCGCTGGCTGGCAGGAGAAGGTTTTCCTTTCGCCGACGGCCAGAGGGGCAGCCTTCAAGGCACCGAAATGTGGCTATCGGTGCTGCATCTTTCAGCCGGGCTTCTGGGCCTCGCCGACGTCTTCCCCTTCGTGCCCAAGGGCATTCACCGCACGCGCCCGATTGGCTTGGGGCTTTAGGAGGCCTTCCCATGACCGCACGACGCAAAGCCCTGATCGTCCACGGCGGCATGGAACTGCACACCCCGAGGCGCGGCGCCGAGACGGTGCGCGATCTGCTCGAGGCGGAGGATTTCGAGGCAACCCTCACCGAAGACTATGACGCGCTGGGCGCCGGGGACATCGACACCTACGATCTCGTCGTGCCCGTCGTCACGGGCGGCACGCTCAGCCGGGAAAAAGGCGCGCGCCTTGGCGCCGCCATCCGCGCCGGCACCGGCCTTGCCGGCTATCACATGGGCCTGGCGACGAGCTTTCGCGATTGCGTGCCCTTCCGCTATGCGGCGAGTTGCTACTGGGTGGCCCACCCAGGCGACATCCTCACCTACCGCGTCGAGGTCGCACGGCCCGACCACCCGATCATGGCCGGTATCGAAAGCTTCGAGCACACTTCGGAGCAGTACTACCTCAACTACGATCCGGCGGTCGAAGTGCTCGCGACCACCACCTTCACCGGCGCCGTGCACCCCTGGCGCAGGAATGTGGTGATGCCGGTGGTCTTCACCACGACACATGGCGAAGGCCGGGTATTCTACTCCTCCCTTGGCCACACGGCCGACGAACTGGAGATCCCGCAGATCCGCACGATCCTGCAGCGCGGCCTCGTCTGGGCCGCGCGGCCCCGATAAGCTCGCTCAAGGGCGTTTCTGTGAAACGGTGAGCTGATCTATAGCATTTTGCGGTCAGGTGGAATCACCTGACGTCCGCATAAATGCGGAAAAACAAAGAGATGGAGCGTTCTTGTGTAGCGTCCGAATGGACGCACGGCGCTCTAGGACGTCGGCTTTTCGGTCGGCTTTGTCCGGTCCGCGCGCTGTTCGGCCGGTCCTTGCGCCGACATCAGGTTATGCGCCGTATTGACGATGCCCACATGGGAGAATGCCTGCGGAAAATTGCCCAGCTGCCTGCCCAGGAGCGGATCGTACTGTTCGGCCAACAGCCCCAGATCGTTGCGCAGTGACAGCAGCCGCTCGAAAATCTTCGAGGCCTCCTTCACGCGGCCCATCATGGTGAGAGCGTCGGCGAGCCAGAAACTGCAGACAAGGAAGGTACCTTCCGTTCCGCTCAGCCCGTCCGGCGCGTGCTCCGGGTGGTAGCGAAGGACGAGGCCGTCTTGTGTCAGCTCCCGCTGGATCGCCTCCACCGTACCGATCACGCGCGGATCGTCCGGCGGCAGGAACCCTGTCAACGGTATCAGGAGCAGCGAAGCGTCGAGGGCCGTGCCGCCATAGTGCTGGACGAAGGACCGCTTTTTCTCGCTCCAGCCTTTCGACAATATTTCGTCCCGGATCTGCTCGCGTTCGGCTTTCCAGCTCTCCGAAGGTCCGTCGAGCCCGAAATCCTCCACCGCCCGCACGCCGCGGTCGAAAGCCACCCAGGCCATCAGCTTGGAATGCGTGAAATGCCGCGGCTCCCCGCGGATCTCCCATATGCCTTGATCGGGCGAGCGCCATTGCCCCTTGAGCTCCCCCAGCAGCGTCCTTTGAAAGTTCCACGCCTCGTGGGACGGTTCGAGCTGAAACTTTCGGCCGACATGCAGGGCGTCCAGCAGTTCCCCATAGACGTCGATCTGCAATTGGCCATAGGCGCCGTTGCCGATGCGCACGGGCTTGGAACCTTCGTAGCCCGCAAGCCAGGGCAGTTCGACCTCGGTGAGGCGCCGCTCGCCGGCAAGCCCGTACATGATCTGCAATTGCGCCGGATGCCCTGCGGCTGCCCGCAGCATCCACTCCCGCCACGCCTTGGCCTCGTCCCGGTAGCCGGACGTCAGGAACGCATAAAGGGTCAGCGTCGCGTCGCGGATCCAGCAATAGCGGTAGTCCCAGTTCCGTTCCCCGCCCAGCTGTTCGGGCAGAGACGTCGTCGGCGCGGCGACAATTCCGCCGGTCGGTGCAAATGTCAGCGCTTTCAAGGTTATCAGCGAGCGCGTGACCGCGTCCCGCCAGGGATGCTCCTTGTCGATCCGGCACTGGCTGGACCAGTCGCGCCACCAGGTCTCCGCTTCCTCCAGCCGCTGCTGCGGATCTATGTCGCGCTCCTCGACGCGGTGCGAGGGATGCCAGGCAAGCACGAACGGGACGGTCGCGCCCGCGCCGACGGTGAACTCGGCGGTCGTGCGAAGGTTCTCGCTGACGAGCTTGACGCGCGTGCGCAGCTCGATCGCATCGGGGCCGGCCACGGCCCGCGCGCCGAAATCGGCCCGCTGCAGCCAGGGAACGGTACTGCCATAGCCGAAGCGCAGGACGAATTCGCAACGCATGCGGACCCGCCCGCGATCGCCGCGGACAAGGCGCACCACATCGACATGTTCCTCGTCACGGGCGAGCGGCATGAAGTCGATGAGCGTCACCGCGCCCTCTTCCGTCTCGAATGTCGTCTCCAGGATCATCGTGTCGGGCCGGTAGCGGCGCGAGATCTTGGCGCCCTCATCGGCCGGCGCCAGGCGCCAATAGCCGTTGTCCGGCTTGCCGAGCAGAGCCGCAAAGCAGGCGTCCGAATCGAACCGTGGGAGGCAGAGCCAGTCGAGCGAGCCATCTCGCGCCACCAGCGCGCAGGAGAGCATGTTGCCGATCAGGCCGTAATCTTCGATGGGCTTGCTCATAGCGCTCACCCGCTGCCGCGGAAGGCGGGGTAAAGGGCCATACCGCCGTCGACATAGAGCGTGGCACCCGTAACGTAGTCGGAAAGATCCGAGGCGAGGAACAGCACCGCATTGGCGACATCCGGCGGTTCCCCGATCCGGCCGTAGGGGATCAGCTTGAGAAGCTCCGATTCGGCCTGCGGCGTCTCCCACGCTTCGCGGTTGATCGGCGTGCGGATCGCGCCGGGCGCGATCGCGTTGACGCGGATGCGATCGGGAGCAACCTCCTGGGCAAGGGACTGCATCATGAGGGCGATGCCTCCCTTGGAGGAGGCATAATTCACCTCGAAAGCCCAGGGTATCCTCTGATGGACGGAGCTCATGCAGATGATCTTTCCGGTCGCGGCCGATATCTCCGGCTGCGGGCCGCGCCGGAGAAATTCGCGCACCGCCTCCCGGGCACAGAGAAACTGGCCGTCGAGATTGACCGCCATCACCTTGCGCCACTGCTCGATCGTCATTTCCTGAAACCGGGCGCCGGACTGGATCCCGGCATTGTTGACCAGGATATGGACTGTCCCGTACTTGCGGACCGCCTCCTGGAACATGGCCTGGACGTCCTCTTCCCGGGAAACATCGGCGGCAAATGCCGTGGCGCGCCCGCCGGCGCTCTCGATCTCCCGCACCACCTCGGAAGCGGCGTCAGCGGACCTCGACAAGTGGTTGACGACGACCACCGCGCCCGCGCGGCCGAGCGCAATCGCGCAGGCCCTCCCGATCCCGGAGCTCGCGCCGGTCACGATCGCGACCTGATCCTTCAGACCGAAGAGGTGATGTATGTCTGGATGAGATGTCTGGCTCAAAACAAGCTCTCCTTGGCCGATCCAACGCCGGCTGCTCATGGGAGTTCCCGCGGTGCTGCATTCTAAACTGCCAGTGTCGTGGGACTATTTCCAGTGCGACGGCCCAACCGCCCGCTCTTGACCCGATACGCGCTTGCCTGCCCGCCGTGGCGAACAAAGATCGTATCTGTCCTCCTAGTCTGCCGACCAGCGGTCCCGGCCGGCACGTCTTCCCGACTGCGCCAACAGCGGTCAGCTTCGGCGCCGCATGTAAAATAAAATTATACTTGGAAATCCGATGTGATGTTCAATGTTTATGTGAGTGACGCCAATATGTAAAATATAATTTCATGATATTACAGTACATATAGACAAATTGTTGACATACTTGTTTGCATTGTGACTTCTGGGAACAGGGGGATCGCAATAAGGTCGATTATTTATTTCAAGGATCGGCCGCAAATTAAAACGGAGATCTATAAATGAAACATCTTCTTATCACCATCGTTGCTATTGGCTTTGCTGCGCCAGCCTTTGCACAGGTTCCCGACTTCACTTCGATCGATGCCGACCAGAGCGGGGGATAAGCTTGCCGGAGCTGCAGGCGGCGTTCCCGGACGCGACCGAAGAGATGTTCCAGTCCGCTGACGCTGACGCCAGCGGCGAGTTGTCGATGGAGGAATATGCTGCCGTAACTGGCGGCTGATCGGGCCGTGGACAGAAGGGACAAACGCATGATGAAGGTTTTGCTTGCCTCTGCTTCCGCGTTGGCGTTGCTCGTTCTTGCCGCCTGCGATGGAGGTGATAGCGCCCCGCCGGCGGGAGGTGGGGCTATGGACCAGATGGAGCCTGCCGACACGGCCCCGGCGGAACCCGCGCAGTAGCGGTTGCCGCCGAGCATCGCAACGAAGGGGCGCTCCGGCGCCCCTTTTTCATCTTGCAGGCCCCTGGCACCGGCGATTGTCTTGTACCAGCCGAGGACGCCGCCGCCGGATACGAGCCAGACATCGGGGCGCGATGCTGAGGTGAGGTGGCTTCGGCCAGTTCGCTGGCAGGCACATCGGGCCACAGCTGGCATCCTGCTGCACGGCAGCCAGGGCAACAAGGCGGCAATGGGCATAGGCAAAACCAAAGCGGGCGCGGATTGCTCCGCGCCCGTCCTGACCGCCTGGGATCAGACGTTTGGATCAAGCCAGATCGAAGCGATCGGCGTTCATCACCTTGGTCCATGCAGCGACGAAGTCGGCCACGAACTTCTCCTGGCTGTCGGCGCAGGCATAGACTTCGGCCAGCGCGCGCAGCTGCGAGTGCGCACCGAAGATGAGATCGACGCGCGTAGCGCGCCACTTCAGTTCGTTCGTCTTGCGGTCGCGGCCTTCATAGGTGCCGTCGGCAATGGGCTGCCACTGCGTGTCCATGGTCAAGAGGTTGACGAAGAAATCGTTCGTCAGCTTGCCTACCTGTCTGGTGAAGACGCCGTGCTCGGCCCCGCCGGCATTGGCGCCGAGAACCCGCAGGCCCCCGAGCAGGACGGTCATCTCCGATCCTGTCAGCCTCAGCAGCTGCGCCCGGTCGACCAGCGCCTCCTCGGGCATCATGAACTGGTTGCCGCTGAGATAGTTGCGGAAGCCGTCGGCGCGCGGTTCGAGCGCGCGGAAGGAATCGACGTCCGTCTGCTCTTGGCTTGCGTCCATCCGCCCCGGCGTGAACGGCACCTTCACGTCGACGCCGGCGTCCCTCGCTGCCTTCTCGACTGCGGCGGAGCCGCCAAGAACGATCAGGTCGGCGAGCGACACCTTCTTGCCGCCGGCCCCGTTTCCGGATTGGGCCGCGTTGAAATCCTTCTGGATTTCTTCGAGCTTCCCGAGCACCTTCGCAAGCCGTGCCGGGTCGTTCACCTCCCAGTCCTTCTGGGGCGCGAGCCGGATACGTGCGCCATTGGCGCCGCCGCGCTTGTCGGAGCCGCGGAAGGTCGAGGCCGAAGCCCATGCCGTCGAGACCAGGTCGGAGACCGACAGGCCCGAGGCGAGGACTTTCGCCTTCAGGTCGGCGACCTCCTCCTCGCCCACCAGCTCATGGTCGACCTCCGGAATCGGATCTTGCCAGATCAGCGTCTCCTTCGGCACGAGCGGGCCGAGATAGCGCACCTTTGGGCCCATGTCGCGGTGCGTGAGCTTGAACCAGGCGCGGGCGAACGCGTCGGCGAACTGGTCCGGGTTTTCGTAGAAGCGGCGCGAGATCTTCTCGTATTCCGGGTCGAGCCGCAGCGACAGGTCCGTGGTCAGCATGGTCGGCACATGCTTCTTCGACGGGTTGTGCGCATCGGGCACCGTGGCCTCGGCATCCTTCGCCTTCCACTGCCAGGCGCCGGCCGGGCTCTTCGTCAGCTCCCACTCGTGCTTGAACAGGTTGTCGAAGAAGTGGTTGCTCCACCTGGTCGGCGTCTGCGACCAGGTGACCTCGGGGCCGCCGGTGATGGTGTCGGCGCCGAAGCCGGTGCCGTGCCCGCTCTTCCAGCCGAGCCCCTGGTCCTCGATGGCCGCGCCCTCTGGGTCCGGGCCGAGCAGCGACGGGTCGCCGGCGCCGTGGGTCTTGCCGAAGGTGTGGCCGCCGGCGATCAGCGCGACGGTCTCCTCGTCGTTCATCGCCATGCGGTAGAAGGTCTCGCGGATATCGCGCGCGGCCGCGACCGGGTCCGGCTTGCCGTTCGGCCCTTCCGGGTTCACGTAGATCAGGCCCATCTGCACGGCGGCCAGCGGCTCGGCGAGCTGGCGCTCGCCGCTGTAGCGCTCATCGCCCAGCCACGTTCCCTCGGGGCCCCAGTAGAGCTCTTCGGGCTCCCACACGTCCTTGCGCCCGCCGGCGAAGCCGAACGTCTTGAACCCCATTGATTCCAGAGCGACGTTGCCGGCGAGGATCATCAGGTCGGCCCAGGAAATCTTGCGGCCGTATTTCTGCTTGATCGGCCACAGAATCCGGCGGGCCTTGTCGAGATTGGCATTGTCCGGCCAGGAGTTGAGCGGGGCAAACCGCTGCTGGCCGGCGCCGGCGCCGCCGCGGCCATCGGTGATGCGGTAGGTGCCCGCGCTGTGCCAGGCCATGCGGATCATCAGCCCTCCATAGTGGCCGAAATCGGCCGGCCACCAATCCTGCGAATCCGTCATCACGGCATGCAGATCCGCGATCACGGCGTCCAGGTCGAGGCTCTTGAACTCTTCGGCGTAATCGAAATCCTCGCCCATCGGATCGGACAAATCCGAGTTGCGATGGAGCACGTCGAGGTCCAGCTGCTCCGGCCACCAGTCACGGTTCCGGCGCCCGCGGCGGCCACCCCCCGTGAACGGGCACCCGCCCGCATTGTCGTCGGTCTTTGCGTCCATGGTTTTCTCCATCGGCCGAGGCGTTTCTTGTCTGGAATTATTCCAGCCTAACCAAGCTGTGCGATAATTGCCAATTGCGTTTTCTGTTCTTCTCGATAGATTTTCCTTATGGGCAGACCGGCGATCCGCCGGACGGAAAGCGGAACATTTGAAACGCGACCGCGCCTGCTGGAAGCCGGTTCGGTATTCGTCGCCGGCCCCTTCTCAAGCCTCCGCTCCCGGCAAGATCTCACCGCAGCTTTCATGACATCCGAAAAAAGCCGCCAGGGTTCGATCCGCAAGGGGCGAGACCTCTTGACGCTCGACTGAAACATGAATACTGATTCATATTTCATGATCTTGCGATCATCAGGGAGGAAAAAATGAAGCTTGCACTTGGCGGGGCCTTGGCGGCCACCCTGGCGCTGACTGCGGCGGCGTCAGCCGACATCACCATAGCCCACGTCTATGGCAAGACGGGCGCGCTGGAGGCCTACGCAAAGCAGTCGCATATCGGGCTGATGATGGGCTTGGAATATGCGACCGACGGCACGATGGAGATCGATGGCGAGCCCATAAACGTCATCGAAAAGGACACGCAGCTCGATCCCGCCCGGGGCAGAGCCGTTCTGGCGGAGGCCTACGCGGACGATGGCGCAGACCTTGCGGTCGGGGCGGTGAGTTCGGGCGTGGCGCTCGCAATGCTGCCGGTTGCGCAGGAATATGAAAAGATCCTGATCGTCGAGCCTGCCGTTGCCGACTCCATCACTGGCGAGAACTGGAACCGCTACATCTTCCGCACGGGACGCAACTCGAGCCAGGATGCCGTCGCGAACGCCGTGGCGCTCGGCGGCGAGAATGTCAAGATTGCCACGCTCGCCCAGGACTATGCCTTCGGGCGCGACGGTGTGGCCGCGTTCAAGAACGCCCTGGCCGAAACCGGCGCGGAGGTCGTGCATGAGGAGTATGTGCCGACCGATACGACGGATTTCACGGCGGCGGCCGAGCGCATCTTCAATGCCATGGAGGATGTGGAAGGCGACAAGAAGCTCTTCATCATATGGGCCGGTGGCGGCAACCCCATGGGCAAGATCAACGCCATGGATCCCTCGCGCTACGGCATCGAGATCGCCACCGGCGGAAACATCCTTGCAGCGATGACCGCCTATAAGGAACTGCCGGGGATGGAAGGGGCGACCTACTACTATTACGAGATCCCGGACAACCCGGTGAACGACTGGCTGGTGGAAGAGCATCAGGAGCGCTACGGCAGCCCGCCCGACTTCTTCACCGCGGGCGGAATGGCTGCCGGCATTGCGATCGTCGAGGCGATCAGGAAAGCCGGCTCCACCGACACCGAAGCGCTGATCGAGGCCATGGAAGGCATGGAATGGGAGACGCCCAAGGGCACCATGCGTTTCCGCCCGGAAGACCATCAGGCGCTGCAATCCATGTATCACTTCAAGATCCGGGTCGAAGAAGATGTGGAATGGGGCATCCCGGAACTCGTCCGCGAACTGAAGATCGAGGATATGGATATCCCGGTTCGCAACTAGGGTCAGGAGGGCGGGCCACCGCCCTCCCCTTTTCCATTCGAGACCGGCGATGACCGACGCTATCCTGGAGACCCGCGACCTCACCGTCCGCTTCGGCGGGCAGGTGGCCGTCGATCATGTGAGCTGCGCATTTTCCGCTGGGCAGCTCACCGCCATCGTCGGACCTAACGGCGCCGGCAAGACGACCTATTTCAACCTGATCTCGGGTCAGATCCGCGCAACCGCCGGCAGCGTCTTCCTGCATGGCCGGGACATCACGCGCCTGCCCGTGGCCGAACGGACGGCGCGCGGCATCGGCCGCGCTTTCCAGCTGACGAACCTCTTTCCCAACCTGTCGGTGCTGGAGAACGTCCGTCTTGTCGTTCAGTCCAGGCGCAATACCGGCTTTCGCCTGCTCGTCATGGCCGAAAGCCAGACGGAAATCACCGAGGCGGCACTGGACGTCCTGAAGCGCGTGCGGCTCGATCATCTCGCCGGCCAGACCGTCTCGGAACTTGCCCACGGCAATCAGCGCAAACTGGAAGTGGCGCTCCTGATCGCGCTCGATCCGCAGGTGTACATGTTCGACGAGCCGACCGCCGGCATGTCCGTCGACGAGGCGCCTGTCGTTCTCGATCTGATCGCAGAGCTGAAGGCCGATACCAGCCGCACCATCCTGCTGGTGGAACACAAGATGGACGTCATCCGCTCCCTCGCCGACCGCATCATCGTACTGCACAACGGGGCTCTGGCGGCCGACGGCGCCCCGGCGGAGGTCATGGCTTCCGACGTCGTGCAGGAGGCCTATCTGGGCAAGGAGCTGACCGATGTCTGAGCCGACCCTGCGCCTTAAGGGCGTGCACACGAACATCGCCCAGTACCACATCCTGCAGGGCGTCGACTTCGACGTGCCGGCCGGCGGCGTCACCATGCTTCTCGGGCGAAACGGCGTCGGCAAGACCACCACGCTGCGCACGATCATGGGCCTTTGGCGCGCCCGTGCCGGCACGATCCTTTTCGAGGACCGGGACATCACCGGGCTTGCCACATCGGCGATCGCCAGGGCGGGGATCGGCTATGTGCCCGAGGACATGGGCATCTTCTCCGACCTGACGGTGGAGGAGAACATGACGCTCGCCGCGATCGGCGGCCCGCTCGATCCGGACCGGCTCGACTGGCTTTTCAGCGCCTTCCCGCCACTGAAGACCTTCTGGAAGAAGGAGGCCGGAAACTTGTCGGGCGGCCAGAAGCAGATGCTTTCCATCGCCCGCGCGATGGCGGAGAAGCGCAAGCTCTATCTCATCGACGAACCGACCAAGGGATTTGCCCCCGCCATAGTTGCGACGCTTGCCGGGGCCCTGCGCGAACTGAAGAACCAGGGCGCATCCATCCTGCTCGTCGAACAGAACTTCTCCGTCGCCAGGGCGCTCGGTGATTCCTGCGCTGTCATGGACGATGGAAAGATCGTCTGGAGCGGCGCCATGGCGGCACTGGCCGGCGACCACGCGCTGCAGGAGAAGCTGATGGGCCTCAGCGTGGAGACAGCCTGATGAGTGCCGCGCCCGACCACGCACCGACCATGACCGAGATCGCGCTGCACGAGCGCTTGATGAAATACGCGCCGCTGCTGCTGATCCCGGTCCTTGTTCTGCTCGGCTTCCTGGCCATCCAGTCCACCTCCTCATGGCTCACGCTCACCGTTTCCGGATTGGCGATGGGGATGATGATCTTCATCATGGCATCCGGTCTGACGCTGGTTTTCGGATTGATGGACGTCATCAATTTCGGCCACGGCGCCTTCGTCTCCGTCGGCGCCTTCGTCGGCGTGACCATATTGCTGGCGCTCGGCGGCATGACCGGCGCGCCTTCCCTTGCGCTCAACCTGCTGGCCATCCTGGTTGCGGTGATCGGCGCGATGGCGGCAACGGCTGCGGCGGGCTGGGCTTTCGAACGCGTGATCGTCAGGCCGGTCTATGGCGCCCATCTGAAGCAGATTCTCGTGACGATGGGCGGGCTGATCATCGCCGAACAGTTGATCCTCGTCATCTGGGGGCCGGACGAGATCTTCTTTTCGCGCCCCGAGGCGCTGAAGGGAGCCGTGACCTTTGCCGGCGCGGCGCTCGAAAAATACCGGCTCGTCGCCGTTGGGGTGGGCCTTGCGGTCTTTCTGGCCATCCGCTGGGTCCTGCGCTCGACCAAGATCGGCCTCATCGTGCGCGCCGGCGTGCAGAACGGCGAGATGGTGCAGGCCTTGGGCTACCGGCTGCGCCTCGTCTTCGTTGCCGTCTTCGTTGCCGGCTCGGCCCTCGCCGGTCTGGGCGGCGTCATGTGGGCGCTCTATCAGGAGGTCATCACCGCGCATATGGGCCAGGAGATGATGGTGCTCGTCTTCATCGTCGTCATCATAGGCGGGCTGGGCTCGATCGAGGGCTGCTTCATAGGCGCGCTCCTGGTCGGCCTGACGCAGAACTACGTCGCCTTCCTGGAACCCAAGCTGGCGCTGGTCTCCAATATCGGGCTCCTTGTCCTCATCCTGCTGTGGCGGCCGCAAGGCATGCTGCCGGTCGTAAAGGCGAAGTGACATGCTGACGAAACTGATATCGGGCGACAATCCGCGTAGCCCCGTTCTGACCGTCATCCTGTTGGCCATCCTCATCGGTCTCGCCTTTGCGCCTTTCCTGTTTCCCGGCGTCCGCTCGCTGGAAACGGCCGCGCGCATCTGCATCTTCATCGTGCTTGTCGCAAGCTACGACCTGATGCTCGGCTATGGCGGCATTGTCTCCTTCGCCCACACCATGTTCTTCGGCATGGGTGCCTACGGCGTGGCGCTGGCTTGCGCGCACATGGAGCGCGGCTTTCTGCCGCTCGTCGTCGGCACGTCGGCGGGTGCTGTCGTGGCAATCGTGGTCGCGTTCTTCATCGGCCTCTTTTCGCTGCGGGTACGCGCCATCTTCTTCGCCATGATAACCTTGGCGGTTGCCTCCGCGGTCGCTGTCCTGGTGAGCCAGCTTTCGGGCCTTACCGGGGGAGAAGACGGCCTCAACTTCCTCATTCCGCGTGAGCTGACGCCAGCCTTCACCTTGGCGGACGGAGATCTGTTCGGCGTGCGGCTGAACGGCAAGCTCCTCAACTACTACCTCGTGTTCCTTGGCTCGCTCGGCCTGTTCCTGCTGCTGTTGCGCATCGTGAATTCGCCCTTCGGTCGCGTGCTGCAAGCCGTCCGCGAGAACGATTTCCGCGCAGAAGCCATCGGCTATCGCGTCGTCTATTACCGCACGGCGGCGACCTGCATCTCCGCCACCGTCGCATCCCTCGCCGGATCGCTCTTTGCGATCTGGCTGCGATATGTGGGACCGGACACCACGCTCTCTTTCGAGATCATGATCGACATCCTCCTCATGGTCGTGATCGGCGGCATGGGCACCATGTATGGCGCAGTGGTCGGCGCGACGCTCTTTGTCGTGGCGCAGAACTACCTGCAGGAGCTGATGGGCGTTGCAGCCAAGGCACTGTCCGGCCTGCCCGTGCTTCCGCTTTTCCTTGATCCGGACCGTTGGCTCCTGTGGCTCGGTCTGCTCTTCGTCCTCAGCGTCTATTTCTTTCCGAGCGGCATCGTCGGGCGCTTGCGGCAGAGGCGCTAGCGTGACGGAGATTTCCTATACCCGGGAGGCGGGAGCCGGGCCGCCGATCGTCTTTCTGCACGGGTGGACCATGGAAAGCAGCGTGTTCGCCGGCCAGTTCGCGCGTCTGCAGGACCGCTTCCACTGCCTAGCGCCGGACCTGCCGGGCCACGGCCGATCGGTGGATCTCACCGCCAACGTCGAAGCCGCCGCCCGGCTGCTCCGCAGCATTATCGAGAGCCGCAACCTGCGAAACGTGACCCTCGTCGGCTGGTCGCTGGGCGCGACGGTCGCCTGGACTTATCTGGCGCGTTTCGGGAGCGGCCGGATCGGGCGCATGGTTTCCGTGGACATGAGCCCGAAGATCGTCAACGAAGGCGACTGGAGCCTTGGCCTGAAAGGCCAGAATCGTGCTCAGACGGCAGTAAAGACGGCGCATTTCGCCGAGGACTGGCACGCGAGCGCGCCGGCGATTGCCACGAACATGTTCGCCAGCCGCAACGGCGCGCCGGATCTCGGTCTGGAGCGCGCGGTGGAGAAGATACGCGCCAACGATCCGGCGGCCATGAACAGCATGTGGGCATCGCTGGTTTCCGCCGACTGCCGCCCTGTCATTCCGTGCTTGGGGGTGCCACTGCTTGTCGCCCATGGAGCGCTCAGCCGCGTTTACCCCGCCGCGACGGCAAAATGGCTTGCCGAAACCGCCCGGCAAGCCCGCCGCCATACTTTCGAGGCGTCGGGCCATTCACCGCATCTGGAGGAGCCCGACGAATTTGCCCGGACATTGGCAGCGTTCGCATCCATTTGAAGCTGGCCGCTCAGGCACCGACGTCTTTCGCCAGCACCAGCGACCGCCCCTCGCACACCAGATTTCTGTCCGAGGTCTCGCAAGTCGCCCAAAGGTCCACAAGATGCCCGTCCGCACGGAACCGCGAGATCGTCACCCGCGCGGTAAGGTCGGTGTCGAGCGGCGCGGATCGGAGGAAGCGCATTTCCTGCTTGAGGTAATTCGTGCCGGGGCCAGGCAGCCTCACTCCGAGAAGATAGGAAAAAAGCGCGGCGATCAGCGGTTCGGGAACCGTATCCGGCGCAGCGGCCGTCATGTCGATAAGCGCGCCGAACGCTTCCAGATCTTGCCTGCTGTAGCGCCGCGTGATCTCGGCTGACTGGCCGACCTCCATCACGCGAGCTCCGTTTCGCCGACGAGCAATTCCGCCCCGTCCGCCTGCCGCAGCGCCTTCATCGCAAAACGCCTCGTCCCGATCTCCTCGACCGTCAGTTCCACCGGCTCGCCCGTGAAGCACGGGTTCGGAAACATCATCGTCTGGTGGGCCTGCCGAACGCCCGGAAGGCTCGTGCAGAGCATCGCCCACAGTTTCGAATAGATGAGCATGCCATGGGAAACGGTGCGCCCGAACCGCGTGCGGGCGGAGAACGCGGGATCGACGTGGATGGGATTGTCGTCGCCGGAGATGCGGGCAAAGCGGTCGAATTCGTCCTGCGTCGGCGTCCAGACGGCCTCAACGTGCAGCGGCATCAGATCATCTCCCTCAGATCGTGCTTGCGCACCTTGCCGGCGGCCGTGCGCGGAAAATCCTCGACGATTGCGAAGCTCTTCGGCACCTTGTAGGCGGCCAGGCGCTCGCGGCACCAGCTTGCGACGGTGGCGATATCCAGCGTCTTTCCCGGCCTCGGGATAAGGAACGCCGCGCCGACCTCGCCCCATTTTTCGTCCGGCACCCCGATGACGGCGGCTTCCAGTATGGCCTCGTGCCCGTTCAGGACACGCTCCACCTCGGCCGGATAGACGTTTTCACCGCCGGAAATATACATGTCCTTGATCCGGTCGACGATGTAGTAGTAGCCGTCGGCATCGCGGCGCGCGACGTCGCCGGATTTGAGCCAGCCGTCCTCGGTGAACGCCTTGCGCGTCGCCTCCTCATTGGCGAAGTAGCCGGGCGTGATCGCCGGGCCGCGCATCTGCATCTCGCCCTGCCCCACGTCGCCGGGCGCAAGGCCGTCGATCCGCACTTCGGTCAGCATCTGTGCCTTTCCAACGGAGCCGATCTTTTCCTCGACATGCGCGCGATCCATCAGGAATGCGGTCGGCCCGGTTTCCGTCATGCCGAAACCGTTGCAGATCAGGCAGCCGCGCTGCGCGAAGAAGCGGATCAGCGATTCAGGCAGCGGCGCGCCGCCGCAGCCGCAGCGGATCGTCTTCCAGTCCACCTCGTCCACCCTCTCGTGCAGGCTGAGGGCCTGGAAGATCGCCGGCACACCGAAGAACTGCGTCACCGCGCCGGATCGAAGCAGATCAAGAATGCGGTCGGGCTCGAAACGCGGCAGGACCGTCGACGCCCCGCCGAACAGAAAGACCGGAAGAGTGTACAGATTGATTCCCGCGGTATGAAACAGCGGCAGGAAGTTGACGCTGCCGTCCTGTGAGGTCAGGTCGATCGCCTGGCCGATATTGACGGCATTGGCCCAGCCCATGCGCGCCGTCTGGATGACCGCCTTGGGCAGGCCCGTCGTGCCGGAGGTGAAGAGCAGGTACCATGGCCGGGTCGCGCTGACCGCCTTGGGCACTGGTCGGCTCTCCGTGTCAAGAAGCTGCGAAAACGCCGTTTCCGAGCCCTCGGCCGGGCCGATTGAAATCCCCGGAAGCGCCAGAGCCGAAGCAAGCGCGCGAGCGGTCCCGGCGTTTTCCACGTCGAACAACAGAGCCGAGGCGCCGACGCTCTGCACCACCTCCGTCAGTTCGGCGACCGGCTGGCGCCAGTTGAGCGGTGCCATGACGATGCCGGTCTTCTGGCAGGCGAACAGGGCAACGAAGAATTCCACGCGGTTGAGGCTCAGCACCACCAGCCGGTCGCCTCTTTCAAGGCCCATCTCCAGCAGCCCCGCGGCGAGCCTGTCTGCCGCCGCGTTGACGTCGGCGAAGCTCCACCGACGTTCCGTCTCGTGCTCGATGAAGGCGACGGCCCGTGGCGTAAGCTCCGCCCTCTTGGCCGCCATATCGGGTATTGTGTCGAACAATTGCGCCTCCCGTCACAACGTATCGAGAAATCTCTCCATCCCCGCCGCCGTCTCCTCGCGGCCGATCAGGCTTCGGAAACTGTCCTGCTCCGCCCGCAGCCGCTCCGAGACGGCAGCGATCCTTGGCTCGTCCCATACGAGGCGCTTTGTCGCGCGCATGGAGTGGAGAATGCCGGTCTCGTCGAGGCGGCGGATCTTGTCCCCCAAGCATCTTTCCAGTTCGGCCGCGGGGACCGTCTCTTGCGCGATGCCCAGTTCAACCGCCATCGGCGCGGTCAGCCGGCGGTTTTCAAGCTGGATGTGCAGCGCGCGGGCTGCGCCGATCCTTTCGGGCAGCAATGCGCACCAGCCGCCATCCGGCGCAAAGCCCACTTCGGTGTAGAAGGGCTGGATGAACGCATTCTCGGCCAGCAGAGCAAGATCGGATGCAAAGAGGAGGCCGGCGCTGCCGCCTGTGCAGGCCCCTTGCACGCCCGCGACGACGATGGCAGGAAGCTGGAGCATGGTCCTGACGATGTCCTGCAACGGACCGACGACCGTGTCCGCGTAGGCAGCCCGGTCCCTGCTCGCATGAAACGCTGCGACATCGCCTCCGGTAGAGAAGTGGCGGCCTTTCGCCGTGAGCGCGACAAAGGCCGCGTCCTGCCTGCGCGCATGGCCCAGCGCATCGCGCAGTTCCTCGACCATCTGCGGGTCCAGGCTGTTGCAGCGCTCCGGCGCGTTCAGCTTGATCCGCGTCAGGAGAGCCCCGGACGGAAGGGGCTCGTCGGTAACGGCGATCTTCGGCGCGCTCATGGCTCAAGGCCGTTGCGTATCAGGTCGGTCGCGCTGTCGACCACCTGGTCGAGATCCGTATCGTCCTGCCACAGAACGTAGCGCTCGCCGAGCGTCTTGGCCATTCCCATCAGCGCCCAGGCGCGGATTTCCGCATTGCCGGGGCGGATTTCGCCGGTCGCTTCCGCTGCGAGCAGATGGCTGCGGTAGGCATTCGCGAATTCGGTGAAGTATGCCCTATACGCATCCGGAGCGGCTATCCGCGCTTCCTCGACGATCCGGTAGAGTTCGGGGCGCTCGGCGACGAAGCGGAGGAAAGCCGAAAGCCCCAGCCGCTCCGCCTCGAGACGCGAGGGAGCACCCGACACCGTCCTCGAGATGACTTCACGGGTAAGGTGGCCCATTTCGCGGACCAGCTCGATAAACACCTCATGCTTGCCCTTGAAGTAGATATAAAGGGTCCCCTGCGCGGTGTTTGCCTCACGCGTGATGTCGGTGATCGACGTATCGGCATAGCCGATCGTCCCGAAAACGCGCTCCGCGGCACGCAGGATCTGTTCTCGGCGCACCTGTCCGCGCTTTGTCTTGGGGGCGTATGACGGCTTCATCACAAACATGACATCCGATTCATGTTTGTGATATCGGCTGTCAGGCAAGGGGTCAACATCTTTCCGGCGCGCGCGACAAGCGCACGCCGGTCTTCCTGTGCAGGAGAGCCGGGCCGCCTGCGCGATGGCCATGCGACGGCGGTTCAGTGGCGGCAAACCATGCGCTCGCGCAGGTTTCCTTGGCGGGTTCCTTCCTGCCTCGAGCAGCCCTCAATCGCGTTGCTCGACCTCGCCCGCGGCCCCGCGTCGCCAATAGGCGGCGACCAGGCTGTCTCGGCGCTGCAGGCCGCGCTCCTTGCGCAAATGAGCACGAATCTGTCGGGCGGCGGTGTGCTCGCAGCCTGCCCAGACGAAAACGGATGCGTCGTCGCATGGAAAATCGAGCGCCCGCACCGCGTCAGTGAGCAGAGTCGTGCTGCCTGCCGCCCTGCCTCCGCGCGAAAGCCAGCGCAGGTCGAGATGCGCCTCCGTGCGAAGCTCCTGGCGCTCCGCATCGTCGGCGATCTCGATGAGCGCGACCACTTTCTTGCCGGCCGGCAACTGCTCCAGCATGCGGCCTATCGCCGGAAGCGCGGTCTCGTCACCGGCAAGCAGGTACCAGTTGGCTTCACGCAGTTCGCCGCCGCCGGGGCCGGTCATGCCGACAACGTCGCCCGGCTTGGCGTCGAGAGCGAAGGTGGCGCCGGGGGTCTCTTCGCCCTCATGGAGCACGAAATCAATGTCGACTTCACCCGCGTCCACGTCGATGCGGCGGATCGTATAAACGCGGGGAACCGGCCGGGGGCCCTCGGGCCAGGCCTGGCGTCCGTCGGCGGCCATCACCGGCCAGACCGGTTTTACGCCTTTTTCCGGCGCAAGCAGCAGGCGGACATGCAGGCCGTCATGGCTGAAGCGCTCGAGATCGCGGCCGGCCAGCGTCAGCCGGCGCATGCGCGGCGTAAGCTGCCTGGCGCGCAGGACGCGCATCTCGCGGAAATAGGGCAGCGGGGCGCCAGCCCTGACGCCACCCTCCCAAACGATCTCAGGCGTCTCGCCGGGCGCGAACTCGCACACATGCTCGGCCACGCCCCATTGCAGGTAGGCGAGCGAGGTCGCGTCATCGGCCGAAACCCGAAATGCGATCGCCCCGGCGCGTGCTTGCGCCTCGGCCGTGCCGATCCCGAATTCGACCCTCCACCGGTCATCGGAACCGGTCACCGTCCCATGCTCGACGAAATGCTCGCGCAGCTTCGTCATGACATCGAGCGGAGCAGCCAGCCTCACCGTCGTTTCGGCAAGCAGCGGATGGTGGGCGTTCACGGGTTCTCTCCAATCTGCGCGAGGGCCGCAGGGCGCGTCGTTTCTATGCGTCCGGTTTCACGGGCCACGGACCGGCCGGCAACGACGGCGATCGCCGGTATCGTGGCTAGCGCGATCACGCCGGCACCGGCGAAAAAGATGCCGTAGCCCAGGTGCTGCGCGACATAGCCGGCTCCGACGCCGCCGCCCATGCTGACGAGCGCGTCCATGGACTGGAACAGCGTAAAGTCGACGCCGCCCTGGCGCGGGTCGGACCAGTGCATGAATTGAGCATAGAGGGCGACGAAGCCGAGCGCCATGATCCCTGAAGAGCTGGCGACCGCAACGGTGGCCAGCGCCCAATTCGGGATATCGGGAAAAAGGCCGCTGGCGGCGAAGAAGAGCAGAGCACCGGCCTGCAGGACCAGCGCGATCACCAGCACGGCACGCGCGCCCAGCACCCGCACCAGCGCGCCGCCGACAAGTGCCGCGGCAAGCCCGACAAACATGCTGCCGGCGCCGTTGATCAAGCCCATCGCCGCAAGGTCCAGCCCCGCATCGATGAGGAACGGACCAATCATTATCATGGCCGTCTTCTGGGCGATCACGTAGAGCGCGGCGGCCAGCAGGCCGCGGCGGATCTCCGGCCGGCGGAGAGCGGATGCGAGCGAGGGCACGTGCGTGCGGGTTTCGGCCGCCGCATATGCGCGCGAGCGCAGCAGGAACGGCACGCCGAGCAGCACCAGAAGGGCGGCCATGCTCCACACGGAAACGCTCCAGCCATAGGCCGCAACGATAATCAGGAACAGCCCGCCGCCGATTGCCGAACCCAGATAGGCGCCTCCCACCTGGGCCGCATTGGCCCAGCCGTGCTGTTTGCGCGGAAGGGCCTCGACCGCGTAGCCGTCGCAGGCGATATCGACCGTGGCGGCGGCGAGCGCGATAATGGTGAGGCAGGCGAGAACCGGGCCCAGCAAGCCAGGGCCGATCAGCCCCACCACGCCAAGGCCGAGAACCGAGATGCCGCCGCCGATGGCGACGATCACGGCGGAGCGGTTGCGGCCGGCGGGCGGAAGCCTGAAGCGTTCCACCATCGGCGCCCACAGGAACTTCAGCGCCCAGGGCAACGCGATCAGCGAGAGCAGCCCGACCTCATCGAGCGCCATGCCCCGGTCGCGCATGACCGCCGGCAAGCCGGCCCATGTGATGCCGCCGATGACGCTTTGCGCGACATAGAGGCCGCCGACCGCCAGCACGACGGCGGCAGGCGAACGCGTGACGGGGCTATTCGTTGCCATCCTGTCAGAACCGGTAGCGCAGGCTGCCGAAGACCGACCGGCCCTCATCCCAGTAGCAGTTGCCCGCCGTGCAGATGGGCTTGCGCTCGTCGAACAGGTTCTTTGCGTTGACCTGCAGCATCAGCCCTTCGAGCTTTGGGTTGTTTGCACCGAAATCGTAGGAGAGTGCGGCGTCGACGAAGACGCGGTCCTCGTTCTTGAACGAGTTCAGGTCGTCGCCATAGCTTTCGCCGACATAGCGCACGCCGGCGCCCAGGCCGAGGCCTGCCACCGGTCCATCCCGAAACGTGTAGTGCCCCCACAGCGACAGGATATGGTTTGGGGTGGAGGAAAGCTCGTTGCCTTCCGTTCCCGCGGCGCCCCGCTCGATCTTCATGCGCATATGGGTGTACGAAGCGATGAGGCCGAAGCCGTTGTCGAAAGAGGCGTTCGCCTCCAGTTCGAGCCCTCGGGAATTCAGGTCCAGCTGGCGCTGGCGCTGATTGCCCGCACTGTCGAAGGTGCCGTCATAGACGACGCCGTCCGTCTGGTCGATGTTGAAATATGCCGCGCCGAGCACCGCATTGTATCCGGGTATCTCGTATTTGACGCCGACTTCCACCTGCTCGCCCTTGGTCGGCCGCGCCACCCGCCTCTCGTTGGTCGCGCTGTCATAGACGAAGCCCAGGTTCGGCGAGAACGAGGTCGAGTAGTTCGCATAGGGGATGATGCCCCACTCCGTCCGGTAGGACAGGCCGAGCCTGCCGGAGAACGCTCTGTCGCTCTGGTCCGTCTCCTTGAACTGGTGGTCGGTGCTGCGGCTTTCGACCCAGTCGTAACGGCCGCTGGCGAAAAGCGTGAAATCGTTCCACCGCATCTGGTCGTGCAGGTAGATGCCGGCCTGGTGCATCGATTGGCCGCCGGAGAAGGCGAGCGGCATGGCGGCGATATCGTCGACCGAGATATACGAAATGCCGTTATGGGCTTCGTAGTCCGACCAGCCGTAATCGAGGCCCGCGACCGCGACATGGCTCACCGGCCCGGTGTCGAACTCGAACTGCGCGATGTTGTCCACGACGAAGTTCTTCATATCCTCCTTGTAGTGGCCCCAGTAGCGGGCCAGCACGTCGGGATTGGTCCGGTCTGGAGGATAGTGGCCGCTATATTCGAGATCGGCATCGACCATGTTGAAGCGCAGGTTCTGGCGAACCGTGAGCACATCGTTGAAGCGGTGCTCGAACTCGTAGCCGATGCGGCCCTGGATCCCGGTGAAGTCGTTCCAGGCAGGATCGCCATTGTAGATGTTGGACACCTGGCCGTAGGAAGGGTTGTAGAAGAACGCCGTCCCGCCGGTCACCGCGCGGGAGATCTCGCCGAGCACCGTCAGCTTGGTGTCCTCGTCGGGCTGGAAGGTGATGGCCGGCGCCAGGTAGAACTTGTCGTCCGGATAGCCCGCAAGCTCTGTGCCGGAGAGCCGGCCGAGGCCGGTCAGGCGGTATAGGATCGTGCCCTCTTCGTTGGCCGGTCCGGACAGGTCGAAGGCGGTCTGATAGCGGTCGTGCGTGCCGCCAAGGAACTCGATCTCGCGGAACCGCTCGTCCTTCGGCCGTTTGGTCACCAGGTTGACGATGCCGCCGGGACCGCTGACGCCGTAGAGCGAGGACGCGGGACCCTTGAGCACCGTCAGGCCCTCAATGCCGTAAGGTTCGGTCTTGAACCACGCGGACGGGCCGTTGTACTGGCGCAGACCATCGCGAAAAATGCCGTTGTAGTAGGCCGGAAAGCCGCGCAGATAAAAGGCGTCGTAGCGGCTGTCGAAGCCGAAACTATTCGGATTGGCGCCCGCCGTGTAGGAGAGCGCCTCGTTGAGCGTTCGCGGCTTCTGGTCCTCGATCTGATCCTGCGTCACCACGGAGATCGACTGCGGTATCTCGACAATCGGCGTATCCACCTTGGTGCCGATCCTGCCCTGCTCGGCGACATAGCCGTCCTGGACGAGAATATCGTCGCTTTCCGCCTCGACCTCCAGCCGTTGAAGGAGCGTCGGCGCCTCCTGCGCAACGGCTTGCGGAGTGATCCAGAAGAGAGCGCTCGTACCCATCAGGGTAAGAGTCAACGAACGGAACAGCGAACGAAAAGGCATGGCGCGCCCCCTTTGCGACCAAGGAAAACTGATTGTTCTGGGTCGCTTGTCCGGTGGGGACGTGGCTGCCTGGCGCGAACTGCTATTAAAGATGAGTTATCATGTCAACTTAGAAGGAGCGGGATCGGCAAGCCGGCGGGGGCAGAACCCGGCGGCCCACCTAACCGCGTCTGACGGATGCAAGCACAGTCATGACGATATTGTCCTCCCACTCGGCCAACCGCGCCGCATCAGTAAGGTCGCGATTGAAGATGGCTGAAAGGGTGTGCCGGTTGGACAGGTAGAAATACCCGAGCGCCGCAATGGTCAGATAGACGTTCACCGGTTCAATGCCTGGCCTGAAGACGCCGTCTTCGGCACCGCGCTTCAGCACGTCGGCAAGTTCCGTCACGAAATGTACATGCATCTCCATCAGCTTGCGGGAGCCCTTCAGGTGCCTCGCCTCGTGGAGGTTCTCCGTGTTGAGCAGGCTGATGAACTCCGGGTGCTTCAGGAAATAGTGCCAGGTGAAGCGCGAGAGTTCCGACAGCGCCTCCTCCGGCTTCTTGTGGGTAAGATCGAGATTGCGCTCGGCCGAACGGATAGACGCATAGGCCGCTTCCAGCACGGCCACATAGAGGCCGGTCTTGTCGCCGAAATAGTGGTAGAGCATGCGCTTGTTGGCGCCGGCACGCTCGGCGATGGTGTCGACCCTGGCGCCGCCGATGCCCTTTTCGGCAAACTCCGCGGTAGCCGCCTCGAGGATGCTTGCCCGCGTGAGTTCCGGATCGCGGCTCACCCGCTGCCGTCTCTTCGCCGCTGGCTTTACCTTTGTGCCGGCATTCACCTTCTTCTCCCGTCCCCCTTGCTCCCAAGAGGCCCTATAGCGCGAGACCGGCAAGGGTGCCAGCCGCGGCCGCCGCATCCTGGAGCAATTCCGGGAAAAGCCGATACCTGTTTCCGTCCGGAACTGCATAAAGCAAAAAGCTCAGATCACCCGCCCCTCCGCGTCGAACAGGTGACAGGTCGCCGGATCGATGAAAGTGTCGATGGCTGCGCCCGCCTTGATGTCGCGCTGACCGTCCAGGGACACGGTCAGGCTCTGGCCGTCTGCGAGTGATGTATAAAGAAGGGTCTGGCCGCCGAGATTCTCGACCAGGTCCACCTTCACCCTTGCAAGGGGCACGCGGCCACGCTCGCCCGTGATGGCGATATGTTCGGGACGCACGCCGAATTCGACCCTCTGGCCCTTGGAAGCGCCGTTCGTCGGCCGTGGCAGAGCGACCGGATCGCCGCCGATGCGGATGGAGGAGGAGGCGACGTCCGTCCCGTCGATTTCGGCATCGAGGAAGTTCATCTTCGGGCTGCCGATGAAGCCGGCGACGAAGCGGTTGGCGGGCCGGTTGTAGAGATCCAGCGGCGCGCCGACTTGCTCGACATGGCCGAGCCGCAGGACCACGATCTTGTCGGCCATGGTCATGGCCTCCACCTGGTCGTGGGTCACGTAGATCATGGTGTTGCCGAGGTTCCGGTGCAGCTTGGCGATCTCCACCCGCATCTGGACGCGCAGTTCGGCATCCAGATTGGAAAGCGGCTCGTCGAACAGGAATATCCTCGGTTCGCGCACGATGGCACGGCCGATGGCGACGCGCTGGCGCTGACCGCCGGAAAGCTGCTTGGGCTTGCGGTCGAGCAGCGGCTCGATCTGCAGGATTTCGGCCGTGCCGCGAACCCGCCGCTCGATCTCCTGCTTCTTCATGCCCGCCGTCTCGAGCCCGAACGCCAGGTTCTTGTGGACGCTCATATGCGGGTAGAGCGCATAGGACTGGAACACCATGGCGATGCCGCGCTTTGCCGCCGGCACCTCGTTCATCAGTTCGTCGTCTATTCTGAGTTCGCCGCCGGAAATGGGCTCCAGGCCGGCGATCATCCGCAACAGCGTCGACTTTCCGCAGCCGGACGGTCCGACGAAGACGGTGAACTCGCCCGGCTCGACCGAAAGGTCGATCCCGTGAATGACTTCGACGCTGCCGAAGCGCTTGTAGACCTTTGAGAGCGTGACTGAGGTGGACATGTGGTTCCTCTGCTGACGGGCTCAGGCCGAGCGGGATTGCGGTTGCTGGGGAATCCAGGTTCGGTAGCACGGATGGTCGGGGCCGAGCGGAAACGCGACCTCCTGGCGCGTGCGCGCCGAATGGTAGAAGGCCGCCACGAGTTCGAGGGCGGCGCGGGCCTCGGCCGTGGTGGCGGGCGGCGTCCCGTCTTCCACGATCGCCGTGTGGAAGTCGCGCATCTGTCCGGCAAAACGGCGCGGCACGGGTTGCCAGTCGGCAAGGAGCGCGTCGATCTCGGCCTGTACCTTCGTATCGCGCGGCACCATGCGCCACGGCTCGTCGCCGAGCGCATAGGGAAAATGGCTGGATTCGAAGGTGACGTTCTCGAAGGCCAGATGCAGGCGCGATATCTCCTCCTGCGCGCCCAGCGTCGCGGTGAGCGAGACAAGGGCGCCGCTCGCAAGCTCAAGGCTTCCCGAGATGCAGTCCTCCACCTCGATCGCATGCACGCGCGTCGCCACCCGCCCATAGAGCGATTTCGGCCGCCCCATGAGCCACATCAGCATATCGTGATTGTGGATGGCATGGCTCATGAGCACGCCCCCGAGCTCGGTTGCCCACTTGCCGCGCCAGGGCACGGCGTAATATTCCGGCAGGCGCTGCCAGTATGTCTCCACGGTGCCGACAAAGGGTTTTCCGGCGATCCCGGACTGGATGATCTTCTTCGCCTTCTGAGCGCCGTCGCCATAGCGATACTGGAAGATGGGCATGAGCTTGCCCTTCGATCGGCCTTCCGCCGCGATCACCTCGTCGATGTCGCTCAGGGAACCCACCAGCGGCTTCTCGCAGACGACGTTCTTGCCCGCCGCAAGGGCGGCGATGATCTGCGAATAGTGGACGGAAGGCGGCGTGCAGATATCGATGATGTCGATGTCGTCCATGGCCAGCAGATCGTCGAACACCGTCGTCTTGCGCTCGATCCCGAACTCGGCCGCAAGGGCATCGAGCCGCGCCGAGTCGAGGTCGCAGACCGCCAGCACCCGAAAGCGTCCGGGGTTCGTCAGATAGCCTTCGACGATGTGGGCGCGGCCGATCCCGCATCCGACGACGGCAACGGTCAAGGTTTTGGGCATGGGCCTATCCATCGGTTGCGGCGCCTTCGGCCAGCGCCTGTGCCTTCAGTGCAAGTTCCATGGCGAGATAGCAGCGCGCCTGCGGCATCGCCGTCTCGGTGCGGTTGTCGATATCGGAAAGGAATGCGCGGCCGAAGGGCAGCTCGACGTTCCGGCAGTCGAAATGTTGCACCCCATCCTTGTTGACGAGAAAGAGGTGGTTGGCCCCCTCGCGCCCGGCGATGTCGATGTTCTTGCGGATCTCGATATAGCCTTCGGTGCCGAGGATGGTCAGGCGCCCGTCGCCCCAGGTCGGCAGTTCGGGCGGCGAGAACCAGTCCACGCGCACATAGCCGGTGGCGTTGTCGCTTTTCAGATGCATGTCGCCGAAATCCTGCAGGCCCGGCGTGTCGCCATTGGCTCTGTTGGCGATGGTGGCCGAAAGCACCGCCGCGTCCTTCGCCTTGGTGAAGAACAGAAACTGCTCGGCCTGGTGGGAGGCGATGTCGGTGAGGATGCCGCCATACCGTTCGCGCTCGAAGAACCAGCCCGGCCGCTGCGGCTTGCGCAGGGAGTGGGGGCCGAGCCCGACCGTGTGGATCACCGTGCCGATTGCCCCGGCCTCGACCAGCTCGCCTGCCATGACGGTGGACGGGCTCTCGAAATGCTCCGAATAGAGGATGGAGAAGATCCGCCCCGTGCGGGCCTGCACGCGCCTGACGTCAGCAAGCTGCTCGAGGCTCGTCATGCCCGGCTTGTCGAGCAGGACGTCCTTTCCGTGCTCCATCGCCGCAATGGCAAGCGCGGCTCGGTCGGCAGGAACCGCCGCGCTTGTGATAAGCCCGATGGACCTGTCTTCCAGGATCGCATCCCGGCTTGGAACGCGCTGCGCCTGGCGATAGCGCTGGGCAAAACGGTCGGCAAGATCGTCCTCGTCCGAATGGAAGGAGACAAGCTCGGCGCCGGCCCGCATCAGCATGTCGGTCTGGCCGTAGATGTGGTCGTGGTTGAGGCCGATGGCCGCAAATCGGATGGTCGTCATGAGGCTCCCTGAGTTTCCGCCTAGCGCTTGAGTCCCGTGGTCGCGATGCCCTCGATCAGCAGCCGCTGAAAGAAGAGAAAGAAGAAGAACACCGGGATCAGCGACAGGATCGACATGGCGAACAGCCCCGACCAGTCCGATAGGCCCGTTGAATCGACGAAGGAGCGCAAGCCGAGCTGCACCGTGTAGTCGCGCATGTCGTTCAGATAGATCAGCGGCCCGAAAAAATCGTCCCACGTCCAGATGAAGGTGAAGATCGCCGCGGTCGCAAGCACCGGCAGGGAGAGCGGCAGCATGATCTTCCAGTAGATGCGCCAGGCGCTGCAGCCGTCCATCATCGCCGCCTCGTGAAGCTCGCGCGGGATGCCTCGGAAGAACTGCACCATCAGGAAGATGAAGAAGGCGTCGGCCGCCAGGAATTTCGGCACGACGAGCGGCAGGATGGTGCCTACCCAGCCCAGGTTGAGGAACAGCACATATTGGGGGATCAGCGTCACATGATAAGGCAGCATCAGCGTGCCCAGCATGATCGCGAACCAGAAATTGCGGCCGCGGAACCGCAGCCGCGCGAAGGCGAAGGCGGCGAGCGAGCAGGCCATCACATTGCCCGCCACCGAGAGCGCCGATATGACGAAGGAATTCCAGAAGAAGGTGCCGAAATCCACCCGCAGGCCGAACCAGCCGCGCGGGTAGGCGGCAAGCGATACCGCCGACGGGATGAGCGACGTCGAGGAGAAGATCTCCTCCTCCGGCCGGAACGAGGCCGAAAGCATCCACAGCAGCGGATAAAGCATCACGATGGAGGCGCCGATCAGGAGAACATGCAGCACTACCGAGACCCACACCCTGCGCTTGCCGAGGCCGACGACCTCGAGCGGGCGGGCGTCCTGCATGACGGCAATCGCGGGATCAGTCATCGTAGTGCACCCAATAGCGAGCGGACAGGAAGGAGAAGGCTGTGAAGAGCGCGATGATCACCAGCAGGATCCACGCCAGCGCCGACGCATAGCCCATGCGGAAGAAGCCGAAAGCCTCCTGATAGAGATAGAGCGTGTAGAACAGCGTCGAATTGATCGGCCCGCCCGTGCCGCCGGAGATGATGAAGGCGGGGGTAAAGGCCTTGAATGCTTCGATGGTCTGCACCACGGCGTTGAAAAAGACGACCGGCGTGAGCAGCGGCAGGGTTATCTTCCAGAACTGGCGCCACTTGGACGCGCCGTCCAGGCTCGCCGCCTCATACATGTCCTGCGGTATCTGTCTGAGGCCCGCCAGGAAGATGATCATGGGCGAGCCGAACTGCCACACCGACAGGACGATGAGCGTGTAGAGCGAGTAGTTCGGGTTGGAAATCCAGCTCGGTCCGATGATGCCGAAATTGGCAAGGAAGGAGTTCACCAGGCCGTTGCCGGCGAACAATTGCCGCCACAAGACGGCGATCGCCACCGAGGCGCCCAGCAGCGACGGCAGATAGAAGATGGCCCTGTACCAGGGCAGGCCGCGGATGCCCCTGTTCAAGGCCATGGCGACGAGAAGCGCAAAGGCCAGCTTCAGCGGCACCGATATGAGCACGTAGAAAAACGTCACCTGCATCGATGCGACGAAGCGCGGGTCCGCCGTGGCGATGCGCACATAGTTCGAGGCCCCGGTCCAGCGCGGCGGCGTCAGGAGGTCGAAATCCGTGAAGGAAAGATAGAGCGAGACCAGTGCCGGGCCGGCCGTCAGCCCGAAGAAGCCGATGAACCACGGCAGGAGGAACATGTAGCCCGCGCCGTTGCGCGACCAGGCGCGTGCGAGCCTGCTTCGGAAGGATGTGTGGACGGGGGCGTGAGAGGCGATGGCGGTCATTTGCGCTCGGCTTCGCTCCGGCAATTCAGCTGCGCCCCGTCCGCGGGCGGAGCGAACCGGCGCTTCCGCCGGTTGCGCACAGCCAGGGATGGGGCTCGGACGCCTGCCGCCTGCGCCGGGAAAGGCGCAGGCGGCCAGGGCGCTAGCCGCGGGCCAGGATCGACTTCGCCTCCTCGACGAAGGCTTCCGCGCCCGATTGCGGCGTGTGCTGCTCGAACGCAACCTCCTCGCTGACACGGATCAGCATCTTGTCGATCTCGCCCGCGCCGAGCGGCGGCGGGGGCGGCAGCGGACCGGCGAGATCGCCCAGCCCGCCGATATACTCGACCGCAGCGCGGCCCGTCTCGTCGAGATGCGGCTTGAGCGCCTCGCGCACCGCTGCCGATTCGGGCACCCCGCGCTCGACGTCGAGGACGGCCGCCGCCTCGGGATTGGTCACGAAGAAGGAGATGTAGGCCGCCGCAGCCTCCGGGTTCTCGCTCTGCGAGGACACCGAGAAGAACATCGACGGCTTGCGGTAGTGACCGCCGCCGGCACCCGCTTCGATGCGCGGATAGGCGTGCATCACGATCGGGTCCTTGTTGATGGTCTGGTAGCCCACAAGCTGGTTCGAATGGGCATAGGAGACCGCCGCATGGCCGAGCGAGACCATGCCCGTCTCGATCTGGCGCTTGTCCAGCGCCTGCAGGTCCGGTGGCACGCAGGCCTTGGATTCGCGCATGGCCGCCCACAATTCGAACCACTCGCGCGCATCCTCCGCGTCGAAGGCAAGTTCACCTTCCTCCGTATAAAGCGCCTTTCCGCGCTGGCGGACGAAGTTCTCGAAGAAGGGCTCCACGCCCGATCCGTCCGACAGACCATAGAAGTTCTGCCGCTTGCCGGCCGCGGTGATCTCCTCGCCGATGCGCTTCATCTCGTCGAAGGTCAGCGACTGGTCGGGAATGGCGATTCCCGCCTCCTCGAAGGCGGCGGAATTGACCATCATGGCCGAAGAGTTGGCCCCGAGGCTGACGCCGTAGAGGGAGCCGTCCACCGATCCGCCGTCAAGGGCGGCCTGGTCGAAATCGGAAACGTTCAGCACGTCGGGGACGTAGCCCTCCAGCGGCGCCAGCGCGTCGCGGCGGGCATATTCGAAGATGTAGCGGTAGTCCATCTGGATGATGTCCGGCGCGTTCCGCCCGGCCACCTGGGTGGCGAGCCGTGGCCAGTAATCATCCCAGCCGACGGTCTCCCCGTCGATCGTGACGCCCGGATTGGCCTCCATGTAGAGATTGCTGACCTTGAAGGTGCGATCGGCTCGCGGCTGCGAGCCCCACCACATCAGCCTCAGCCTGGTCTCCTGGCCGAAGGCAAGGCCCCCGCCAAGGGCGGAAGCCGAAAGTGCTGCTGCACCGCCCGCAAGAACACTGCGCCTGCTTATCCGATATGCCATTGATGTTCCTCCCATTTTTCCTGCCGCGGCCTGCGCATCTCCTCAAACGCGCAAGGCACACCTCCTCCAGTGCCGGTAATAACCAGACAGTTACAAGCTGAATAATCCTCAGCCGCCTGTCAAGGCGCGAACGCAGCTCGGCGCAGATAGAGGCGTTTCAACGGAGGTTTCCAGATAGCCGCCGCCACGGGCAAGTTCGGGCCGGGCACGGCCTGTTGCCGCGAGGCGGCCGTCTCCGGCCGGCGGACGAAAGCGACTTGCAAAATCGTTCATTGATGATCGATCGGAAGCGCTGCTCCGGTGCGTCGGCCCCGTCCGTCAGGCCCCGTGCATCACGCAAGCAGCGGGCGTGGGCGCTCGCGCATCTCCCGGCGAAAGTCGGACGGGCTCACGCCGGCCATCTTGCGGAAGCTTTTGTTGAAGGCCGACAGGGACCCGAAACCGCTTTCCATCGCCACACGGAGCACGTTGGCGTCCTGCTGCATCAGCAGGGCCTGGGCGTAGGACAGGCGAAGCAGGTTCACATATTCGTTCAGCGTCATGCCGGTCGACTTCTTGAAGACGCTCATCGCGTATTTCGGATGGATGTCGGCCGAAACGGCTATGTCGGCCGAGTCGATCTGCTGGCGGAAGTTCGTGGCTATGAAGGCGCATATGCGCCCGATATTGTGAAAGCTCTGCTGATCCGGTGCTTCGATGGGCGTTGCCGGCAGCCCGTCCGCCGCCGACAGGCGGTATGGGCCGAACTGGATGCGCTCGATCCTGAGCAGCAGTTCCTCGAGCGCGTGATTGACCAGTTGCGGCTTGTCCGAGCACAGATACTCCGACCAGCGCGTGAAGTTGGCCGGATCGCTTTCGTCCGCTTTCTCCGCGACCAGCGCCCCGCCCCGCATGAGCCGCTGCTGGATATCGTGCGGAAGCCGCAGCCGGAAGAAATTTATGAGCGGCATGTGGATGGCGACGTAGAAGGGATCCTCGGACGTATCCACGACCCGGTGCGGTAGACCGCCCCAGAAAATGCACAGGTCGCCCGCCTCCAGGCGAACCGGAAAGCCGTGCATTCGATAATCGACCGAGCCACGGAACACGTAGTTGATTTCGACCTGCGCGTGCCAGTGCGCCGAACTCATGATTCCCGGCTGCATATGGCTGACGACAAGCGCATTCGGCACCTTTTCAACGGTGCTCTTCACGGGATTCCAGTAGCGCTTTCCCAGCGTCTTACTATTGGACAACTTTGCCTTCCCATTACGCAAGACGTCCACCCTAGAGCCGCTACTCTATCGGTCGCCCGAATGTCGGGCAATGGGAAAGGGAGGACTTTCGATGGACGTTCATCTCGGCCGCGCCGCGCTCGCACTGGCTTTTGCCTTGGGCGCGACCCCGGCCTACAGCCAGTCTGGGGAGCTTACCGTCTGGAGCTGGAACATTGCGGCTTCGTCGCTCGAAGCGGTTGCGGAGAAGTTCAAGGAAAAGCACCCCGACGTCGAAATCAACGTCCAGGACCTGGGCAACGACCAGGTCTTCGACCGGCTGCTCGCCGGCTGCGCGGCAGGCGGTTCGGGGCTACCCGACATCGTCTCCGTAGAAAACCACGAAGCCGAGATTTTCTGGGCGCAGTTTCCCGGCTGCTTCAGCGATCTGACGGAGCTCGGCTATACGGAGGAGATCGCTTCCGGCTTTCCCGAATTCAAGCGGACCGAACTCGAAGTCGGCGATGCCGCCTACGCGATGCCCTGGGATTCCGGGCCGGTGGTCATGTTCTACCGCCGCGACTATTACGACAAGGCGGGCGTCGACCCGCAGGACATCGAGACCTGGGCCGATTTCATCCAGGCCGGCAAGAAGATCATGGAGGCCAATCCGGGGGTCGTCATGACCCAGGCCGACCTCAATGGCGACACCGAGTGGTTCCGCATGATCTCCAACGAGCAGGGCTGCGGCTACTTCTCCAACGATGCCAGCGCCATCAGGGTCAATCAGCCGGCCTGCGTGGCAACCCTCGAGGCGATCAAGGACGTCTATGACGCCGGCCTCCTGAAGGCGGCCAACTGGAACGAGAAGATCCAGTCCAACACCGCCGGAACAGTCGCCACGCAGATGTATGGCGGCTGGTATGAGGGCACGATCCGCTCCACCTCGCCTGAACAGGCCGGACAGTGGGGCGTCTACCTGATGCCGAGCCTGTCCGAAGACGGGCCCCGCGCTGCCAATCTGGGCGGTTCCGCGCTGGCCATTCCGGCAGCTTCCGAAAACAAGGATGCGGCCTGGGCCTTCGTCAATTATGCGCTGGGCACCAATGAGGGCCAGGTCACCATGCTGCGCGAATACGGCCTCGTCCCATCGTTGCTGTCGGCCCTCGACGCTCCCTACGTCCAGCAGGAACAGCCCTTCTGGGGCGGCCAGAAGATCTGGATCGATATCCTGGGAACGCTCGACAAGATCGAGCCGAGCCGCGGTACGCCCTTCTTCGGCGATGCCGATCAGATCGTCCAGGACGTGCAGACGCAATATCTGAATGGCGGCTTCCCCGATGCCAAGGCCGCGCTGGACAGCGCCGCCGAGCAGATCGAGCTCGTCACCGGCCTTCCCGTTCAAGAATAGCGAACGGCGCGGGGCCAGGCGGCCCCGCTTCACGCCGAAACCGGGGAGACCATCGGAATGCGCGCGCGCACGCGGACGGCCTACGGCTTTCTCACGCCCTATCTCGTGATCTTTGCTGCCTTTTGGGTGTGGCCGATCATCTATTCCTTCTGGCTGTCTTTCCTGCAGACGCGGGGCCTTCCCTGGCGCTTCAACCCCGGCGCGACCTGGGGCCGTCTGATCGTCGACCCGGCCTTTGCCAACGCGCTCAAGAACACGCTGCTCATCCTGGCGATCCAGGTGCCGGTGATGATCACCCTCGCCACCATACTCGCCGTCCTGCTCAACTCGCCGCTTTTGAAGGCGCGCGGCCTCATGCGCTTTGCCTTCTTCGCGCCGGTCGTCGTCGGCGAGGTGGCCTATGCCGCCGTCTTCCGGCTGATGTTCAATGCCGAGTTCGGGGTCGTGAACAAGATCGCCGGCGGTGTCGGCCTTCCCGCCGTGGAATGGTTTTCAAACCCGACCGCGGCCATGGCTCTCATCATCATCGCCATCACCTGGCGCTGGGTGGGCTACAACGCGATTCTCATCCTGTCCGGTCTGCAGTCCATTCCGGCCGATGTCTACGAGGCGGCGACGCTCGACCGGGTTTCGAAATTCAAGCAGTTCATTTTCATCACCCTGCCGCTTCTGCGGCCGGTCATCCTCGTCTGCCTGGTCCTGTCGATCATCGGCACCATGCAGCTTTTCGTCGAGCCGTTCCTGATCACCAATCGCGGCGGCCCGGGCAGCGCGACCGAAACGCTCGGCCTGTTCCTCTACCGGCAGGGCTTCACGGTGCTCAATTTCGGCTACGCCTCGGCGGTCGCCTACACCATCGCCGCGCTCGCCGTCCTGATCTCGCTCGTCAATTTCTGGCTGGCAAGGGAGCCGAAATGAAATCCAGATCCGCCGCCCGGCTGACGAACGCGATCGTGCTGCACGCGATCCTGGTGCCCTTGGCCATCGTCTGGCTGTTTCCGATCTGGATGATGTTCGTCTTCTCCACCATGCCGGAGAATGCCATTTTCAGCCCGAACGTCGTTCTCTTCCCGTCGGATCAGTTCTGGGTCAATTTCCAGCTTCTGGAAGCCGACACCAACTTCACGCGAACCGTCTTCGTCTCGGTCGTCGTGGCCCTCGTCTACACGTTCCTGTCGGTCATGCTCACTTCCATGGCCGGCTGGGCGCTGGCCCGCTACCGGTTCTTTGGCAAGCGCATCGTCCTCGGCATCATCCTCGGCACGCTGACCCTGCCCTTCTTCGTGGTGATCATCCCGCAATTCATCATGGTCGCGCGCGACTTCGGGCTGGCGAATACATGGTTCGCGCTGATCGTGCCCCCGCTTTTCAACTCGCTCGGCGTTCTGTTCATGCGCCAGTCCTTTTCCATGATGCCGGGTGATCTTTTCGATGCCGCCCGCGTGGAAGGCGTGAAGGAATGGCGCATCTTCCTGTTCGTCGCCCTGCCCATGGCGAGGCCGACGCTGGCGGCGCTCTGCATCATTCTCTTCCTGTTCTCCTGGAACAACTATCTCTGGCCGCTCCTCATCAGCAACCAGCCCGACATGATGACCGCGCCCGTGGCGCTCGGCACGCTGATCGGTTTCACGCGGGTTTCCTGGGGCGGCATCATGACGGGCGCGGTCGTTTTGACCGTCCCCATGCTCATCGTCTTTGTCGTTTTGCAGCGTCACTTCATGGCGGGGATCACCGCCGGAGCGATCAAGTAGGAAGGTTGTCTGATGGCGGGGGTAACCCTCAACGAGGTCAAGAAGCGGTTCGGAGCCTTCGAGGTCATACACGGAGCCTCCCTGGAGGTGAACGATGGCGAGTTTATCGTCTTCGTCGGGCCATCCGGGTGCGGAAAATCCACCCTGTTGCGCATGATAGCCGGGCTTGAGGATATCAGCGGCGGCGAAATCGGGATCGGCGGCAAGGTCGTCAATGACGTCGAGCCGGCGGACCGCGGCACGGCCATGGTCTTCCAGTCCTACGCGCTCTACCCGCACATGAACGTCCGCCAGAACCTGTCCTTCGGCCTGCGCATGAACGGCAACCCGCGCGAGGATACCGAGCGGCGCGTCAGGCACGCGGCCGAGATCCTGCGCATCACCGAGCTTCTCGACCGCCGCCCGCGCCAGCTTTCCGGCGGTCAGCGTCAGCGCGTGGCGATCGGCAGGGCCATCGTGCGCGAACCGGAGGTCTTCCTCTTCGACGAACCGCTCTCCAACCTCGATGCCGAGCTTCGGGTGCAGATGCGCGTCGAGATCGCCAAGCTCCACGCCGAACTCGGCACCACCATGATCTATGTCACCCACGACCAGACGGAGGCGATGACGCTGGCCGACCGGATCGTCGTCCTCCGCGACGGGCGCATCGAACAGATCGGCAGGCCGCTCGATCTTTACGACGATCCGGCCAACCGGTTCGTCGCCGGCTTTCTCGGCTCCCCGAAGATGAATTTTCTCGAGGCCGAGGTCGTTGCAAGCGGCAGTACCGGCGCAACCCTCGCCCTCCTGAACCACCAGGGCGCAAAGCTCACGATTCCGGTCGCCAACGCCGTCTCCGGCGGGGAGCGTGTCGTCGTCGGCATCCGCCCCGAGCACTTCCGGGAGGCCGGCAAAGGCGACTGCAACCTTCAGCTCGATGTCGATGTCGTCGAGCATCTCGGCTCCACGAGCTATGTCTACGCCAACACCAACTCGCCCGAGCAGCTCATCGTCCAGCGCGAGGAGCAGCAGGGCCGGCTTGACACGCTGAACGTCTCGATCCCATCGGCCCGGGTCTACCTGTTCGATCAGGCCGGCAAACGGCTCCAATAAACATCCGCAACGAAAGAGATTTATCATGAGCGAACATTCCCGACTGCGCTGGGGCATTGTCGGACCAGGCACCATCGCCCGGGCCTTCGCGGATGGCCTTGCCCATTCGCGCACCGGCACGCTCGCCGCCATTGGAACCCGCAATCCGGATCGGCCCGGCCTGGGCGAGCATTTTCCCGGCGCGCGCGTGCATCGCGGCTATGAGGCGCTGCTGGCGGATGACGAGATAGACGCGATCTACATCGCCACGCCGCACCCCACCCACGCCGAATGGGCCATCAAGGCCGCGGAAGCGGGCAAGCATGTGCTGGTGGAAAAGCCGATGGGGCTCACCGCCTACGAGGCCGAGGCGATCATCCACGCCGCGCGGCGCGCCGGCACCTTCATGGGCGAAGGCTACATGTACCGCCTCCACCCCCAGACCGCCAGGCTGCTGGAGCTCATCCGCGACGGCGTGATCGGCGACGTCCGCATGGTCAAGTCGAGCTTCGGCTTTGCCATGCCAGGCTTCGACCCCGAGCACCGCCTCTATTCAAGCCTCCTTGCGGGCGGCGGCATTCTGGACGTGGGCGGCTATCCCGTTTCCATGGCGCGGCTGATCGCCGGCGCGACGGTGGACAAGCCCTTTCTGGAACCGGAAAAACTGGTCGGCACGGCCCATCTCGGCCAGTCGGGCGTTGATGAGTGGGCGTCGGCCGTCCTGCACTTCCCCAACGGCATCCTGGCGGAGGTCTCCTGCTCGATCTCGCTCAAGCAGGACAATGTGCTGCGCGTCTTCGGCACCGCGGGACGCATCGAGGTCGCCGATTTCTGGTTTGCCTCCGGCAAGCAGGGCGGCGAGGGCCGCATCGAGATCATCGGAAATGACGGCAGCCGCCGGACCGTCGCGGTCGCCGAGCCGCGCCGTCTTTATGCTTTCGAGATAGACGCCGCCGCCGAGGCGATCCGCGCCGGCCGTCAGGAGTTTGCCGCGCCCGGCATGAGTTGGGCCGACACGCTCGGCAACCTCAAGGTGATGGACAAATGGCGCATGGCCGCGGGTCTTGAATATGAGATCGAAAAACCGGCCCTGCGCACCCGCACGCTCAAGGGCGAGGTCCTGGAAAAACGCTTCGAGCGCATCGGTGCACGCACGATAGCCGGCCTCGACCGGCCGGTCTCGCAGGTCGTGCTCGGCTTCGAGGACTTTCCGACCTTCGCCAGCGCCTCGGTCCTTCTCGACGCCTATTTCGAGCGGGGCGGCAACGTGTTCGACACCGCCTATGTCTATGGCAGCGGCCGCGCCGAGCGCCTCCTCGGCCAGTGGATGAAGAGCCGCAACGTGCGCGAGGCGGCCGTCGTCATCGGCAAAGGCGCCCACACTCCCCTCACCTACCCGGACGTGATCGGCCGACAGCTCGACGAGACGCTGGACCGCCTCCAGACCGACCATCTGGACATCTATTTCATGCACCGGGACAATCCCGCTGTGCCGGTCGATGAATTCGTCGACGCAATGGATGCGGAGGTGAAGGCCGGGCGCATCCGCGGTCCTTTCGGCGGCTCCAACTGGACGCGCGAGCGCATGGACGCGGCGATCGACTATGCCAGGCGGACCGGCAAGACGGCCCCCATGGTGCTGTCGAACAACTTCTCGCTCGCTGAGATGCACAATCCTATCTGGCCCGGCTGCGTCTCCGCGTCCGACGATTCCTGGAAGGCGTGGCTGAAGGAGCGGCAGGTCACGAACTTCGCCTGGTCGAGCCAGGGCCGAGGCTTCTTCACCGAGCGGGCCGGCCGCGACAAGCGCGACAATGAGGAGCTGGTGCGCTGCTGGTACTCGGATCAGAATTTCGCCCGCCGCGACCGCGCCGTGGCCCTGGCCGAAAGACGGGGCTGCAAGCCGATCCATATCGCGCTCGCCTATGTGCTCGCCCAGCCCTTTCCGGTCGTGCCGCTGATCGGCCCGCGCGCCATCGCCGAGCTCGACGACAGCCTGCGGGCTCTCGATATCAGGCTTTCGCCCGACGATATCCGATGGCTGGAATCGGGCGCCTGATCGTGCCGGGCGGCTGGCAATTCCAGGAAAGGCAGGGGCCGGTTCTCTGTCCGGAATTGGGTGGAAACAAGCAGTTCGATCAGTTCGTCGTTCCTGTGAAACGGTGAACTGTTCGGGCCCTGCGGAAGGAGGTGCTGCCAGTCCCGAAGGAGCGGCCGGCAGGGGCCGGCGTCAAAGCCGGCTCCCCTCGCCTTCGGCCTGCCCGAGCGCGCCCATCTTCTCGATAAAGGCGATGATTTCATCCACGCCCACCCGACGTGAAAGATCGGTCATCACATAGGGGCGGCCGAGGCGCGCCTTTTCCGTGTCGGCCCGCATCACCTCGAGATCGGCGCCGACATGAGGCGCAAGGTCCGTCTTGTTGATGACGAGGAGGTCGGAGCGGGTGATCGCCGGACCGCCCTTGCGCGGAATCTTCTCTCCCTGCGCGACGGAGATGACGTAGATCGTGAGATCGGCCAGGTCGGGCGAGAAGGTGGCGGCAAGATTGTCGCCGCCGCTCTCGATCAGCACCACGTCGAGATCGGGAAAACGACGGTTGAGGTCGGCGATGGCCGAAAGGTTGAGGGAAGCATCTTCGCGGATCGCCGTATGCGGACAGCCGCCGGTCTCCACGCCCACGATCCGGTCTTCCGAGATCGCCTGAAGGCGCGCCAGGATCAGCGCGTCCTCCTTGGTGTAGATGTCGTTTGTAACCACCGCCATCGAATAGCGGTCGCGCATCGCCTTCAGCAGGACCTCGCACAACGTCGTCTTGCCGGACCCGACGGGTCCGCCGATGCCGATGCGGAGCGGGCCATTGGGGGATTTCATGAGCGGAAGATCCTTGTTGCAAGTGTTTCGTGCTTCATGGCCGCAATGTCGGCCGCATAGGCCGCCGAGCCGAGGTCGTCGACGGTGGCGTCCGACAATACAGCCGCCAGGGCTTCTATCATGGGCTCGAGTCCGGCCTGGATATTCAGGCCGTCCGTCTGGCCGATCGGCACCAGCCGCACGGCGACCGAAATCTGCGCCTGTGCAAAGGCGGCCAGATAGGCAGTGAGCGTTCCGGTGGCATCTATGCCTCCGGCTCCCGCCGCCGCCCCGAACGCGACCGGATAGGGGCATGGGGAGGCAAGCCGGTCATGCACCGGCGCCGGCCACGCGCGTACCGCCTCCATGAATGCATTTCCGGTCACCAGCATTTCTTCGCGCCGCTGGCGCGCCGGCGTCAGCGCCAGGCACAGTTCGGCCAACGCGCAGAGCCGGGCGGCGCTCCCACACGTGCGATGAGCCTCGGCCACGAAAATGGCATCGCTGTGCGCGGTGCCGCTTTTGAGGCTGGCTTCGATCCAGTTACGCGTCCGGGCGGGGTCGCCAACGGTGCCTTCTGCAATGGCCGTTTCCAGGCCGCCCGAATAGGCAAACGCGCCCGCGGGAAAGGCGGGTGAGCTCCACGCCAGCAGCCTTTGCAGGGCGCGCGGCTCAGTCATGGTGGTGATGGTGGCCCTGCGCATGACCGTGATAGGCGCCGCCTTCGGGCGAAAAGGGTTCCGCGACCTCGGTCACGGTGGCGCCAAGCCCCGTCAGCATGTCGCAAATGACGCGATCGCGGCGGATGAGGATACGGTCCTGCATGATCTGCGCAGGCAGATGGCGGTTCCCCAACTGCCAGGCAAGCGCGACAAGGTGCCGGGCATCGCGCCCGCGCACCTCGTAAAGGAGTTCGGGCGCCGCCCGCACCTCGACCACGCTTCCATCGTCGAGAACGAGGCCGTCGCCATGTTGGAGCAGCCGCGCCTCGGGAAGGTCCAGCAGGAATTCCATCCCGTTGTCGGAGCGCATGGAAACGCGGCGGCGATGGCGTGCCGTCTCGTCGAGCGTGATTGTGTCGGCGGCAGCGCCGAAGGAGCGGGTGACAGCGGTGGCGCGGTTCATTGTTGCATTGGCTCCCGGTCTCAGAACAGGAAATAGCGCTGGGCCATGGGCAGGACCGCGGCCGGTTCGCAGGTCAAGAGCTCGCCGTCGGCCCGCACCTCGTAGGTTTCCGGATCCACCTCTATATGCGGCGTGGCGTCGTTGAAGACCATGGACTTCTTGCCGATGCTGCCGCGCGTGTTCTCCACGGCGAGCATGCCCTTCTCGATCCCGAGCTTTTCGCGCAGCCCGTCGTCCAGTGCCGCCTGCGAGGTGAAGGTCACGGAAGAGGCCGGGACCGCCTTGCCGAAGGCGCCGAACATGGAGCGATAGTGCATCGGTTGCGGCGTGGGAATGGAGGCATTGGGATCGCCCATCAGGGCGGCGGCGATGGTGCCGCCAAGCAGGATCATCTCCGGCTTGACGCCGAAGAAGGCGGGGTTCCACAGCACGAGGTCCGCCCGCTTGCCGGCCTCGATGGAGCCGATATGCCGCGAAACGCCGTGCGCGATAGCCGGGTTGATCGTGTATTTGGCGATGTAGCGCTTGACGCGCACATTGTCGTTTTCGCCGGTCTCCTCGGGGAGCCGGCCGCGCTGGCGCTTCATCTTGTCCGCCGTCTGCCAGGTGCGGATGATCACCTCGCCCACGCGCCCCATGGCCTGGCTGTCGGAGGCGATGATGGAGAAGGCGCCCAGATCGTGCAGGATATCCTCGGCCGCGATCGTCTCCTTGCGGATGCGGCTTTCGGCAAAGGCCACGTCTTCGGGAATAGACGGGTCGAGATGGTGGCACACCATCAGCATGTCCAGATGTTCGGCGATGGTGTTGACTGTGTACGGCCGCGTCGGATTTGTGGAGGAAGGAATGACGTTCTCGAGCCCGCATACCTTGATGATGTCGGGCGCGTGCCCCCCGCCGGCGCCTTCCGTGTGGTAGGCATGGATCGTGCGGCCCTTGAGCGCCCTGATCGTGCTCTCCACGAAACCGCTCTCGTTCAGCGTATCCGTGTGGATCATCACCTGCACGTCATGATCGTCGGCGACCGCCAGGCAGTTGTCAATGGCTGCGGGCGTCGTGCCCCAGTCCTCATGCAGCTTGAGCGAACAGGCACCGCCCTTCACCATCTCGATCAGCGGTTCCGGCAGCGACGCATTTCCCTTGCCCGCAAGGCCGATATTCATCGGAAAGGCGTCGAAGGACTGGATCATCCGCCCGATATGGAAGCTGCCGGGCGTGCAGGTGGTGGCCAGCGTCCCGTGCGCGGGTCCCGTGCCGCCGCCCAACATTGTCGTGAGGCCGCTCATCAGCGCTTCCTCGATCTGCTGCGGGCAGATGAAGTGGATATGGGCGTCGAAGCCGCCGGCGGTCAGGATCTTGCCTTCGCCGGCGATGATCTCCGTTCCCGGTCCGATGAGGATGTCGACGCCCGGCTGCGTGTCGGGGTTGCCGGCCTTGCCGATCGCAGCGATCCGCCCGTCGCGAAGCCCCACATCCGCCTTATGGATGCCGGTGACGTCGACGATCAGCGCATTCGTGATGACGGTGTCCATAGCGCCGGCCGCGCGCGTGGCCTGGCTCTGGCCCATGCCGTCGCGGATCACCTTGCCGCCGCCGAACTTCACCTCCTCGCCATAGATGGTGAAATCCTTCTCCACCTCGACGAAAAGCTCCGTGTCGGCCAGCCGCACCCTGTCGCCCGTGGTCGGGCCGTACATGTCGGCATAGGCCGCGCGGGAAATTTTGGCGGGCATCAAAGCGCTCCCATGATCTTCTGCTGAAAGCCATAGGCCTTTCGGCTGCCCGAAAGCGGCACCAGCCGCACCTCGCGCGTCTGGCCGGGTTCGAAGCGGACCGCCGTTCCGGCGGCAATGTCGAGGCGGCGCCCGCGCGCCTTGTCGCGGTCGAAGGAAAGCGCCTCGTTGGCTTCGAAGAAGTGGTAATGCGAGCCCACCTGGACCGGCCGGTCGCCCGTGTTGGAAACCTCCAGCACCACCTGCTCGGCGCCCGCGTTCAACTCGATCTCGCCGGGCTTGGTAATGACTTCACCGGGTATCGTCATGGTAGGGTCTCCTGCGATGGGCGGCTCAGCCGGCAAAGGCGAGCCATAGGCCGGCGAGTGCCGTGGCAAGGCCGGCCATGCGGGTCAAAAGCCCGTCCATCGCCCCCTTCTGCCGGCGGCCCAGGGCAAGTCCCAGCGCGATGCCCGCCATGTGCAGGAGCGCCGTGGCGACGGCGAATCCCGCGGCAAAGGGCAGCGCGCCGGCCATGCCGAGTTCGGCGCCATGGGCATGGCCGTGGAAGAAGGCGAAAAAGGCGACGCATCCCGCGACGCCCGCCACGGGCAGCGGCAGGGCAAGCGCCATCATCAGGCCGATGAAGACGATGGAGGCGAGGATCACCGGCTCCACCAGCGGCAGCGGTGCGCCTGAAAGGGCGGCGGCGAAGCCCGCGATCATCGTGCCGACGAAGGCCGCCGGCACGATCGTAAGACCCCGCTGCCCAAGGCTCGCCGCCCACAGGCCGACCGCCACCATCACCAGGACGTGGTCGGCGCCGAAGAGAGGGTGCGAGAAGCCGGCCATGAAGGAACCGTGTCCGGCGGGATCGAGATGCGCGAAAGCAGGCGCGGTGGCTGCGAAAAAAACAGCGGCGGCAAATGCAGGACGTTTGAACATGCGAAAATTCCCTTGAAAATTCTCAGTCAGCGGATCGGTTCGTGAACGGTGACGAGCTTGGTGCCGTCGGGAAAGGTGGCTTCCACCTGGATGTCGTGGATCATCTCGGCCACGCCCTCCATCACCTGCTCGCGGCTGATGACGTGAGCGCCCGCCTCCATGAGCTCGGCCACCGGGCGGCCGTCGCGCGCGCCTTCCACGATGAAATCGGTGATGAGAGCGATCGCCTCGGGATGGTTGAGCCTCACGCCGCGCTCGAGCCGTCGCCGCGCCACCATGGCGGCCATGGCGATCAGCAGCTTGTCTTTTTCTCGGGGCGTCAGGTTCATGGGTGTCTCATTCTCGTTCAGATGGTCCACAGGCGGGGCATCGAGCCCGCCGTGGAAAGAAGACCGATGGCCGGTGCGAGTACGCGCCGAAGCAGGAATCCCGACGGCGCCAGCACACGCAGGACGAGGCGCCCGTCCGCCGCGCTCGCGGCAGCACATGCGTGGGGATCCAGAAGCGATCGCAGCGCCTCCAGCTTCTCCTCCGCATCGGGTGTAATGGCCAGGGCCGTGGCAAAGGCGTTGTGGCCGGCCAGCAGCGACAGGCCCTCGCGCTCGAAATCCTCGCCGGTCAGGCGCGTCGCCTCGGCATGGACAAGGCGGCCGGCGCGAAAGATGCGCCAGCGATCCTTCAGTCTGGCAAGGCGCGCGGTCTCGCCCATGGCCGCGCGGCCGATAAGCACGGCCTCGACGGCAGTGAACGTCGCCCCTTCGGCAAGCTCGACGGTCATGCTGCGGTCGAGCCGGCTTCCTTCGAAAAGGATTGTTTCCTGCGGCAGCCAGTCGACGTGGCCGCCGGCGCCGACACGGATATCCGTCGAAACGCGGGCGTCATCGCCCGTCGAGCGGTACACCCGTTCGCAGGCCTGGGTGGTGAGCACCATTGTGGCGCCCGCCGCCGCTTCGGCATGCCATTCGACGCGGTCTCCGCCGGTGAGCCCGCCGGAAGTGTTGATCAACACCGCTTCCAGCGCCTCGCCATGGCTGCGGGGCAGGCGGATCTTGCAGCAGCCTTCCTGGTAGAAGGTATCGAGGCAGGTACGGCCGGCGCGCAGCTTGGTGCCGAGGCGGCCCGCCCCGCGCGAGCGCTGCATGGCGACGGGTGCGGATGGCACGACTGCGGGAATGTTCGCTGCAACGGGCATTGCTGGTCACACCATCAGGTGACGCCGGATCTCCGGCTTGTCGAGTTCGGATGCGGCGCCGGAATGGACGATCTCGCCCCGGTCCATGATGTATATACTGTCCGCCAGCTCGCGGCAGAAGTCGAGATACTGTTCCACCAACAGGATCGTCATGCCCAATTCGTCACGCAAGAACTGAAGCGCCCGGCCGATGTCCTTGATGATGGAAGGCTGGATGCCCTCGGTCGGCTCGTCGAGGATAAGCACCTTCGGCCGCGTCACCAGCGCACGCCCGATGGCAAGCTGCTGCTGCTGGCCGCCGGACAGGTCGCCCCCTCGCCTGGAAAGCATGTCCTTCAGCACGGGGAACAGGGTGAAGATGGTGTCGGGGATCGAGCGTTCGCCGGCCTTTAGTGCCGCGAACCCCGTTTGCAGGTTCTCCCTCACCGTCAGCAGCGGAAAGATCTCCCGCCCCTGCGGCACGTAGCCGAGGCCGAGGCGGGCGCGGCGGTAGGGCGGCGCCTTGCCGAGGGCTGAACCGCCGAAAAGCACCTCGCCCTTCGCCACCGGGTGCACCCCGGCAATGGCCCTGAGCAGAGAGGATTTGCCCACGCCGTTGCGCCCGAGAACGGCGGTGATGGCCGCCGGCTTCGCCTCCACGCTGACGGCCTTCAGCGCCCGCGCCGCGCCGTAATGGAGGTCGATGCTTTCCACAGCCAGCGAAACGGCCACCCTCACCTCCCCAGATAGCTTTCGATCACGCGCGGGTCGGCGCTCACGTGGTCGAGGCTGCCTTGCGCCAGCACCGACCCCTCCGCCAGCACGGTCACGCGCGCGGCAAGATCGCGGATGAAGCTCATGTCGTGCTCGACCACCACCACGGACCGTGTCCTGGCGATCTCCTTCAGAAGCTTCGCCGTCTCCACTGTCTCGGCATCCGTCATGCCGGCCACCGGCTCGTCGACCAGGAGCAGCTTGGGATCCTGCGCCAGAAGCATGCCGATCTCCAGCCATTGCTTCTGGCCGTGACTCAGGTTGGCCGCCAGCTCGTCGCGCCGGCGGCCGAGGCGGATGATTTCGAGAATCTCCTCCAGCCGCTCCACATCCGCGTCCGAAGGATGGTGGAACCAGGCGGAGAACACGCCGCGCGGCTTCTTCAGCGCCAGCTCCAGATTGTCCCACACCGTGTGGCTCTCGAACACCGTCGGCTTCTGGAATTTCCGCCCGATGCCAAGCTCGGCAATGGCCGCCTCGTCGAGACGGGTAAGGTCGGTGTCGCCTTCGAAGAAAACCTCCCCTTCGTCCGGCCGCGTCCTGCCGGTGATGATGTCCATCATCGTCGTCTTGCCGGCCCCGTTGGGGCCGATGATGGCCTGCAGCTCGCCGTGCTTGACGATAAGCGAAAGATTGTTGATCGCCCTGAACCCGTCGAAGGAGACGGAGACGCCGTCGAGATACAGAAGCGCCTTCTTGTCGCTCATCGCGCTTACTCCGCCGGGGAAGGTTCGAGGCTGGCCGAGGCCGGCGCGCCCGCCGTCCCGTCTTCCGTCCGCGCCGAAGCCCGCCGCGCCTTCAGCGCCGTCCAGCCCTGCGCGGTCGTGCCGACGATGCCCTTGGGCAGGAACAGCGTCACGGCCACGAACAGCCCGCCCAGCGCGAACAGCCAGAACTCGGGGAGAACCCCCGTGAACCAGGATTTCCCGGCATTCACCAGCACCGCACCGATGATCGGCCCGACAAGCGTCCCGCGCCCGCCGACGGCGGCCCAGATCACGACCTCGATGGAATTGGCCGGCGCGAACTCGCCCGGATTGATGATGCCCACCTGCGGCACGTAAAGCGCTCCGGCGATGCCCGCGATGACGGCCGAGGCGGTGAAGGCGAAGAGCTTGTAGCGGTCCACCCGGTAGCCGAGGAAGCGCGTGCGGCTTTCCGCGTCCCGCACGGCGACCAGCACCTTGCCGAGCTTGGAATTCACGATGGCCGAGCAGACGAGGAAGGAAACCGCCAGCGCAACGGCCGAGGCCGCGAAGAGAGCCGCCCGCGTCGAGCCCGCCTGGATCGGCGCGCCGAGAATGTCCTTGAAGTCGGTCAGCCCGTTGTTGCCGCCGAAGCCCATGTCGTTGCGGAAGAAGGCGAGCAGCAGGGCGTAGGTCATGGCCTGGGTGATGATGGAAAGGTAGACGCCGGTGACCCTTGAGCGGAAGGCAAACCAGCCGAAGACGAAGGCGAGCAGCCCCGGCACCAGCACCACCATGAGGGCGGCGAACCAGAACATGTCGAAGCCGTGCCAGAACCAGGGCAGTTCCTGGTAGTTCAGGAACACCATGAAGTCCGGCAGGACCGGATTCGCATAGACCCCGCGCTCGCCGATCTGGCGCATGAGATACATGCCCATTGCGTAGCCGCCCAGCGCGAAGAAGGCGCCGTGGCCGAGCGAGAGAATGCCGCAATAACCCCACACGAGATCAAGCGCCAGCGCCAGCATGGCGTAGGTGAGATACTTGCCGAACAGCGGCACAAAGTGATTGGGCACGCGCAGCGGATGGCCTGCCGGCAGGCAAAGGTTCGAGGCGGGCACGGCGATGGCGAGGAAAACCAGGATCGCCACCACCCATAGAGCCTTGCCGTCCAAGGCGCGCAGGAATGTTTTCGTGATCATGCGTCCACCGCCCGGCCCTTGAGCGCGAAAAGCCCGCGCGGGCGCCGCTGGATGAAGAGGATGATGAAGACGAGGATGAAGATCTTCGCCAGCACCGCGCCGGCGTAGGGCTCGAGGAACTTGTTCACCACGCCCAGCGTCAGCGCGCCCACCAGCGTGCCCCACAGATTGCCGACGCCGCCGAACACCACGACCATGAAGCTGTCGATGATGTAGCTCTGGCCGAGATTGGGTGAGACGTTGTCGATCTGGCTGAGCGCCACGCCCGCGATGCCGGCAATGCCGGAGCCGAGCCCGAACGTCATGGCGTCCACCCACGGCGTGCGGATGCCCATGGCCGACGCCATGCGTCGGTTCTGCGTCACCGCGCGCATCTGCAGCCCCAGCGGCGTGCGGTTCAGCACGGCCAGCAGCACGGCAAAGACGACCAGCGCGAAGACGACGATCCACATGCGGTTCCAGGTGATCGACAGCCCGCCCAGTTCGAAGGCGCCGGACATCCAGCTTGGATTGCCCACCTCGCGGTTGTTGGGGCCGAAGATGGTGCGCACCGTCTGCTGCAGGATGAGGCTCAGGCCCCAGGTGGCCAGCAGCGTCTCCAGCGGGCGCCCGTAGAGCCAGCGGATGATGCCGCGCTCGATGGCGATGCCGACCAGCGCCGTCACGAGGAAGGCGAGCGGGAGCGCGATCGCCAGGGAGTAGTCGAAGAGATCAGGAAAGGAGGTGCGGATCACCTGCTGCACGGCGAAGGTGGTGTAGGCGCCGAGCATGACGATCTCGCCATGGGCCATGTTGATGACGCCCATGACGCCGAAGGTGATGGCCAGCCCGATGGCCGCGAGCAGGAGCACCGAGCCCAGCGACAGCCCGTACCAGACGTTCTGGGCCGCGTCCCACATGGCAAGCCTGCCCTCGATATGGTCGATGCCGCGCTCGATGGCCGGCTTCAGCTCAGGCGGGGCGTCGGCGAGCGAACCGGTCAGCACCGCCAGCGCCTCGCGATTGCCCCGGGCGGCCAAAGTGTCTACTGCCGCCGCCTTCTCCTCCAGCCCCGCATCGGTCTTCAATATCGTGGTGGCCCGCGCCAGCTCCATCACCGTCTTCACGCCGGCATCCGTCTCGGCGGCAAGGGCCTCGTCGAGCAGTTCCAGCGCGTCCGGGTCGGCGTTGCCGAGCAGGGTCTGCGCCGCCGTCAGGCGGACCGAGGGGCTGGGGCTCATCAGGGTAAGCTGGCCGATGGCGCTGCGGATGGCGCGGCGCAGGCGGTTGTTGACGCGGATCTTGTCGAGATCGGAAGAAGCGGCGGTGCCCAATTCCTCGCCCGTCAGCGGATCGCTCAGCGCATAATCGCGCCCGGCGCGCTTGCCCCCAACCAGGCGGCCGTCCTCTTCCCGCACATACAGATCGCCTTCGCCCAGCACCTTCAGGAGGTTCGCCACGCGGTCGTCACCGGTAGCGGCAAGCTCGAAGATCACCTTCTCGCGGTCGGAATAGCTGCCCTCGGGGAGAGACCGCACGAGCGCCTCGACGTCCTGCGCGAAGGCGCCGGAGGCCGTGAACAACAGCGCAAGCGCGAGAAGGAGCTTCATAATGAGGCAGGTTGGGTGCATGGTCTTGCTATCTGCTACTGCGGAGACGCATTTGCTCTTGCGCACCCCCCTCTGTCCTGCCGGACATCTCCCCCCTCAAGGGGGGAGATCAGCCGTCCGCCACGTTCCGTGCATACTGCAGCGGCATTCTGCAGCGCTGGCGATTGTGAAGACGGCTTTGCCAGCCAAGCTCCCCCCTTGAGGGGGAGAGACCCGGCAGGGCAGAGGGGGGGGTGGCGGGACGCAGCCTTCACCGCGCCCCTTCACCTCAGCTCGCGCCGCCGCAGCTCTTCGTCTCGGTGTTGTAGTTTCCGCAGTTGACCGGCGCCGTCCAATCCGCCTCGATCATCTTCGATTCCGGCAGGAAGTCCGACCAGGCGTCGCCCGGCACCACCTCTTCCGTCTCCCACACCACCTCGAACTGGCCGTCGTCCTGGATCTCGCCGATCAGCACGGGCTTGGTGATGTGATGGTTGGGGAGCATCTTGGCGATGCCGCCGGTCAGGTTCGGCGTCTCCAGCCCGATGATGGCGTCGAGCACGGCATCGGTGTCGGTCGTGCCGGCCTTCTCGACCGCCTGGACCCACAGGTTGAAGCCGACCACATGGGCTTCCATCGGGTCGTTGGTCACGCGATCCTCGTCGCCGATGAATTCGCGCCACTTGGCGATGAATTCCTCGTTCTCCGGCGTGTCGACGGACTGGAAGTAGTTCCAGGCGGCCAGATGCCCCACCAGCGGTTCGGTGTCGATGCCCGCAAGCTCTTCCTCGCCGACGGAGAAGGCCACGACCGGAATGTCTTCCGCCGCGATGCCCTGATTGGCAAGCTCCTTGTAGAACGGCACGTTGGCATCGCCATTGATGGTGGAGACGACGGCCGTCTTCTTGCCCGCCGAGCCGAACGCCTTGATGTCGGAGACGATCGTCTGCCAGTCGGAATGGCTGAACGGCGTGTAGTTGATCATGATGTCCTCGGCGGCCACGCCCTTGTCCATCAGATATTGCTCGAGGATCTTGTTGGTCGTGCGCGGATAGACATAGTCGGTGCCGGCCAGCACCCAGCGCTCCACGCCTTCCTCGTTCATCAGGTAGTCGACGGCGGGAATGGCCTGCTGGTTGGGCGCCGCACCCGTATAGAACACGTTGCGCTGGCTCTCCTCGCCCTCATACTGCACCGGATAGAAGAGGATCGAGTTCAACTCCTCGAACACCGGCAGAACGGACTTGCGGGAGACCGACGTCCAGCAGCCGAACACCGCGGCCACGTCGTTGACCGAGATCAGCTCGCGCGCCTTCTCGGCGAACAGCGGCCAGTCGGAAGCGGGGTCCACCACCACGGCCTCCAGCTTCTTTCCCAGAAGCCCGCCCTTCCTGTTCTGCTCGTCGATAAGGAAGAGCATCGTGTCCTTCAGCGTCGTCTCGGAAATCGCCATCGTGCCCGAGAGCGAATGGAGGACGCCGACCTTGATGGTCTCCTCCTGCGCGTAGCTTATGCCTGCCGAAAGCCATGCGGAGCCGGCGAGCGCCGTGGCTAGGACCGCGCGGCGGGTGAATGTCATGCTCATCTGTCTGTTCCCCTGCGAAAGATCGATTGGGCCGAGTGAGGGCCGGAGGGAACTTTGCAGCCCTGCAGGGAAAGCACCTATACGTTGAACGACGTAGGTGGCCGGGCGTTACATCTGCAATGCCGTTTCCATGCCTGAACCGCCATCCTGGGACGAAGCGCCTCAGGACACGTCGGAAAACATCGCCGCACACTTTTTAATCATCTTGCGAAATTGCCAAAAAAGTAGTCATCTATGGCTGTGGCTCAGGGGACAGCCAGCGGGGGACATGAACGGACCAATGGCGCGGCAGCGGATTCTTCCCATCAGGCGCGAGTATAATCGCTGGGTGGCCAACCAGACGCTGGAGGACTACGCCCTTCGCTTCACCGCCAAGAGCGCGCGGCGGTTCTCCAGCCAGCGCATCTCCCAGACCGCCATCGGCGCCATCTCCTTCCTGGCGCTGGAGGCGATCGGCGGGGCGATCACGCTTTCCTACGGCACGGCCAACGCCATCGCCGCCATCCTCGTCGCCTCGATCGCCATCCTCGCCGTCGGCATCCCCATCTCGCGCTACGCCACCCGCCACGGCCTCGACATAGACCTTCTGACGCGCGGGGCGGGCTTCGGCTATATCGGCTCCACCATCACCTCGCTCGTCTATGCGAGCTTCACCTTCATCCTCTTCGCCATTGAGGCCTCGATCATGTCGAGCGCGCTGGCGCTCGCCTTCGGTCTTCCGCTGTGGATCGGCTACATCGTCAGCGCCGTGGTGGTGATCCCGCTGGTCACCCACGGCGTCAAGCTTATCAGCCGCTTCCAGCTCTTGACCCAGCCCATCTGGATCGTGCTCAACATCCTGCCCTTCATCTTCATCGCCTTCATGGACTGGGAAAAATTCGACCTGTGGCGCGCCTTTCCCGGCATCCACGAGCCGGCGGGCAGCATTTCCGTCCTGGAAGTGGCGAAGTTCGGCGCCGCCTCCGCCGTCATTCTCGCCTTGATGACGCAGATCGGCGAGCAGGTCGACTTCCTGCGCTTCCTGCCGCCGGAGGGCACCGCGCAGAAGCGCCACCGCCTCGGCGTCTTCCTCGCCGGCCCCGGCTGGGTGGTCGTGGGTGCGCCGAAGCTCCTGGCGGGCTCGTTCCTTGCCGTCCTGGTGCTTTCGGCCGGCGTGCCGCCCGAGCATGCCTCCGAGCCCGCGCAGATGTACGCCGTCGCCTTCGGCTACATGATCCCCAACGAAACCCTGGCGCTGGTGCTGATGGCCATCTTCGTCGTCGTCAGCCAGCTCAAGATCAACGTCATGAACGCCTATGCCGGGTCGCTCGCCTGGTCCAACTTCTTCTCGCGCCTCACCCACAGCCACCCCGGCCGCGTCGTCTGGCTTCTCTTCAACGTCGCCATCGCGCTCCTCCTGATGGAGCTCGGCATCTACCGCCTCTTGGAAGCCACGCTCGCCATCTTCTCCATCGTCGCCATGGCGTGGCTGTGCACCGTCTCGGCCGACCTCTTCGTCAACAAGCCACTTGGCCTTGCCCCGCCCGGCATCGAGTTCAAGCGCGCGCATCTCTACGACATCAACCCTGTCGGCCTTGGCTCCATGGCGCTGTCGGCGGGCATCGCGCTCACCGCCCACTTCGGCGCCTTTGGCGAAATGGCGGCCGCGCTCGCGCCCTATATCGCGCTCGTCACCGCCTTCATCGCAGCCCCGGCCATCGCCCATGCCACCGGCGGCAGATATTACCTGGCGCGCAAGCCGCGCAAGGCCTGGGCCGGCCAGGGCACCATCACCTGCTCCATCTGCGAGCACCCGTTCGAGCCGGAGGACATGGCCTGGTGCCCGGCCTATGCCGCGCCCATCTGCTCGCTGTGCTGTTCGCTCGACGCCCGCTGCCACGACCTCTGCAAGCCCAGGGCCAGCGCCCGCGCGCAGGCCATGACCATGGCCCAAGCCCTCCTGCCCGCCTGGGCCGTGGACAAGCTCCAGACGCGGCTTGGCCGCTTCGCCATGGCCATGGCCTTCGCCGTCGCCCTCATCGGCGCCATCCTCGCCCTCGTCTATTCCTTCGCCACCGAGGTCGCGCCGGACACGGCGGATGTGGTGGGCGGCACCATCGCCGTGGTCTTCTTCGTCTTCTGCGTGGTGGCCGGCATCGTCACCTGGTACCTGGTGCTCGCCCATGACAGCCGCAGGATAGCCGAGGAGGAGAGCGCGCGGCAGAACACGCTGCTCCTCAAGGAAATCTCCGCGCACCGGAGAACCGACGCGGCGCTGCAAAAGGCCAAGGAAAAGGCGGAAGCCGCCAACCAGGCCAAGAGCCGCTATGTCGTCGGCCTCTCGCACGAGTTGCGCACGCCGCTCAACGCGGTGCTAGGCTACGCCCAAATTCTTGAGCGTGAGGAGAACGCTCCCCCGCCGTGGCATTCCTCGATCAAGGTCATCCGCCGCAGCGCCGAGCATCTGTCGGGCCTGATCGACGGCTTGCTCGACATCTCCAAGATCGAGGCCGGGCGGCTCCAGGTCTATTCCAACGAGATCAACCTTTCCGATTTCCTCGATCAGATCGTCGGCATGTTCCGCCTGCAGGCGGAGGCCAAGGGCCTCGCCTTCCGGCACCGGCGCGACCCCGACCTGCCGCAATATGTGCGCACCGACGACAAGCGGCTGAGGCAGATCCTCGTCAACCTGCTCTCCAACGCGATCAAGTTCACCGACGGCGGCCATGTGGATTTCACCGTCAGCTATCGCTCGCAGGTCGCCACCTTCCGCGTCAGCGACAGCGGCCCCGGCATTCTGGACGACGACCTGGAGCATATCTTCGAGCCCTTCATGCGCGGCCAGGCAGAGCGCAACCGGCTTTCGCCCGGCCTCGGCCTCGGGCTCACCATCACCAAGCTCCTGTCGGAAACGCTGGGCGGCGAGATCACCGTGGACAGCGTGCCCGGCACCGGCTCCACCTTCCAGGTGCGGCTGATGCTCGCCAAGGTCGACCGGCCGGCCGTGCGCGCCGCGCGGGATCGCCCCGTCAAGGGCTACAGCGGCCCCCGCCGCACCATCATGGTGGTGGACGACAATGCCGAGCACCGCGAGATGATGCGTCAGATGCTGCAGCCGCTCGATTTCACGGTGCTCACCGCCGTCGACGGCCCCGACTGCCTGACGCTGATCGAAGGCGTGCGGCCGGACCTGTTCTTCATCGACATCCTCATGCCCGGCCTGAGCGGCTGGGACCTGGTCGAACGTCTGCGCGGCAAGGGCATCGCCGCGCCCATCATCATGCTGTCGGCCAACATCGGCGACGGTACCGCGAAGACGAATCGCGATGCGGGCCACAATGACGCGATGGCGAAACCCTTCAGCCTGCGTCAGCTCCTGGAGAAGATCGCCACCCATCTTCGCCTCGAATGGATCGATGAAGGCACGGATAAGCCGGCGCCGGCTCCCGGCGGCAATGGACAGGCGCTCAGGTCGCCCGGCGCGGAGCATGTGCGCGAGCTCATCGGCCTCGGCCAGATCGGCCATGTGCGCGGCATCGACGTCAAGCTCAGCGAGCTTGCGCTGAGGCCGGAAAACGCGCCATTGGTCGATCTCTTGCGGGCACGCATGGAAGCCTATGATTTCGCCGGCTATACGGAGCTTTTGCAGAGCGTGAGCGGAAATGAGTGACATGACACCCGAGGGGGACATCGTTCTCGTCGTCGACGATTCGCCCGAGGCGCTGGGCTTTCTCACCCGCGCCCTCGAAGAGGCGGGCGTGACCGTGCTCGTCGCCACCAGCGGCGAAGCGGGCCTCGGCGTCGCTGCAAAGGTCACGCCGGATATCGTCCTGATGGATGCGGTGATGCCCGGTCTCGACGGCTTCGAGACCTGCCGTCGGCTGAAGACGCTGCCGGGCGTGGCCCATGTGCCGGTCATCTTCATGACGGCGCTGACCGAGACCGAGCATGTCGTGCACGCGCTGGAATCGGGCGGCGTCGACTACCTCACGAAGCCGATCAACCTGGAGGAACTGCGCGCCCGCATGCGCGTGCATCTGTCGAATGCCCGCAGCGCGCACAATGCGCGCGTGGCGCTGGATGCGGCGGGCCGGCACCTGATGGCCTTTTCCGCCGAGGGAGAAGTGCACTGGACCACGCCTCAGGTGACAAAGCTTTTGGGCGCTCCCGTGGCCAGCGGCGATCCCCACCCTGTCAGAGCGCGCGTTGCGGAATGGCTCGGGCGCCACGACCGGACGTCTGCTGGGGAGAGCTTCACGGTGAAGCTTCCCGACTTGCGCAACCTGCAACTCTCCTATCTGGGCCCGATCGGACCTGACGAGCACCTCTTCAGGCTGGTCTCCGAAACCGGTGCCGATCTGCAGGCGACGCTGCGGCAGCATTTCGGCCTGACATTGCGGGAAAGCGAGGTCCTGTTGTGGATCTCTCGCGGCAAGTCCAACCGGGACATCGGCGACGTGCTTGGCTTGAGCCCCCGCACGGTCAACAAGCATCTGGAACAGATCTATGTGAAGCTGGGCGTCGAAAACCGCGCCTCGGCCGCCGTCAAGGCAATGCTCGTGTTGACTTGATTCCGGGATCGGCTCGAGAATCCTCCATCCCTGTTTCCCGCATCGGCGATGTCAGCTTTCCTCATCCGCCGACCGGCCGAGCGTGTCCGCCATCACGGCCCCGCGTTCGCCGGCCGGCTGCGGCTCGCCGATTGTGGTGTCGGTGGCCGTCTGATGCTCCATCTCGGAATTCAGCTCCGCTCCCACGAGCAGGATGACCACCGAAAGCCAGATCCACATCAGGAAGCCGATCGCCGCGCCCAGCGTGCCGTAGGTCGCGTTGTAGTTGGCGAAGTTCTCCAGATAGTAGGAAAAGGCCATCGAGGCTGCGAGCCAGACGATGGTGGCGAGCGCCGCGCCCCAGGTCAGCCAGGGCAATTGTGCCGTCTCGCGGCTTGGCCCGTAGCGGTAGATCAGCGTGATCCCGACCGCTATGATGACCAGCATCACCGGCCATCGCGCGATCCTGACCAGCGTCTCCACCCAGCCGCCGACGTCGAGAAATGCCAGCACCGCCGGGATTACGCCCAGCGAGACCAGGAAAGCGGTTCCGATCACGATAGCGCCCAGGGTGAACGCCAGCGTCAGCACGTTCAGCCAGACGAATCCGCGCTTCTCGGTCTCGCCATAGGCGATGTTCATCGCCTCGAACAATGCCTTGATGCCCTTGTTGGCGCTCCACAGGGCAACGGCAAGCCCGAAGATGAAGCCGAAGCTCAGAGCGTCCGTATCCTGGCCGGCCAGGCGCTCCAGTTGCGACCTGATCAACTCCAGTCCGCCAGAAGGCAGCACGTTTTCCAGAAGGGCGATGTGGTCGGCAAGCGTCCGCGGGTCGGCCACGAAGCCGTAGATCGAGACGAAGGCCGCCAGCGCCGGGAATATCGCCAGCAGAATGTAGAACGTTACTCCCGCCGCGGTCAGCGTGACGCGGTCTTCGAGCATCTGGGTCCAGACCCGCAGGAGGATGTCCTTCCAGCCCCTTGCGGGTATCGCAGCCGGTCGCTTGGCCTCGCGCCCGCGGCCTTCCTCCTCTCGCCGGCGCTCGAACTTGGCACGCTCTGCTTGGTCGTTCCTTGTCTTGCTGTTTCCCATGTCCGCGCCTCCGCCTTTCCTGTCCACCGAACGCGCGGGGCAGCAAAAAGATGCGGACTTTCGACAATGATCCGGCCATTGGCCGGCTTGCCATCACCGGCCGCCAGCCGGGCGAGGCGGCGGGTCAGCCCAGGATATCCGGCAGGAACATGACGAGGTCCGGCCACAGGATCATTGCGGCGATGACCACGATATCGGCGAGTATGAACAGCAACGCGCCCCGGAAGATGCCGGCAAGGCTGACATGCTCGGCCGCCACCGATCGTATGACGAAGACGTTCATGCCGAGCGGCGGCGTGATCATGCCCACCTCGAGCAGCTTCACCAGCAGCACCCCGAACCAGACGCGGTCGATCCCCTGCGTGGCCAGCAGCGGCATCAGGATCGGCAGGGTGATGAGCATGGCGCCGAAAGGTTCCAGGAACATGCCGATGACGAGATAAAGCAGCACGATCACCGCCATCAGGCCGAAATAGCCGATGTCGAGCCCGCTGAAGAATTCATTGATGAAGCCGGCAACGCCGCTCAGCCCGAGGAAGCGCGTGAGCATGACCGCGCCGGCGCCGACGATGAAGAGCGCGGCACAGGTGCCCAGCGTCTCGAACAGCGCCCGGCGGAAGGCCGGCCAGCTCAGGCGGCGCAGGATGACGGCGATGACGATCGCTCCGGCGGCGCCGATGGCGCCGGCCTCGGTGGCGGTGAAAATTCCGCCGAACATGCCCCCGAAGACGAGCAGGATGAGCACGATGAGCGGCACGATGTCGCGAAGGACGCCGCGGGCGTCCAGTTGTCCGTCTTCACCGGCCCGGGCGGGTATGATGTCCTTGCGCAGCAGCGCCACGAGGATGATCACCAGGCAGTACGACGCCGCCGTGAGGATGCCGACGGAGATGCCGCCGAGGAACACCTTGGTGACGGAGGTCTCGGCGAAGACGCCGTAGACGATCATCAGGATCGAAGGGGGGATCAAGGCGCCCACCGTGCCGCCGGCGGCCAGGATGCCCGCCGAAAAGCTGGGCTTGTAGCCGGCGCGCACCATCTCCGGAATGGCGATCCGTCCCATCGTGGCCGCGCAGGCGAGGCTTGAGCCCGACACCGCGGCAAAACCCGTGCAGGCGAAGATCGCCGCCAGCCCGAGCCCGCCGGGCACGCGGCGCACCACCACCTTGGCCGCGTCGAACAGCCCCGTGGTCAGGCCCGCATGATAGGTCACGAAGCCCATCAGCAGGAACATCGGAATCGCCGAAAGGGTCCAGCTCGCGACGAATTCGTACGGCGTGGCGCTGAGGATGCCGATCGCGGGCGCCAGCCCCAGCATGTACCAGATGCCGCAGAAGGAGACGAGGATCAGCGCCACGGCGATCGGCACCTGCAGCGCCAGGAGCAGCAGCAGGACCGCCAGCCCGATCAGCCCCACCGCGACGTTCATGCCTGCACGTCCCCGGCCGCCCGCTCATGCCCGTCCGACAGCGCATCCGGATCGCCGCCCGACAGCGTCACTGCCAGCTTTACGAGGCTGACGAGGAGGGCGAGCGCGAAGGCGACGGGAAGCACGAAATAGCTCGGCCACACCAGAACGGCCACGTTGAGCGACATGACGAAGGTGCCGCTGCGCAGATTGGCCATGGCCTCCGACCAGGTGGTCCAGGTGAGCACCGCGAAGGCGGCGGCGCAGGCCAGATACACGAAGACCTGGATCAGGCGCCGCAAGCGCTCCGACAGCAGGCCCGAAAGGACCTCCACCCGTATCATCTCGCCGCGCCGGTCGGCCCAGGCAAGGCTCAGGAAGGCCACCATCACCATGTAGTAGCGCGAGACGATCTCGTTGGTGGCCGGAACAGGCCAGTGAAAGAGCTGGCGCAGCACCACGTCGACATTGATGTGGACCAGCATCGCCACCACGCCGAGCGCGCCGACAACGGCCAGCGCATCGGTGAGACGGCGCGTCAGGCGCAGGACGAAAGCCGGCATCAGGTTCCTCCGAAGCAGAGGCCGGCGCCGGATCCGCTCCGGCGCCGGCGATGCCCGTCAAAGGCCATAGGTCTCGTAGTCGACCTTGTCCCACACTTCTTCCTGAACTCTGGCGGCGATCGCCTCGGGATCGTCGCCAGTCTGCTCCACGATGGCCGACCACTTGTCGACCAGTTCCCGAAAGCGGACGATCTTCTCGGCCGCCCCCTCGATGCCGTAGGTGGCGCCGGCGACCTCCACGGCGGTATCCGGATCGCCGGCCGAGAAGGCCTCGGTCGCCTCCACCAGATCCTGTGCCGGCTCGATGAACTCGATGCCGGCCTCGCGCGCCGCCTCGCGCGCCTTGCCGGGGCGGTCGTAGCCCCAGTCCTGGGTGAAGCGGGCGGATGCCACATTGGCCGCGCGCATGAGGCCGGCCCGCTCGTCCGGCGTCATCTCCGCCCAGGCCTTTGCGGAGACCGTGAAGTTGGACGTGCAGTGATAGGTGCCGAGCTGGATCTCGGTGACATATTTAACGAGGTCGATCATGCGGTAGGAGATCAGGTCGTTGATCGAGGCCATCGTGCCGTCGATGACGCCTTGCGACAGCTGCTCGAACTGGTCGCTCACCGGCACGCTGGCCGGCGAGGCGCCCATGGCCTCGGCCCAGCGGGAGAAGGGCGAGCCGCCGGAGCGCAGGCGCAGCCCCTGCAGGTCCGCCTTGGTCCGCACCGGCTGGGTCGTCATGACCACGTAGACATCCGACGATCCGGAGCCGCCATAGACGAAGCCTGCCTTCTTGAACTCCGCCTGGCAATCCTCGCAGGTCACCACATATTCCGTCATCGCCGCGCCCATCACATGCGGGTTGCGGCCGAGAAACGCTAGGTCGCCCATCAGCGCCGAATTGGGCAGGTCGGCCGGATAGTAAAGCGGCAGGATGTTGCCCACCTCCGTGACCTGCGACTGGAGCGAGGCCTTCATGTTGCCGATATTGACCACCTCCGTGCCGATGACGGTGCCGGTTAGCGCTCCGCCCGTCTCCTCGGGCAGCCGCTCGACGAAGGTGGAGTAGAGCGGATCGGCTGCCGGATGCGCCGGGGGCGCGCCCGGCGAGACACGCAGGTCCCGCGCATCGGCCGCGCCGGCAAAGGCCGCGGCAAGGCCGAAACTTAAAGCAAAGGCAGTGATTCTCATGACGGTTCCTCCCTTGAGATTGACACGAGGGAAGATGACCACCCACCGATCCGACCTTCGATGTTGCCCATCGCGGCCAGGCTCGTCGCCCGTGGTGCCGGGTGTCACGAGCCTGGCGCAATGATGCCGTCACGCGCCCGGGCAGCGGTTCGCCTCGGGCAATCGGATCCGTCGATGGTCACCTCCCTTGGTATAACTGCGTAGGCGTCTTGCCCGTTTGCCGGGTTCTTGTGGTTGATCAGATGTTCAGCAGCCTCCTGGCATTCTCCTTCAGGATCTTCGGCCGCACCTCGTCCTTGATCGGCAGTTTCTCGAAGTCGGACAGCCAGCGGTCGGGCATGATCGCCGGCCAGTCCGAGCCGAACAGGACGCGGTCCTTGAGAAGCGTGTTGGCGTATCGCACGAGGATCGGCGGGAAATATTTCGGCGACCAGCCCGAAAGGTCGATCCAGATGTTGGGCTTGTGGGTCGCCACCGCCAGCGCCTCCTCCTGCCAGGGAAAGCTCGGGTGAGCGAGGATGATCTGCATGTCCGGAAAATCCACCGCCACATCGTCGAGATAGAGCGGGTTGGAATATTTGAGCTTCATGCCCATCCCGCCATGCATGCCGGCGCCGACGCCGGTTTGACCCGTGTGGAAAAGTGCCGGCAGCCCCGCCTCGGCGATCGCCTCGTAGAGCACATAGGCGCTGCGGTCATTGGGGTAGAAGCCCTGGAAGGTAGGATGGAACTTGAAGCCTTTGATGCCGTGGTCTTCGATCAGCCGGCGCGCCTCGCGTGCGCCCGCCTTGCCCTTGGCCGGGTCGATCGAGGCGAAGGGGATGAGGATGTCGGAATGCTTGGCCGCAAGGTCGGCCACTTCGAAATTGTCGTAGCGGCGGAAGCCCGTCTCCCGCTCGCTGTCGACCGGAAAGATCACGGCGGCGATCTTGCGCTCGCGGAAATAGGCGGCGGTCTCGGGCACGGTCGGCGGATGTTGGAAGGGCGAGCGGAAATAGGCGCTCATTCCCGCCTGAAAGTCGTCGTAGCCGTCATCGGCATGGGTGCCGCAGGGCTCTTCCGCATGGGTGTGGATATCGATCGCGACCAGTTCGTCGACATTCATCATGAAGAGCGCCTCCCGTTCTCCATCATTCAGCCCGCGCCGGCGCCGGGGGATCTTCGGCCAGTGGCGGCCGGCCCGCCACTTTGCGCAAAAGACCGACCAGTTGGCGGTGCTCCTGCGCCGTCAGCATGGACATGGCCTCGGCATCGAGCTTGCGCATGCGGGGCCTGATCTCCCGCAACTGCGCGCGCCCCTCCTCGGTCAGCCGCAAAAGCACGGAGCGGCGGTCGTTCGGCGGCACATAGCGCTCGACAAGGCCGCGCATCTCCATGGAGCGGACGAACTTTGTCATGTGCGACCATTTGATGTGCAGCACGTCGGCGATGGCGCCCTGACGGGCGTCCGGATTGTCCTCGATCACCTGCAGCAGCGTCTGCTCGGACAGCTTGAGCGGCATGTTAGGCGCAATGGCGAAAATCGCCTCATAGGCGGCGAGCTGCGCGATGCGCAGCAGGAACGAGGCCGAACGCTCCAGATCGCCCAGATCGATGGCGGCGGGGTCGAGCTCCGTTTCGACGATCGCCTCCTTGCCGGCAGCCACCCGCATCTCCTACTTGGCCGGCGCGGCGACGCGCGCCGCGCGTTTGTCGAGGAAGGCCCGCAGCCTGGCATGGGCTTCGGGCGTCGACTGGGTGAAGGCGGCTATCATGGACTCGAAGAAGAGCCCCTCGTCATAGCCGCTGTCGCGAATGCGAGGCAGCGCGTTGATGATGGCGTAGTTGGACAGCGGCGCATTGGCGCTGGCACGCTTGGCAAGCTCGGTCGCCTTCTCGACGGCACCGCCCGGTTCGGTGACATAGGTGACGATGTCGCAGCGCTCGGCCTCCTCGGCGTCCAGCACGCGGCCGGTCAGCATCAAGTCCATCATGCGCGCCACGCTCATCAGCCGCGACACATTCACCGAGCCGCCGCCGCCGACGAAAATGCCGCGCTGGCCCTCGGGCAGGGCGAAGAAGGCGGTGCTGTCGGCCACACGCACATGGGCCACCGCTGCAAGTTCCAGCCCCCCGCCGATCACGCCGCCGTGCAGAGCCGCGAAATAGGGGATGCGGCTGGAGCGGATGCGCTGGAACACCCAGTGCCAGCCGCGCGAGCCCTCGATGCTTTCGACAGGGGTGCGCTCGGACTGCTCGGCAAGGTCGAGGCCTGCGCAGAAATGGTCGCCGGCGCCCGCGAGCACCACCGCCTGTGCCTCCTCCGCAGCGCGGTCCACGCACGCCGCCAGATCCGCCAGCATCGCGTCGCACATGGCGTTGCGCTTGTCGGGCCGCGCCAGCGTCAGCCGCGCGATGCCGTCCGCGATCTCATAGTCGACGAAAGCCATCGATCCTCCCCGAGCTTCCGCGATATTTAACTTGCATTCAACACTGTTTACAAGTGAATAATACACGTCGACATGGATTGCCCCGGCCGGGGCACCGGAGGAGACATGTCTGAACGGTCACATGAGGGCTGGCGCCGCGCTCCGGTGCGCCCGGTCGAACTTCTAAAGCCCGACCCGCAGATCGTCCGCGCCGGGGACGGTACGATCTACGTCTCCGAGCGGAAGCAACTGGCGCCCTACCCGCGCCGGATCACCGAGGACCTGATCCGCTACGCGCAGGCGACGCCGGACGCTGTTTTCCTGGCCGACCGCAAGGCCGGCGGCGGCTGGCGCACCATCACCTATGCGCGGATGCTCGAGCGCGCGCGGCGGCTCGGGCAGGCGCTTCTCGATGCCGGTCTCGGTCCGCAGCGCCCGCTTGCGATCCTTTCGGGCAACGACATCGAGCATGCCGCGCTCGCCATGGCGGCGATGCATGTGGGCGTGCCCTACGCGCCCATCTCGCCAGCCTATTCCCTCACCGGCGGCGGTCATGAGAGGCTGCGCGAAACGATTGCCGCGACCAGCCCCGGCATGGTCTATGCCGCGGACGCAGAAGCCTTCGCGCCGGCGGTGCAGGCGGTGATGCCGGACATTCCCTTCGTGGCTGACACGCCGGCCGCCGGCGCCGCTGCGCTGGAGCGGCTGCTCGACACCCGCCCCACCGGCGCCGTCGACGCCGCCCATGAAGCGGTGGGATCGGAAACGATCGCGAAGTTCCTGTTCACCTCGGGCTCCACGGGCAGCCCCAAGGCCGTGCCCAACACCCACGGCATGCTGTGCTCCAACCAGGCGATGCTGCGCATGGCCTACGCCTACTTCCAGACCGAGCCGCCGCAGATCCTCGACTGGCTGCCCTGGCACCACACGGCCGGCGGCAACTCCGTCTTCCTGTCGGTGCTGATGAACGGCGGCACGCTCTACGTCGACGACGGCCGCCCCACCAGGGCGGACATCGCGAGGACGGTGCGCAATCTGCGGGAGGTATCTCCCACCTGGTATTTCAACGTTCCGACCGGCTTCGACGCGCTCATCCCCTTCCTGCGCGAGGACGCCGGGCTGTGCGAGGCATTCTTCAGACGGCTCAAGATGCTGTGGTATGCCGGCGCCTCGCTGTCGCAGCCCAGTTGGGATGCGTTGCAGGAACTGGCGGTGCGGACCACCGGCATGCGCATCCTCATCGGCTCGGGGCTCGGCGCCACCGAAACGTCGCCGGCCGCGCTGTTCTGCATTTGGCCGCAGGAGACCGCCGGCAATGTCGGCCTGCCCATTCCCGGCGTGACCCTGAAGCTCGTGCCGTTCGAGGGCAAATACGATGCACGGGTAAAGGGGCCGAACGTCATGTCCGGCTACTGGCGCCGGCCGGAGCTTTCGAAGCAGTGCTTCGACGAGGAGGGATTTTACAAGTTCGGCGACGCCCTGAAGCCGGTCGATCCCGACGATCTGACCAAAGGCTTCCTGTTCGACGGCCGTACGGCGGAGAACTTCAAGCTCGATACCGGCACCTGGGTGAGCACTGGAGCGCTGCGCATGGCGCTGGTCGATCATTTCGGCGATGCGATCCGCGACGCGGCGATCGCCGGCCCGGACAGGCCCTATCTCGGCGCGCTCGTCTTTCCGCGCCAGCCGGATGAGGCGCGGGACCCCGGCTACCACGCCCGGCTGCGCGGCCTGCTGGAAAGCTTCGCGGCCAAGGCCACCGGCTCGTCCAACCGCGTCTGCCGGCTTCTGCTGGTGGAAGAGCCGCCCTCGATGGCGGCCGGCGAGGTGACGGACAAGGGATCGCTGAACCAGCGGGCCGTGCTCGCCAACCGTGCTGCACTGGTCGAGGAGCTCTACGCCGGCTCGCCGCGGGTGATCGGCCTGCCCGGGCATGGCCGCGGTCCGCACAGGCCGCAGGGGTAAGGCCGAACCAGACGCTGGACCGTTTCGCCATGTCCGGAAGGCGGCGAAACGATCCAGCCGTCTGGTTCCACGCAGTTCCCGGCGGAAAAGCCGGTTCTTTTCCTGAACCGGTCTACGCCACCCCGCCCCAAACCGCCTCGGCCACTTTCACCACCAGCTCCAGCTTGCGGCGCTGGTCGTCCATCGTCAGCTCATTGCCCTCCTCGGTGGAGGAGAAGCCGCATTGCGGGGCGATTCCAAGCTGGTCGATGTCGACGAATTTCGAGGCCTCGTCGAAAAGCCGCTTCAGATCGTCCAGGCTTTCGAGCGCCGGCGTTTTCGTGGTGATGAAGCCGGCCATTACCCGCTGCCTGCCTTTCGGCAGAAGCCGCAGCGGTTCCAGCCCGCCGGCCCGCTCGGTATCGTATTCCATGAAAAAGACGTCGACGCCGGTCTTGTTGAAGATCGCCTCCGCCGCCGGGTCGTAGCCGCCCTCGGCAACCCAGGTGGAGCGGAAATTGCCCCGGCACATATGCATGGCGATGACCATGTCCTCGGGCCGGTCGGCAATCGCGTCGTGCATCATCCTTGCATAGCGGTCGATCAGCCAGTCGGGGTCGATGCCCTTTTCCTGCCACGCCGCGCGGATCTTCGGGTCGCACAGATAGGCGTAGTAGATGTCGTCCATCTGCAGATAGCGGCAGCCCGCATCGTAGAAGGCCCGCACCGCCTTGCGGTAGGTCTTCACCAGATCGGCGAAATAGGCCTCCGCGTCCTCGGCATATTCCTTCACGCGGATGTCCCCCGGCTCCAGCCGGTAGTGGCAGCAGCTCGGGCCGGGGATGGAGATTTTCGGCGTCACGCTGGTGTTGGCGGCGAGGAAGCGGAAATGGTCCAGCATCGGGTGGTCGTCGGGGAAATCCAGCCTGCCGTTGACGACCGGCACCTTCGGCTTGGTCTTCACCCCGTGAAACTGGATGCCGTCCCCTTCACGGGTGACGATGTCGAGCCCGTCGAGCATGCCCATGAAGTCGTAATGCCACCAGGAACGCCTGATCTCGCCGTCGGTGACGGCCGGCAGACCCACCTCCTCCTGCATGCGGATCACCTCGCGGATCGCCGCGTCTTCGGCCTCGCGCAGCGCCTCGGCTGCCCCCGGCTCCCCTGCCTCGACCCGCGCCCTCGCCTTCCTGACGGCGGGAGGGCGCAGCAGGCTGCCGACATGGTCGGCGCGGAACGGTGGTGTCATGGTCGTCACGGCTTCGTCTCCTTTGTTGCGGTCAACGTTTATCGTGAGTGGTGCCGCTCACGCTCCGGCTTCGGCCGCCGCGTCGCGCAGGGCATCGATGAACTCGGCCTGCAGCGCGGTCGCCATCCAGTGCCGCCGATAGGTGATGCCCACCGAGCGGGCATGGGGTGGCAGCTCCACATCGAGCGGGCGCAGAAAACCCGCCTCCATGTCGTAGCGTATCTGGTGCCGCGACAGGAGCGCCAGATGGTGCGAATGGAGCAGCAGGCCGCGGATCGCCACCAGCGACCCCGCCTCGACCGTACATCGCGGCGGCCGGTCGGGCGGGAAGTGGGCCGCCATCTGCGAGAACACCTCGCGCGAGGGCGTGCCCTCGCGCGCCACCACCCAGGGATAGTCGGCCAGATCCGCGATCGACAGGCCGTTCCTGTCCAGAAGCGGATGGCCGCGGCCGGCGACGACGGCCAGGCAATAGGTGAACAGATCCTCCTGCACCAGCGAGCGGGCCGGAAACGCGCCGCGCAGGGCGCCGACGATCAGGTCGATGCGCCCGTCCTCCAGGTCGCCGACCAGGGCGTCGTAGCGTCCCTCGACGATTTCGAACTGCGCCTGCGGGTGGCGCGAGGCGACGCGGGCGATGGCGCGGGGAACGAGGCTGGTACGCGTCAGGGGCAGCGTGCCGACCGGCACGCGCCCCTCGAAACGGCCCTCGGACTCGCCCAGTTCGGCACCCGCATTCTCCAGCTCGTTCAGCGCCAGGCGCGACCAGCGGGCGGCGGACCTGCCCAGCGGCGACAGCCTGATCGCCCGCCCCGCGCCCTCGAACAGCGGCACATTGAGGGAGGCTTCCGCGTCGCGGGCCGCGCGATGCACGGCGGGCTCCGACTGACCGAGAAGCCGGGCCGCGGCGCTGAAGCTGCCGCGCGCCGCGAAGGCCGCCAGCGCCCGCATATGCGCGATGGTGAGCCGGGAGGCCGCGTTCCGGTCCGCCCCCGGCAGGCGCCCGCATCCGGCCTGTATCAGGTCGAGCGCGCGCCTTGCCCGCGCCAGCACGATCCGCCCCTCGGGGGTCGCGGCCGGGGCGCCGTTCTGCCGGTCGATCAGGCGCCTGCCGAAGATCGCCTCGAACCGCGCCAGGGCCTGCGAAGCGGCCGCCTGCGTCAGGCCGATCTCCTCGGCGGCGCGGCTGACCGATCCGCGCTGCAGGCAGGCGCAGAACAGGCGCACATGGCGCAGGTTCGGATAGTCTTTCACCAGACAGCCCTCCCGCAAGGCGCCGGGCACCTGCCCGGTCGAGCGCAGAGCGCATCTCGCAACCAGATTGATTTTCTACGCTCCGTCTTTCTGCCTTTACCGCATTTGCGCTGGCGGCGGTGATTTTCCTCCCGCCGCAGATCGCCCGGAAATCACGCCCGATTGCGATATTCCCTGCGGCTCGCCTCGTGGATCGGCCAAGGGTGGACTTCGGCGCCGATCTCCATCTGCCGGTGCGGCTCGACGGCGGGCTTGTCGGTGCCGCCGTCGGCCTCGCCCCACAGCACGGTGAGCCTCGTGCCGGGCTGCGACAGCGCGCCCTCCACCATTGCCAGCGATATCCATGCGCGCTCATTGGCCGTGTAGACGGGATAGGTGGAAAAGCCGACGAGCCGGCCGCCGGCCAGCACCTGGTCGTAAGGGTGGGCGGCATAGTGGGCGGCGGGCATTTCCATGAGCTTGGGCGGCGTGCCCTCTTCCATCATGCCCGCGAATACTTTCAGCACGTCCGCCTTGTCCCAGACCAGCGTGACCTTGGTGCGGTGCGGCCTGTCGGCCATCTCCTCCAGTGCGGCGCGGCCGATGAAATCGTGGTCGAACTTGACGAGCCTGCCATAGTCCAGGTCCCAGGGCGTAAGATAATAATCCTCGACATTATCGGACTGGAAGCTGCCGCCGATGGAGGCAGTGGCTTCGAAGCCGTTGCCGGCAAGCCACTGGCGGTAGGGTCTCATCGCCCCGCCCGTATAGATCGCCGGCAGCGGCGAGGGGATCCAGCCGGACTCCATCGCCACCGTCGAATAGGCGCGGAAGCCTGCCTGCTTGAGGCCGAGCGGCTCGCCCGCCGCCAGCAGCGCCGCCTTGACCTTCCGCCCATCCTCGAACGGCCCGAACAGCTCCAGCCCCTTGGCGCCGCTCATGCCGTGCGCCAGTGTCCGCGCCTTGCAACCGGCGATCGTGATCTCGCCCATATTGAAGAATTTCGTGACGAGTGGCCCGCCCTCGTTGACCGCCTCCAGAATGCGCATGGCGTTGGGGCCCTGCACCTCGTAGCGATACATGCGGCGCGGCTTGTCGGGATTGTCGGCGGTACGCTCGTCGCGCTCGACCGTGACGTCGTAGCCGCCGGTCTCTGCGTGATACTGAACCCAGTTGGGCACCGGCGGGCGGCCCACGAGATTCACCGCATCGTCCTCAAGGCCGAAGCAGATCACATCGCCGATGACATAGCCGTCGTGGTTGCAGGCGACGAACTGCTTGGCTTTGCCTCTGCCGAAACCTGAAAAGCTGTTGACGCCAAGATGCGACAGGAGACGGATCGTGTCGGGGCCGCGCACGTAAAGGTCGGTCATATGGAAGGACTGATCGAACAGGACCGCGCTCTCGCGCCAGGCGCGCTGCTCCTCCATCCAATTGGTGAATTCTGCCGGGATCGGATAGACGTAGCGCCCCGTCGGCGCGTTCTGCATCATCACGGCCGGATTGCCCACGGCCTGCAGTTTGTCCTCGAGCGATCTGTAGCTCATGATGCCTTGCCTCCCTTGACGTTGCGCGCCGCGAACACGGCGCCGATGCCTTCTGCAAGATTGTCGGCGGCCGGCGGCGGCGCGGGCGCGGCGCCCATCTGGTCCTGGACGCCGGCAATGGCCTCGGCCATGTCTCCGGACAGGCCGAGCTCTCTCATGGCGGCCGCGCTCTCGCGCATTTCGGCGGCCCGGCGGCGGCCGTGGCGCAGCGTGCGCTCGAACTCATAGGCGGCGAAATCGGGCCAGCCGAGGCCGGGAAAGCTGCGGCCGAGCGACTGCAGGATTTGGTCGAGACAGCCCGCCGCCTGCGCCGCCAGCAGCGTCTCCACGGTGATCGCCTCCAGCCCTTTGACGAACAGCGAGCGGACGAGCTTTATCCCCGTCGCCTGCCCCACATGCGGCCCCGCGACGTCGAAATCGAAGCCGAGCCGGGCAAGCTCCGGGCCGGCCTGATGCGCAGCCTCCCCGGCGATCAGGACCGGCGTGCGGTGCCCGTGCGGATGCACGGGCGCCATCACGGCCATGTCGAGATAGGCCGCACTGCGGGCGCCGGCCATGGCCGCGCTCTCGCGCTTGCGGGCGGGCGAGACGGAGTTGATGTCGATGACGAGCTGCCCCTGCCGCAGATACGGTGCAACTTCCCGCAGCGCGGCGACGCTCTGGTCGGCCGTCACGGCGCTGAACAACCAGTCGGCCTCCGCAAGTCCGGCGGGATCGCAGGCGGCAACACCCTCGGCCGCCATCGCCGCGCGCATCTGCGGCGCAGCGGCCTCCTCGCGCAGCAGGATGTCGTAGGCCAGGAAGCGGAGCGCGGGATCGCGGGCGGCGAGGCTGGCGCGGAAGGCCCGCGCTGCCTCGCCGAAGCCGAGAAAGCCTATCCGCTTCATTTGCCGTCCGTCCGTCGTCATTTCGGGAACACCACAGTCTTGGAGCCGTTCAGAAGCACCCGGTCCTCGATATGCCAGGCGATCGCCTGCGCCAGCACGCGGCGCTCGATGTCGCGGCCCTTGCGCACCAGATCGTCTGGCGTATCGGCATGGCTGACATGCTCGACGTCCTGGCTGATGATCGGACCCTCGTCGAGATCCCCGGTGATGTAGTGCGCTGTCGCGCCGATCATCTTGACGCCGCGCTCATGCGCCTGGTGATAAGGCTTGGCGCCCTTGAAGCCGGGCAGGAAGGAATGATGGATGTTGATGCAGCGCCCCGACAGATACTCGGCGAATTCGTCCGACAGGATCTGCATGTAGCGCGCCAGCACCACCAGTTCGGCCCCGGTCTCCTCGATCACCGCCTTGATGCGCGCTTCCTGCTCGCGCCGGTTTTCCCTTGTGACCGGGAAATGATGGTAGGGGATGCCGTTATGCAGCGTCAGGTTCAGCACCTCGCTCGGATGGTTGGAGACGATGCCGGCAACCTCCATGTTCAACTCGCCGATGCGCGTGCGGTAGAGCAGGTCTCCCATGCAATGGTCGAATTTCGACACGAGGATGAGCACGCGCCGGGGAGCGCCGGCCGGACGCAGCGTCCAGTCGAAGCCGAACAGCGCCACATCCTCGGCAAATCCCTCCTCCAAGGCCTCGACCGGCGCCTCGAGCTCGAAGGCGACGCGCATGAAGAACCTGCCGGTCATCGCGTCGTCGAACTGATGTGCCTCGGTGATGTTGCCGCCGAGCGCCGCCAGGCGGCCGGCGACGGCGGCGACGATGCCGGGCCGGTTGTCGCAGCTCAGGGTGAGGATCCAGTCGCTCATGTCAGCCCTGGCCAAAGATGACGCCGTCGAACAGCTTGCGCGCCGTGCGCAGGATCGCCGCGCGCGCGACCGCGCCGTCCTGCATGGTGGCGATCACGCTCATCTCGCCGCTCGGATGCTCGATCGACAGGTGCTTTTCGTCGCCGTCCGGAACCGCCGCCTGTTCTGCCGCCGGCCCTTCCGGCAGCAGGCAGGCGGTGGCGACGCTGACGGCGCCGAGCACGCCGATCGAGGAATGGCAGCGATGCGGAATGAAGCTGCGCGTCGAGATGGCGCCGCCGGCGCGCGGGGCGGAGACCATGGTCATCTTCGGCACGGATTTCTCCGCCACGTCGCCGAGATTCATCATCGGCCCGGCAGCCAGCCGGATCGCTTCCAGCCGCGCGCGCAGCGCTTCGTCCGCCTCCAGCTCGGCCGGCGTCTCGTCGCCGGCGATACCCATGTCCTCCGCCTTCAGCACAACGGCCGGCATGCCGTTGTCGATCAGCGTGCAGGCGGTGCCTTCCACCGTGTCGACGGCATTTCCGGTCGGCAGCAGCGCTCCGCAGGACGAGCCCGCCGTGTCCTCGAAGGCGATCGGGATGGCAGCCGCCGTGCCCGGCACGCCGTCGATGCGCGCACCGCCCTCATAGGTCACGCGCCCTCCCGGCGTCGCCACCGTGGCCACGGCGAGTTGGCCGGTGTTCTCCATGAAGATGCGCACCTCGGTCTGCCCGTCGCGCGCCGGCACCAGGCCGCGCTCGATGGCGAATGGTGCGACGCCGGCCAGGATATTGCCGCAGTTCTGGCTGTCGGTGACGATGGGACGGTCGACAAAGACCTGCAGGAACAGATAGTCGACATCGGCCTCCGCCCGCGCCGAGCGCCTCACCACCGCGACCTTGGAGGTCAGCGGATCGCCGCCGCCCATGCCGTCGATCTGGCGCGGATCGGGCGAACCCATGGCCCGCAGGAGGAAAGCATCGCGGTCCTCCGGCAGGTCGTCCGCCAGGAAGTAGCCGCCCTTGGAGGTGCCGCCGCGCATCCACACGCAGCGCACGCCGTCGGCCGGCGACAAGCGATGCTCAGACATATTTCAGCCCTTTCTCGGCCAGCCGGGCACGCATGTCGTAGATGTCGAGGCCCAGTTCGCCGGCGGCCAGCCGCTTGCGCTTGGCCTCCTCATTGGCGATGCGCGCCTCGGCCTTCTCCAGCACCGAAGTCGCCTCCTCGCGCGCCACCACGCAGACCCCGTCGTCGTCTGCGACGATCACGTCGCCCGGCCGCACATGGGCGCCGGCGCACACGATCGGCACGTTCACCGAGCCCAGCGTCTCCTTCACCGTCCCCTGCGCATGCACGACCTTGGACCAGACCGGACAGCCCATGCGCGTCAGGTCGGCGATATCGCGGACGCCGGCATCGATGACGAGGCCAAGGCCCCCGCGCGCTTGCATGGAGGTGGCCAGAAGATCGCCGAAATATCCGTCCTCCGAGGGCGAGGTGGGCGCCAGCACCAGCACGTCGCCGGCCTTCACCTGCTCGATGGCCACATGGAGCATCCAGTTGTCGCCCGGTGGAGCGGAGATCGTCACCGCCGAACCGCCGACCGCCGCGCCCCGGTAGATCGGCGTCATATAGGATGCCAGCAGGCCCTTGCGCCCCTGCGCCTCATGCACCGTCGCCACCCCGCAGGCGCCCAGCCGCCGCACGATGTCGGGGTCGGCGCGCTCGATGTTCTGTACAACGATGCCGGCCATCACAGTTCATCCACGGTGCGCGGAAAGACCGACTGGAAGCCCTCGGCATGGGTGGCCGCGCGCCCGCCCGCCTGGCCGCCGGAGTTTCGGCGGAAATGATTGCCGCGATTGACGGCGACGTTGGTGTAGTAGTCCCACAGGTGCTCCTGGCCCTGCATGCACTCGATCGCGGCGCGCTTCTTGTCCCACACCGCGGAAATGTCGAGGAAGACGTCGGGCTTCCAGCCCATCTGCTCGGTCTGGTGCGGCTCGAAGAGATAAAGCTGCGGCGCGCCCAGCACCTTCTCTCCCGGATTGTGGCCCCAGGCCTGGGCGATCATGCGCGTTTCCAGCGCCACCTGCGTCGCATACATGTGATCGGTGTTGTAGGGGTCGTACTGCGAATGGCTCAGCATGAAGGCAGGCTGGACGGCCCGGATGACGTCGACCAGCCGGTACTTGGCCTCGCGGTCCATCTCCAGCGGGTAGTCGCCGAGATCGAAGAACCGGATGTCGTGGACGCCGAGCGCGGTGGCGGCGTTCTCCGCCTCCTTGCGCCGCGCCGCCTTGACCTTGTCCAACGTCATGCCTTCCTGCTTCCACAGCTTGGCGCTTTCGCCGCGCTCGCCATAGGAAAGGCAGACGACCGTCACCTCGTAGCCCTTGTCCTGATGCAGTGCGATCGCGCCGCCGCAGCGCCAGACGAAATCCGCCGAATGGGCGCTTATCACTAGTGCGGTCTTGGCCATATGCTCTCCTTGTTTCCGCTTCTAATCCTCGCCCACGGGCGGCGTGCCGTGGGTGTGAAAGGTCTCGATCGTCTTCAGCCCCCAGGCCTGGCCCTTCCTGCGCTCGGCCTCCGTCCAGGTGATCGTCTTCCAGTCGGGCCGCAGGATGAGGCGGGCGCCGGCATTGGCCACCTCCACCCGGTTGCCGGCCGGCTCCCATACGTAGAGAAAGAAGGTTCCCTGGATCGCGTGCTTGTGCGGTCCGGTCTCGATATGGACGCCGTTCTCCAGAAAGATGTCGGCGGCCCGCAGCACGTCCTCGCGCTGGTCCACCGCATAGGTGATGTGGTGGAAGCGGCCGCGCGCGCCGGAGTGATCCTGCGTGTAGGCCACGTCGTAGCTCTTGTTGTTGACCGTGAACCAGCAGCCGCCGAGGCGCCCGCTGTCGAGCTGGATCTGCTCGGTGACGCGGGCGCCCAGCGCCCTCGTCATGAAGTCGCGGATCGCGTCCACGTCCTGCGCCAGGAGGTTGAAATGGTCGAGCCGGCGCGGGCACACGCCGCGGCCGTGATATTTCTGGGCGATGTTCTTCAGGGCCGGCTTCTGGTCCTCGGGCGGCTCGTAGTCGCGGGTCTCGTAATAGAGTTCGAAAACATGGCCGTCCGGATCGGTGAAGCGATAGGCGCGGCCGTGCCCGAGATCGCCGTCCACCCAACCGATGCCGCAACCCATCGCCTCGATCGCCTTCACCCGCCGCTCCAGTGCCTCGGGCGAGGAGGCGCGGTAGCCTACATGGCCGAGCCCGGTGGTCTCGTGCCGCGTCAGCTTCAGCGTGTGATACTCGTAATCGTCGAAGGCGCGCAGATAGACGCTGTCGCCCTCGCGCCCGCTCTCGGTCAGCCCATAGACACGGGTGAAGAAGTCGAGACTTTCCTCGAACCGGTCGGAGTAGATCTCCAGATGCCCCAGATGGGCCACGTCGTAGCAGGGTTCACTCATCTCGCTCGCGGATCTCCTCAGTTGATCATGGTGTTCGGCAGCAGAAGAACGATCTGCGGAAAGGCGACGAGCAGCGCCAGCGCCGCCAGCATTGCCAGCCAGAAGGGAAAGACGCCGGCGAAGATCCTGCCGAGCGGCACATCGCGCGCCACCGATTTCACGATGAAGACATTCACCCCGACAGGCGGCGAGATCAGCCCCATCTCGAGGGTCAGCACGACCAGCACTCCGAACCAGATCGGGTCGAAGCCGAGCTGCATGATCACCGGGAAGAAGATCGGCATGGTCAGCACCAGCATGGCAAAGCCTTCCAGGAAGCAGCCAAGCACAAGATAGCAGGCAAGGATCACCACCAGTACGCCCATGGGCGGCATCTGCAGGGCGGCCAGGAACTCGCCCAGCGCCTGCGGGATCTGGCTGAGCGCCAGGAAGGGGTTGATCATGTGCGCGGAAATCAGGATCAGCATGACCGTGGCCGTGGTCACCACCGAATCCCGCGTCGCGCTCCACAGCGCGCGCAGCGAAAGCTTTCCCAGCGCCGCGCCCACCAGTATCACCAGCCCCGCCCCCACCGCCGCCGCCTCGACGGGCGAGAAGATGCCGCCATAGATGCCGCCGATGGTCAGGAGGATGATGCCGAGAATGGGCGCAGCGCCGCCTATCGCCTGCGCCTTCTGCGACAGGCTGGTGCGCGGGCCGGCCGGACCGAGCTTCGGGTTCACCAGGCACAGAAGGCTGATCGTCAGCACGAACAGCGTCAAGAGCAGCAGGCCGGGCAGGACCCCGGCCAGGAACAGCCGCCCGATGGATTGCTGGGTCAGGATGGCATAGATGACGAAGCCCGTGGAGGGCGGGATGAGAATGCCGAGCGTGCCGCCGGCCGCCACCACGCCGGTCGAAAGGCGCGAATCGTAGTTGAAGCGGTCCATCTCCGCGAGCGACACCTTGCCCATGGTCAGCGCGGAGGCGACGGACGAGCCCGACAGCGCGGCGAAACCGCCGCAGCCGATGACGGTGGCCGAGGCGAGCCCGCCGCGGATGGAGCCGATCACCGCATAGGCGGCGTCGTAGAGCCGCCGGCTCAGCCCCGCCTCGGTGGCGACGTTGCCCATCAGGATGAAGAGCGGCACCACGACCAGCTCGGCCGAGGAGGAGAGCGTGAAGGTCTCGGAGGCCATGAGGCTCATGGCCGCCATCGGACCGTTCAGGACGGCGATACCGACGAAGCCCACCGCGAACATGGCCAGCGCCACCGGCACGCGCAGCACGAGCAGCATGAGCAGGATCGCCATGCCCAGGGTGCCGATGGTCATGGAGCTCATACCAGCCGCCCCCCATGCGGGGCACTGGCGCCGCGCAGCACCATCTCCACCGCCCGCAGCAGCATTCCGAAGGCCGTGACGAGGGCGAAGGCGCTGAGCGTCCACTGGAACCAGTATTTGGGCAGCCCGATGATGTTGGTCGACAGGTTCAGCATCTGCGACAGCCTTGCGCTCTCGAATACCGTCCAGGCGATGCCGGCGAAGATGACGGCGCCCAGCAGCGCCGCGACGATATCCGTCCAGCGGTTCAGCCAGTGGGGAAAGGCGGGCTCGAACACGTCGACCGAGATGTGGCCGCCCAGCCTGTCGCAGAGCGCCATGCCGCCGAAGACGACGATGACCATCGTCATCTGCGAGATATCCTGCGCGCCCGCCAGGGGCACACCGAAATAGCGGCCGACGACGTCGGCCAGGATCACCACCACCTCGACCAGAAGGCCGATGGCGCCGATGATGGCGGACAGGCCGATCAGCCTGTCCGCAAGACGCCTGAGCCCGGTGAGCATGGGGCGCTCACTCTCCCCGCATGGCGGCGAAGACTTCCTCTGCGCCAAGCTCGGAGACCATCTTTTCCGTCACCGGAAGGGTCAACTCGCCGAAGGCTGCCGCCTCTTCATCGGTCAATTCGATCACCGTGTTGTCGCCGGAAGCTTTCAGCCCCTCGATGGTCTCGGCCGCGCGCGCCCGCCAGGCATCCTCGGCGCTCTTCGACAGGACGATGCCGGTATTGGCATCGATCGCCGCCTTGAAGCCGTCGGGAAGGCTGTCATACTTGGCCTGGTTCATCACCACGTAGAAGGTGATCTGGCCGAGCGGCGCCCCGATCGTGTAGCTGTTGGCCACCTCGTCGAGCTTGAAGTCCGCCACGGCCGAGGCTCCCGTGATGACCCCGTCGATCAGCCCGGTCTGCAGCGAATTGTATATCTCACCGGCAGGCATCTGCACCGGCGTCGCGCCCAGCGCTTCCACGAGCCGGCCCGCGATGGAGCCCGAGACGCGGATCTTCAGCCCCTTGAGATCGTCCGGCGTGCGGATCTCGTGGTCCTTCATGATGAAGATGTTGGGCTCCGACGTCCAAAGCGCCAGCGGCTTGGTGCCGGGAAACTCGCTGGCCAGGTGCTCGTCATAGGCGTTCCACAAAAGATCGTAGCCCATCATGCCGTCGGGGATGGCACCCGGCAATTCGGCGAGCATAGTCTTCGGGAACTGTGACGACGTATAGCCCTGCAGGCCCCACACGATGTCGGCGACACCCTGCACGACGCGCACATATTGCTCCAGCGGACCGGCGCCCAGTTCGCCGCCGGGATAGACCTGAACGGTGAGTTCCCCGTTCGTATCCGCCGACAGGCCCTCGGACAGAGGCTCGACGACCGAACTGGTCAAGACATGCGCCGGGGCGACGAAATGGGCGAACTTCAAGGTTTCAGCGGAGGCCGGAACGGCCGCGGCGGCCAAAAGTCCGGTCGTAAAGGCCAGAGTGGCCAAACCATGCGATAGCGATTTCCTGAACATGCGACTTCCTCCCTTTGTAAGCGCTGGCGGCGCAGGACGCCGTCCGCACGAACCGCCGGACTGTAACGCCTGTTTTGGCACAGCGAAGAATTCGTTCTGCTGCCTTCCCATAAGTTTTAGTTACAGATAATCGTCACCCGCCGCGGCGGCGCGGCACCGGTATCGCGGCGGGAGCAGTCGTCTTCCCTACGGCATCGGCCCGTCGATCGGCATCTATTTCCGGAAAGCACGATGCGTAGTTTCAAAGCGTTAGAGCGTCGTTTGTCCATCCGAATGGGCGCACGGCGCTCCAGCTATGCCATGGCGAAGCGTGAAGGCGCCGCCATGGCCGGCAGGGTATGATCGCCATTGAGAATAGGCAATCGCCCCTTCTTCTCTGGCGTCAGGCGGTCTTCCTCGTGCGCCAGCTTTCCGCATAGCTCTCGCGGGCTTCCCGGGCATAGGGAGTGGGCGAGACGCGCACGCGGATCTCGGCCTGCCGGTGCCTTTCGGTGGACGTCTTGCCGCTGCCGCCGTCCGGCTCCCCCCACACCAGCGTCAGCACGTCGCCCTCCTGCACGTCGTCGTCGACCACGCCCAGCGACAGCACGCAGCGCTCGTTGAAGCTGTAGCCGTTGAACATGGACAGACCGACGAGCTTGCCGTCGCGCAGGATCTTGTCGAAACCCGAAGAGGCATAGTTCGGCTGCGGGAAGTCGATCCACTTGTAGGGCACTTCGCCCGGCCGGAAGGCGGAGGCGATGACCTCGACCACGTCCTCGGCGTTCCACTCGAAGGTCACCTTCTTGCGGTGCGGCTGGTCCTTCATCTTCTCCAGTGCCTCGCGGCCGATGAAGTCGTGATCGTTCTTGATGTAGATCCCATAGCCGAGCGCGAAGGGCGAGGTGTAATAGTCGCGGATGTCGTCCGACACGAAACTGCCGCCGATCGCGCCGGTCGCCTCGTAGCCATTGGCGGGCAGCCACTCGCGGTATTCCTTCATGATGCCGTCGCCCGTGTAGATGGCCGGCAGCGGCGACGGGATCCAGCCCGATTCCAGCGTGTTGGTGGAATAGGCGCGGCTGCCGACCTGGTGCAGGTCGACGCCCGCCTCCTCGGCGGCGTTGAGGATCGCGTCGCGGATCTCGTCCTTCTCCGCATAGGGCCCCCAGATTTCCAGGCCCGGCGCGCCGGCCATGCCATGGCGCAGCGCCTGCACCCGGCGGCTGCCGATATTGATCCAGTCGACATGGAAGAACTTGATGTCCGGCAAGGGCCCGCCATGCATCTTCTCGAAAACCCGCGGAGCGTCGGGTCCCTGGATCTGGTAGCGGTAGTGGACGCGCTCCACCTTCTTGCCGTCGGGTCGCGAGGGCGAGCGCGGATCGCGCGTGATCTTCACGTCATGCTTGCCGCGCGAGCCATGGAACTCCACCCAATTGGCCGCCGGCGCGCGGCCGACGAGAATGAACTTGTCCTCGCGCTCGCGGAACATGATCATGTCGCCGATCACATAGCCTTCGGGCGTGACCGGAACGAAATGCTTGGCCCGGTTGGTGCCGAATTTGGCGAAACTGTTGATGGCCAGACCCTCGAGCAGCTTGGCCGCATCCGGTCCCTCGACGATCACCTCGTCCATGTGGTGCGACTGGTCGAACAGCACGGCCGAATCCCGCCAGGCGCGCTGCTCGTCGCGCCAGTTGGTGAACTCCGCCGCCACCACCGGGTATACATACATGCCGATTTTGGAATTCCGCAGAACCGGAACGATGTTGCCCTTTTCTTCCAAAATGCTCTGCAAGCTGGGTTTTGCCACGAGTTCTTCCTCCCTGTCGTGAAATACCATGTATACATTTCTCGCGCAGTCGGGCGGGATTTGCAAGCGGAAACCGCCCCTGTGTACACACGAGCGGGTCACCGGCAGAACCAGATCGCGGCTAGAGCGCCGTGCGTCTTTCAAGACGCACAAAGGACGCTCTAAACCATTGAATCTACGCATCGAGCTTCCCGAAAATCGAGTCCGGTTCTCGGGCCGATGCTGTAGAGGACCGCCGCCATCGAGGCGGGCGGCAGGCGCGCGCCGGGCCGCTCCGCGCTACACCACGACCAATGCCAGACCGGGCACGGTGCCGATCAGGCTGCGATCCTTGGACAGGACGTATTCGAGGTCGGCCCGCGCCGTGCGCGCATGCTCGCGCGCTATATGTTCGGCGCGCGCGCCTTCACGCGCAGCGATAGCGGCGACCAGCGCGCGGTGCTGCTCCTGCGCCAGGGGCAGCGACCGTCGGCGCGTGGCGAATTCCACCTTGTCCGGCAGAAAGGCCGAGGGCGAAGCGAATGGCAGCCGCTTCACGCGCTCCAGCTCGCGCCGCACGACTTCGCTGCCGACAAGCCCGGCAAGCTGGTCGTGGAAGCGCGCGTTCAATCGCGAATAGCCCTCGAAGTCCACGTCGCCGCCATCTTTGTCGAAACACAGATCGAGTTCGTCCACGGTGGCTCGGATGGCGGCCAGCGCTTCCGGCGCCACGCCACGCTCGGCGGCCAGCCGCGCTGCCGTACCTTCCAGCACGCCGCGCAGTTCGACCGCGTCGACGACGTCGGAAAAGCCGAAGGTCCGCACGACGAAGCCGCCGCCGCGGGCCCGGTCCAAAAGCCCCTCCTCCGCGAGCCGCGACATGGCCTCGCGCACGGGCGTGCGCGATATCTGCAGCAACTCCGCCAGCGGCACCTCGAACAGCCGCTGCCCGCCCGGCAGCTCGCCGCTCAGGATCCGCCTTCTGAGTTCGGTCAACGCCCTCATCGTATGGGTGGTGCTCGCAGTCTCCGCCATCTTCCGCAATTTCCCCTTCGCCTTCACCGCCAACGCGCGGCACGACCATGCCGCCAATCGCCGGAAGAATCCAGCCTCATTGTGCATACATGGAACGGAAGGTGACACCGCTCATCTCAAGATTCGTGACAATTATGTATGCAAAACCAGCGAATTTCCGGTTGATAAAGCCAAATCCTCGCTATATATCGGAATCTGTGTATACATGTCGGCAACTGCCCATGATCGAGATGTACGCAGATGGAGTCGTTGCGGTGCGCTGGCTCCGATCGTCGCCAAGGCAGGGCCGGAGAGTTGCTCAACCGCGGTGGCGGCGATGTGGCGTGGACGCGGGACCGACGGGAGGCGGAGACCATGATGCTCATGCAGGCGATCCGGAAGGGCCCTCGGCCCCGCACGCTCGATCTGATCGAGGATTATTCGCTGGAGATCACGGCGAAGGATGTCGACAATCTCGCCCAGGCGGCTCTGAAGATACCGGCAGGCACGCGCATATCGGTCACCTTCCTGCCCAATGAGGATTTGCAGGCCCGCATCGAGGCGGCAGCAACCGTCCGCCGGCTCGGCTTCGTGCCGGTGCCGCACATTTCGGCCCGCCGCCTGCGGTCGCAGCACGAGCTGGAAGGCTTCCTCGAAGCGCTGGCGCGCGAGGCGCGGATCGACGACGCATTCGTCGTCGCCGGCGACCCTCCCCGGCCTGAAGGTCCCTACGAGGATGCGCTCGCAGTCATCCGCAGCGGGCTCCTCGAAAAATACGGCATTCGGCACATCGGCATTTCCGGCTACCCGGAAGGTCACCCCGACATCGGGCCCGACAAGCTCATGCAGGCGATGCGCGACAAGCTGGCCCGGATCGAGGCGCAGGGTCTTGAGGCGTCCATCACCACGCAGTTCGGCTTCGACGCCGCGCCCATCCTCTCCTGGCTCGAACGCATCCGTGCGGCGGGCATCCATGAGCCGGTGCGCATCGGCGTGCCCGGTCCCTGCAATGTCGGCACGCTGTTGCGCTTTGCCGCGCGCTGCGGCGTCGGCGCTTCCGCCTCGGTCATGGCCAAATACGGCGTGTCGATCACCAGGGTCCTGTCGACGGCCGGCCCGGACCCGCTGGTCACGGCGCTCGCCGCAGGCCTCGATCCTGCCGTCCATGGCAGTGTCTCATTGCATCTCTATCCGTTCGGCGGGCTGCTCAAATCGGCGGAATGGGCCGAAGGCTTCATGAGCGCCCAGGCCGCCGCGACACGGTAAGGCAACCGCCGGAGCGCCGTTGGGCACCGTGAATGCACGGCGGCCGGCGTTCAGGAAGTGCCCGGCAAAGGCAGTGCCTGGCAGCCGGGACCGCTGCCGCGCTCACCGGCGGCCCCGAACCCTCCAATGTCTCAGGCCACGGCTTCGGGCGATGTGCCTGCGGCCCCGGCCGCCGCGCCGGCGGCGGCTGCCGTTGCATTGCAAATAGCCCGCGGATGGACCATAAAGGCCCGAGAAGCCCGGAAAGGGCACGCGCCATGAAGAACCACAGCCTGACGATATTTCTGCTCGCAATGATGCTGATTTTCATCGCTTCAGGTCTGCTGCTGTACTATCCGATTTGATCGCAATGCCTCGCGGATGTGGCTGGAGCTTCATCTTCAACGCTCGCTATCGGCCGGACATCGTGATATGGTCTTCACTAGACGCTGGGCCTGAACCCGCCCATGTCGCGGTGAGTTAATCCGGTATACCCTGCATGCGTCGGCCCTCCGCTTGGGCCTTCCCGTCTGGCGGCAACTCGATCTTTCACTGATAGCCCGGAACCCCGCACGCTCTGTCTGCAGGGTACGGAGTGCCCCGACCAGACGGACGTGACAAATGTTCAAACAACACGGCGGCAGCAAATTCGATGGACGCGACCGGCGCGAGTCCCAGACCGCCGAGCGGCGGATGCTGCTTTGGATCGCCGCCCTGGGCGGAATAATCGGCGTCTCGGTGGTTATTATCGTCGCCACGTTCTTATAGGACGAACTTCAGCTTCGACCGTTTCGCTCAGTTGGTTTCCCTCGAGGCGGCAGCGCAGATCCGTCCGCGCCGCCGCCTTGCAGGCGGAAGGCTCCTCAGGCCGGCGCCCGTTGCGGCCTGCGGTAGGTGCAAAGCGCCGCCCCGATTTCAAGAATGCCGAAGATCAGGTGCGGCCAGAAGACCTGGCTGCTGAATCCGAAGAGCCAGGGCGAGGCCGCGAGAAAAAGCCCGCCAAGAGCGTCGATGCCCAGGTGAACGGGCATTGGAATGAGCCGGACCAGCCCGAGCTCGTAATCGGTGAAAAGACTGTAGACGATGACCGCGAGCCCGACAATGACCGGCACCCACTGCGCAGCCTGGCCATCTGCGAATCCGAGCAGCCAGGGCAACACGATGAGCAGCAAGCCCATCGCGTAATCGAGAATGCCGTGAACCCGGGTTGGGATTATCTGCATCGTTCCCTCCTGTCCTGAGTTGAGTGACGCCGCGTCCGGCCGGTGACCCGCCAACTGTGGCGGTCACCAAAGGTTCCGGCCCTTTAAAATCGGTGTGCGGTCAGGTTTCCCTGGCGGACGGTCAGGTGAACGAAAAATCCCTTGCACGGGCGCGCGCATTTTCTATCATTGAGTTCCAAGGGAGGCTTTCATGGTAAACACCAGCACGAACAAGGTTCCCCCAGCCCTCAAGCAAGCACTGCAGGAATTCCTGCAACGGCGGCGAAGCGACCGGCCCGTCTCCATTGCGGACATGATGCAGCGCACCCGATACGCGCTGCCCGATCTTGCCTTGACCGATGACGAGTTGGAACGGGCCATCGCCGAGGAAATCGTCGATAGACACGGCAATATCGCCTTTGACAGGCACGACACCTCGCATTTGCGGCCGTCGAAAAACTGAAGGATCCGCTGCAGGCCAGGTCAGCCAGCGCAACTTTGCGCCGGATACAGCATCGGCCCGAAACGATTTTCGGGCCGGTGTGTGGATTCGCCGATGCGTAGATTCAAAAGTTGGAGCGCCCTTGCATAGCGTCCTCATGGACACCCGGCGCTCCGACCGTTCGGCGTGGCTGGAACATGTGGGCGGGACAAGTGTTCCGACCGCTACCGACGCCACGCTTTGAAGAGGACATCATGGCCATCGGACGCAACCAGTGGGCGATCGCCGAAGGATATATCCCCGGAAGCAGCACCGGGCCCGCTCCGGCTATGACCAGCCACGAAACGGCGTGCATCCTGAACGCCGGCGACCGCGAGATCCACGTCGAGATCACCATCTACTTTGCCGACCGCGAGCCGGTCGGCCCCTACCGGGTCTCGGTGCCGCCGCGGCGGACGCTGCATTTGCGCTTCAACGAATTGGAGGATCCGGAGAGCATCCCGCGTGACACGCCCTTCTCGAGCGTCCTCGTCTCCGACGGTCCGATGGTGGTTCAGCACACGCGGCTCGACAGCCGCCAGGCCGAAAATGCGCTGCTCTCCACCATCGCCTATTCGGAAGCCTGAGCGGCCGGCCGGCTTCCTGCGGACGGCGCTGGGCGGTCCTGCGGCCTGCCTCTTGTAAACATGGCTATTCCGCAAGGCCTCCGCCCCGGTCGTGTCTGTCCCGGCGGGGCTTTTCGCCGGACGGGAGAAGATCCGTCCGCGGCTGCTCCGTGAACGGCATTTCGACGAGCTTCGGCAAGGTGACGTCCTCCGGCCTGCGGTAGGCCGGCACGCCGATATCGATCTCCTTCTGGGGCACGTCGAGCCGCAGCGTGCCGTGCAGCCGGTCCCACAGAGTCAGCCCGCTCGACCAGTTCGAATTGACCTCGTCCTCGATGATCGAATGGTGGATGCCATGCATGCGCGGCGTGACGAGCAGCCGGGAAAGCCGGCGCTCCAGCCGCAGCGGCAGCTTCAGGTCGGAGTGGTGGAACATGACGGAGACGAGCAGGAGCGTCTGCCAGATCGAAAGCGGCTTCGGCGCCACGCCAAGAAGGGCGACCTGCGCCGCCCGGTAGGGAACCGACGCGGCCATCTCGCCGAAATGGAACCGCAGCGCCGTCGAGGTATCCATGTCGAGGTCGGCGTGATGCACCTGATGGAAGCGCCATAGGAAGGGCACCCGGTGGAGCATGATGTGCCAGAGATAAAGGCCGTAATCCATCAGCGCGACGGCAAGAAGGTTCTCGGCCCACGGCGGCAGGCGCAGCCGCCCGAGCAGCCCCCAGCGGCGGCGTTCGGCCAGTCTCGAGATCGGGTCGATCACCGGCTTTTCCAGCATCTGCAGGGTGGCCGCGCTCATGGCCGCCACGGCGATGTTGCGGATATTGCGCCTGGCCTTGCCTTCGCGCTTCTCACGCAGCGGCCGCCGCGTCTCCGACCAGACCAGCAGACCGAAAACGCCGAGCACCGCTGCGCCGCTGACCCAGGCCGGGATCCGCCTATCCTGCCCCATGGCTGCCGATCTGAAACATGTCGCTCATTGGTTCCGGCAGGCCGGAATCATCGCCGCCACCGCATTGCAGCCTTGCGGGCCTCGGGCAAGGTGAGCGCGAAGGTGGCAAAATGGGTCAGCGCATCGACGATGCAGTAGGGGCACCACGCCTTGTCCACCTTGGGCATCTGGTAGAACAGATATTTGGCCGCGACAGCCGCCTGCGCGGCGGCGGCGAAGCCCGCGGCAATCGGAACCCAGGGCCGCCGCCTGTGCCGGTCGGGCGGCCCGGCCGCCGCCAGGACGAGGTTGACGGCATGCATCGCCACCGCCAGCGGCCCGTCCGGCATGCCGTAGCTGTAGGCCTCCTCGGAGGAATTCACCTTGTCCGAGTGGAAATGGGGCCGCCGCGTCGGCGGGTCGGGCAGATGCCGCACGATTCCCGTCTGCAGCAGGCTCACCACCGCCATGCTGGCGATGCCGGCCAGCGACACGCCGACGATTGCCCTGCGATAATCCATCTCGCGGCTGTCGTCCCCCTGCAGGGAGCGGCGCAGGTCTCGCGGAGTGAGACCCGGACTGGTCAGTTCCATCAGATATTGTCGCATCGGCTCTCCTCCCGCTCGTCACATGGGTCTCGCAAGGCAGCGCCTGAAGCCTGCCGCGGCATCTTTCGAACAGCGACCGCGCGCCAAAGTTCCGGCAATGACGGCCTCCCGCCGCCGCTTTAACTGTGGCGCGAATGCTTCCCGCGCTCTCGCGCCGGAGCCTTGCGGTCGAGCAGATTGTATGCCGTGTCGACGAGGGCCAGATGCGATAGAGCCTGGGGAAAATTGCCGAGCTGCATTTCAGCCTGCGCATCGTATTCCTCCGACAGAAGACCGACATCGTTGCGGATGGAAAGCAGCCGCTGGAAAATCTCCTGCCCCTCCTCGACGCGGCCCTGGAGGATGAGATTGTCGGCCAGCCAGAAAGTGCAGGCCAGGAAAACGCCCTCGCCGGGAGGCAGGCCGTCGCGCGAGGTCTCCGTGTCGTAGCGGCGCACCAGCCCGTCGGAGACGAGGTGCCGCTGGATGGCTTCGACCGTCCCGACCACCCGCGGATCGGTGGCCGGCAGGAACCCCACCGGCGCGATCAGGAGTGCGGAGGCGTCGAGGTCCTTGCTTCCATAGGCACGCGTGAAGGAGCCGATTTCCGGATCGAAGGCTTTCTCGCATATCTCCGCGTGCAGTTCCTCGCGCAGGCTGCGCCAAAGCTCGACGCGGCCGTCCAGCCCGAAATCCTCGACGGCCGAGACTGCCCGGTCGAAGGCCACCCACATCATCACCTTCGAGTGGGTGAAATGCTGCTCCTTCGCCCGCACCTCCCAGATGCCGTGGTCCGGCATGTCCTTCATCTTTTCCAGATATTCCAGCAGCGCCTTCTGGAGCGCCCAGCTTTCCTCGGTGGCGGCGAGATCGTTGCGGCGGGCGTGGTGAAGGGCGTCGAGCACCTCGCCGAACACGTCGAGCTGCAGATGCCCGGAGGCCGCGTTGCCGACGCGCACGGGCCGGGAGCCGGCAAAGCCGTCGAGCCACGGCACTTCCCATTCGTCCAGCCGGTGCTCGCCGATGATCGTGTAGAGCGGCTGCACCTGCGATGCCTTGCCGGCGATGGCGCGCACGAGCCAGTTGCGCCAGTGCTCCGCCTCCGCCCGGTGACCGGCGGCCATCAGCGACAAGAGGGTGAAGGTGGCGTCGCGCAGCCAGCAGAAGCGGTAATCCCAATTGCGGTTGCCGCCCATATATTCCGGCAACGAGGTGGTGGGCGCCGCGATGATGCCGCCCGTGGGCGCATAGGTCAGCGCCTTGAGCGTGATCAGGGAGCGGATGACGGCGTCTCTCCAGGGCCCGTCATAATCGCACATACCGGCCCATTCCCGCCAGTGGCGGTCCGTTCTCTCCAGGGCCTCGAACGGGTCCAGGCTTGTCGCCGGACCCGCGTAGGATAGGCCGTAGGCGAGCTGGAAGGGCACCGTCTGCCCCTCCGATATGGTGAAATCGGAGACGGTCTTGAAATCCTCGCCGCGATGCTCCACCGGCGTGCGCAGGACAAGCCGGTGCGGCCCCGCAATCGCGACCAGCGCCCCGTCCTCACCCCTGCTCACCCATGGCACCAACTGGCCGTAGTCGAACCGGATCCTCAGGTCCATGCGCATCGGCACCTTGCCGGCGAGGCCGGTAACCAGCCGCACGACATGACGGTCCGGGTTTCCGACGGCCATGAAGTCGGTGATCCTCACCTTGCCCTCCGGCGTCTCGAACTCCGTCTCGAGGACAAGGCTTTCGGGCCTGTAGCGGCGCCGGGAGGAGAAGGTTTCCCCGGCGGGCGCAAGCCGCCAGCAGCCATTTTCGGAGTCGCCCACGAGGGCTGCAAAGCAGGCGGGGGAATCAAAGCGCGGCAGGCACAGCCAATCGATCGATCCGTTGAGACCGACCAGAGCGGCACTGTGGCTGTCGCCGATAAGGGCGTAGTCTTCGATCCTGGGCGTCATCGGCTCCCCAAAGCAAAACATGCCAATTTGGCATACTTCCAAAATCCCCCTTGCCACGATGGGTTCCAACCGCCGCACACGGGAATGACTGCGGCCGGGCGGAACGATTGGCCCTTCCCCATCGTTGGGTCAGACACTTCACGGCGCGATCGGAGGCTGCAGGATGCAGAGCAGGATTTTGGCTAGCAATGACGGACAGCGGACCTTTGCGCTGGTTCTGGAAACCGGCGACGAGGTCATGGCCTGCCTGAAGGATTTCGCCGAGCGCGAAGAACTCTCGGCGGCCGGCTTGTCCGCCATCGGGGCCTTCAGCAGCGCCGTCATCACCTATTTCGACTGGGACAAGAAGGATTATCTCCGCAATCCGGTGGACGAGCAGGTGGAGGTGGCCTCGCTCAACGGAGACGTCGCGCTGGCCCCGGACGGCAGCCGCGCCATTCATATCCATACCGTGCTCGGCAAGCGCGACGGCACCGCGCTCGCTGGCCATCTTGCCGAGGCCCGCGTGCGCCCGACGCTGGAGATCATCCTGACGGAAAGCCCCGTGCATCTGCAGAAGCGGTTCGACCCCGAAAGCGGTCTGGTGCTCATACGGCCGGAGAGTTGAGCTTTAGAGCTGAGCGTTTCGGCCTTTCACGATCGCGGCCGGACGGCGCGGAACTTCCGGCCGCAGGTCTAGTTGGGCCAGTAGCCAATCCATCATCGAGTGCCGAGGAGACACAGCAATGGCAATGGTCGCCGATTTCATGCTCGACCGTCTCAACCAGTGGGGCGTCAAGCGCATCTACGGATATCCCGGTGACGGGATCAACGGCATCCTCGGCGCTCTCGGGCGGGCGGAAGACAAGATCGAGTTCGTGCAGACCGCGCATGAGGAGCTGGCCGCCTTCGCCGCCTGCGCCCACGCCAAATGGACCGGCGAGACCGGCGTCTGCCTCGCCACTTCCGGGCCTGGCGCGATTCACCTTCTCAACGGCCTTTACGATGCAAAGCTGGACCATACGCCGGTGGTCGCCATCGTCGGACAGCAAAAGCGCATGTCGCTCGGCGGCAATTATCAGCAGGAAGTGGATCTTATCTCGCTGTTCAAGGACGTGGCCAGCGACTACGTGCACATGTGCACCGATCCGGCGCAGATGCGTCATCTCGTCGACCGGGCGATGCGGATCGCGCAGGCCGAGCGCACGGTGACCTGCATCATCGTGCCCAACGATGTGCAGGAAATGGACGCCGTTTCCTCTCCGCCGCGCGAGCACGGCGCACTCTTTTCGGGCGTGGGCTATGCCAAGCCGGCTCATGCGCCCGGTGAGGCCGAACTGAAACAGGCAGCCGAGATATTGAACGGCGGCGAGCGCGTTGCCATGCTGATAGGCGCCGGCGCGCTGGATGCCGGCGCGGAGGTCATCAAGGTTGCCGACATTCTGGGTGCCGGTGTCGCCAAGGCGCTGCTCGGCCGCGCCGCTCTGCCGGACGACCTTCCCTTCGTCACCGGTTCGATCGGCCTGCTCGGCACCCGGCCGAGCTTCGACCTGATGATGGGCTGCGACACGCTGCTCGTCGTCGGCTCCAGCTTCCCCTATTCCGAATTCCTGCCGCCCGAGGGCCAGGCGCGCGGGGTGCAGATCGACATCGATGGCCGCATGCTCAGCATTCGCTACCCGATGGAGGTGAACCTGGTTGGCGACAGCGCGGCGACCCTCCAGGCCCTCATTCCGCATCTGAAGCGCAAGGAAGACCGTTCCTGGCGTGACGAGGTGGAGAAGAATGTCAGCGACTGGTGGGAGCTGATGGAAGAGCGCGCCATGAGCGCCGCCGATCCCGTCAACCCGCAGCGTGTCCTGTGGGAGCTCTCGCCGCGCCTCCCGGACAATTGCATCATCAGCGCAGATTCGGGCAGCGTCGCGAACTGGTTCGCGCGCGACCTGAAGCTGCGGCCGGGAATGAAGGCGTCGCTGTCGGGCGGGCTGGCGACCATGTGCCCGGGCGTGCCCTATGCGATGGCCGCCAAATTCGCCTATCCCGACCGCGTCGCGATCGGCCTGGTCGGCGATGGGGCGATGCAGATGCTCGGCAACAACAGTCTGATCGACGTCGCGAAATACTGGCAGCGTTGGAGCGACCCGCGGCTGGTCATCATGGTGCTCAACAATGGCGACCTGAACCAGGTCACGTGGGAGCAGCGCGTGATGGCGGGCGATCCGAAATTTCCCGATTCGCAGGACGTGCCGGCCTTCGACTATGCCCGCTACGCCGCGATGATCGGCCTCAAGGGCATCAGGGTGGAGACGCCGGACGAGGTGGGCTCGGCCTGGGAGGAGGCGCTGACGGCCGACAGGCCCTGCGTCCTCGACGTGGTGACGGACCCGAAGGTGCCGCCGCTGCCGCCGCACGTCACATACGAGCAGGCGAAGAAATATGCCCAGGCCGTCGTCAAGGGCGATCCCGAGGCCATCGGCATCATCTGGCAGTCCTTCAAGCAGGCTGCGCAAGGCGTGCTGCCGAGCCGGCATTAGGACTCAATGTCTTCACCCTCGTCCTTCGGCAGGCGGCCTTCCTGAGCATGTCGCCCTTGTTCTGAGCCTATCGAGGGAGGAGGGCGGAATGCAGGCATTGGTGCAGAGAAACGAATGAAACAGCCGAAGATCGAGCGCATCCAGGTTGCCGCATATCGGGTTCCGACCGACGGGCCGGAGGGCGACGGGACGCTGCGCTGGGATGCGACCACGATGATCGTCGTGCATGCCCATGCCGGCGGAGAGCGCGGCCTCGGCTATACCTATAGCCATGAAGCGGCAGCCGAGCTGATACGCACGAAGCTCGCGGAAATCGCGACGGGGCATGATGCCATGGCAGTTTCCGCCTGCTGGGAGGCGATGGCCGGCATCATACGCAATTTCGGCCGCGCCGGTCTCGCCTTCCAGGCCATTTCCGCAGTGGACACGGCGCTTTGGGATCTGAAGGCGAAGCTCCTGGGCCTGTCTCTCGCAAACCTTCTCGGCCAGGTGCGCGAGGCGGTCCCGGTCTATGGAAGCGGCGGCTTCACCACCTATTCGCCCGAGCGCCTGCAGGAGCAGTTTCGCGGCTGGGTCGGGCAAGGCATCACCCGCGTCAAGATGAAGGTCGGCAGTTCCCCCGCGAAGGACGTTGCCCGCGTCCGCGCGGCGCGCGAGGCGATAGGGCCCGAGGCCGAGCTCTTCGTCGACGCCAACGGCGCCTATGATCGCAAGCAGGCGCTGGAAAAGGCGGAGGCGTTCCGCGAGCACGGCGTGAGCTGGTTCGAGGAGCCGGTATCGTCGGATGACCTCGACGGCCTGCGGCTTCTGCGCGACCGCGCGCCTGCCGGAATGGACGTCACCGCCGGCGAATACGGACACGACCTCTTTTACTTCCGCCGCATGATCGAGGCGGGCGCGGTGGACGTTCTGCAGCCGGACGCGACACGCTGTGGAGGCATCACCGGCTTCATGCAGGCCGGCATCCTGTGCCAGGCGCACGGGCTTCCGTTCTCGGCCCACACCGCGCCCGCCCTCCACGCCCATCCCTGCTGCGCCCTGCCGAATGCCCGCCACGTCGAATATTTCCACGATCACGCGCGCATCGAGGAGATGCTTCTGGAAGGCGCCACGCCGCCCGTCGACGGTTCGCTCCGCCCCGACCTTTCCCGCCCCGGCCTCGGCCTGGAATTCAGGGACCAGGAAGCGGCCCGCTACGCCATCTGAACCCATTGCCGAGGAGAAAATCCCGTGGCCAATGTTCGCACAGAGCCACCACCCCCTTTTTCGGACGAAGCGGCCGCGGCGCTCGCCGCCGATCTCGGCCGCCGGATCCGCGGAGAAGTCCGTTTCCGCAGCGAGGACCGCGCGCTCTATTCCACCGACGCGTCGAACTACCGCCAGGTGCCGATCGGCGTGGTGATCCCGTGCGATGCGGAAGATGCCGTCGAGGCCGTGGCCTGCTGCCGCGAGCACGGCGCGCCGGTCCTGCCCAGGGGCTGCGGCACCAGCCTGTCGGGCGAGACCTGCAATGTTGCCGTGGTGCTCGACTTTTCCAAGTACCACAACCGCGTGCTCGACATCGATTATGGCAAGAGGCGGGCGCGGGTGCAGAGCGGGACGATCTTCGACGATTTGCGCAACGAGGTGGAGACGCGCGACCTCACGGTGGCCTTCGATACCTCGACCCATGCCTACGCCACCATCGGTGGGATGGTGGGCAACAATTCCTGCGGCGTTCACTCCGTGCTTGCGGAGAAGATGGGCGCCGGCTCGGGCCGCACGGAGGACAATATCCACGAACTGGAGGTGCTCACCTATGACGGCCTGCGCATGAAGGTCGGCCCCACCAGCGAGGAGGAGCTGGAGGAGATCATCCGCCAGGGCGGGCGCAAGGGTGAGATCTACGGCAAGCTCAAGGCTCTGCGCGACAAATATGCCGACCTCATCAGGGAGCGCTACCCGAAGATTCCCCGGCGCGTCTCCGGCTACAGCCTGCCGCAATTGCTGCCCGAGCACGGCTTCAATGTCGCCCGCGCCCTGGTCGGCACGGAGGGAACCTGCGTGACGGTTCTGGAGGCGACCGTCGGGCTCGTCGAAAGCCCGCCCGCCCGCGCGCTCCTCGTCATCGGATACCCGGACGTTTTTGCCAGCGGCGACCACGTTGCCGAAGTGCTGGCGAGCGGGCCCGTCGGCCTTGAGGCCGTCGACGCCCGGCTGATCGAGAACATGCGGCGCAAGGGACTGCACACGAAGGAACTGGACCTTCTGCCCGAAGGCGGCGGATGGCTGCTCGCCGAGTTCGGCGGCGACAATGACGAGGATGCAGCAGCGCAGGCCCGCGAACTGATGGCGAAGCTCGACAAGAGCCGCAATCGGCCCGCAACGCGGCTCCTCACCGACCCGAGCGAACAGGAGAGCGTCTGGCACATCCGCGAATCCGGGCTTGGCGCGACGGCCTTCGTCCCCGGGCGCCAGGACAACTGGCCCGGCTGGGAGGATTCGGCCGTGCCGCCGGAACGGGTGGGCGACTATCTGCGCGATCTCAAGGCCCTCTTCGGCCGCTATGGCTATCGCGCCTCGCTCTATGGCCATTTCGGCCAGGGCTGCATCCACTGCCGCATCAATTTCGACATTCAGACGCAGGCGGGCGTGGCCAAGTGGCGCTCGTTCCTCGACGAGGCGGCGGACCTGGTCGTCAGCTATGGCGGATCGTTCTCGGGCGAGCACGGCGACGGCCAGGCACGCGCGGAGCTGTTGCCAAAGATGTTCGGAGAGGAGCTGGTCCAGGCCTTCCGCGAGTTCAAGGCTATCTGGGACCCGCAAGGCAAGATGAACCCGGGCAAGGTGGTGGATCCCTACCCCATCACGGCGCACCTGCAGGCCGGGCCGGACTACCGGCCGCCGGAAGTCGATACCCATTTCGCCTATCCCGACGACGGCGGCAGCTTCGCCCGCGCGGTCACGCGCTGCGTGGGCGTCGGAAAATGCCGCATGCGCGGCGGGCAGGTCATGTGCCCGAGCTTCATGGCGACGCGCGAGGAGGAGCACACGACGCGCGGCCGCGCCCACAGCCTGTTCGAAATGCTCCATGGCGGGCCCATCAAGGACGGCTGGCGCAGCGACCAGGTGCACGAGGCGCTCGATCTGTGCCTGGCCTGCAAGGGGTGCAGGAGCGACTGCCCCGTCAATGTCGACATGGCCACCTACAAGGCCGAGTTCATGGCCCACTATTACGAAGGCCGGCGGCGGCCGATGCACATGTATTCGATGGGCCTGATCTACTGGTGGGCGCGCATGGCCTCCCGCATGCCGGCGGCGGCCAATTTCTTCATGCGCACCGAGCCGTTCGCCGGGATGATGAAGCGCATGGGCGGCATCGCGCCCCAGCGGCAGATGCCGGCCTTCGCCTCGCCTACCTTGACCGGCTGGTTCCACGGCCGCGCTGCGCCTGACGGATCGTCGCGCGCGGCCGACCGGGCCCGCGTCATGCTCTGGCCGGACACCTTCACCAACTATCTGACGCCCGAGCCCGGCAAGGCAGCCGTCGAGGTCCTCGAAGCGGCGGGCTACCAGGTGGAAATCCCGCCGCGCCCTCTCTGCTGCGGCCGGCCGCTCTATGCCATCGGCATGCTGGACCGGGCGAAAAAGCTCTGGCGGCAGACGCTCGATCATCTGCGGCCCCTGATCCGCGACGGCGTGCCGCTGGTCGGCATCGAGCCGAGCTGCGTTGCCGCATTTCGCGACGAGCTCCTCAATCTCTTTCCCGACGACGAGGATGCGCGCAAGCTCGCCCATCGGACTTATATGCTGAGCGAGTTCCTTCGGAAGGAGGGCTTCGAGCCGCCCCGCCTCGAGGCGAAGGCCCTCGTCCACTTCCACTGCAATCATCATGCGGTGATGGGCAAGGACGACGAGAACGCGGTCCTCGACGCGCTCGGCCTCGACCATCGCGATCTCAACGCCGGCTGCTGCGGCATGGCCGGCCCCTTCGGCTTCGAGGCCGATCACTACGACGTCTCCATCAAATGCGCCGAGCGCGTGCTCCTTCCCGAGGTGCGCAAAGCCGAGCCCGACACGCTGATCATCGCCGACGGCTTCAGTTGCCGCGAGCAGATTGCACAGACCACCGGCCGGCAGGCGCTCCATCTGGCGGAAGCGCTGCGCATGGCGATGCGGCAGCCCGCTGCCGGGAACGCACGAGCCGACGGAAACCGGAGGCCTGAGACCGGGCCTGCAGAGTGAAAGGAAACCCGATGCGCCTTCTTCTTGCCAATGCTCTCATCGCCACCTGCCTGACCGCCATGCCCGGTTCGGCGCAAGACGCTCCGGATTTGGATAACGCCGATCCTGATGCGCCGTCTGTGCTGATAGAGGAGCGGCCGGCCGTGACCGAGAGCGACACGGATGAGATCGACGAAAAACCCACCATCTTCGTCCAGTTGAACGGGGTGTGGGCTCCCTCGGAAGAAGCCTGTCCGGAGAGCCAGGCCGATGCCGGAAACGACGGGACGCTTCTGGTGACGGACACGATGATCCGCTTCCAGAACGCCACCTGCAGCATCCGCGACATCCAAACGCAGAACTCCGAAGCGACGGTTTCGACCCGTTGCGCCACGCCCGATGGATACGAATGGCGGGGGATGACGTTGATCCGGCAAAGCACCGACAGGATGACGCTGGTCTATCCGGAAAACGGCGACCAGCAGCATCGCGCCGAGCTTCTGCGCTGCCGATGACGGCGCACGCGTCCGCAGTTGCCCTTGAGCCGGACGCCCGGCCGGGAAGCGGCCACGGACGCGGACGACAGGTCCGGGAACAAATCGGTTCCGAAGCCTTTCGGTGGGGGAGCCGGTCGGGCGGCGACGCCGCGATGCGGGAAACCGGCGCGTAGCTGCGCCGCCTCGCCCTTCGTTGACACGGTCTCCTTTCGGCCGGCCCGTCGGATCGGGGGCGAGCGCATGCGTTCTCGGCGGCACAGCCGCCGGTACCTCGCGGTCATCGACGGCGCGCGAAGCTCTCGAAAGGTCCGACGCTTCAACATCGAGCCATTGGAGGAAAACAATGATTTCCAGTATTCTGCGCGGCGCCCTGGCGTCGATTGTCGTCGCCGTCGTTGCGGTGGTGCCGCTTCCCGCGCCGGCACAGGAGACGGCACAGAATGTGCCGGATGATTTCACCGGAATTGTGGAACGAATGACGCCGGCAGTGGTGGCGATCACCGCGCGCCGGCCGGTTGAGCAGCGATCGCTGCAGGAGGCCATTCCGCGGCCGTTCATGATGCCCCGCCGTCCGGATCGCCGCACGCCCCGGGAAGGGGCCGCGCTCGGCTCCGGCTTCATCATCAGCGAGGAGGGCCACGTGGTGACCAACAACCACGTGATCGAGAACGCCAACGAGATCGAAGTGCTCATGTCGGACGGCACGACCAAGACGGCCGAGCTCATAGGCGCCGATCCGGCAACCGATTTGGCGGTGCTGAAAATCGACGCCCCCGAAGATGTCACCACGGCGCAATGGGGGGATTCGGAAGCGATTCAGCCGGGAGCATGGACGATCGCGATCGGTAGCCCGTTCGGGCTTGGCGGCACCGTGACGGTGGGCGTTCTGTCCGCCCACTCCCGCGACATCCGCACCGGCCCCTATGACAATTATCTGCAGACGGACGCCTCCATCAACCGCGGCAATTCGGGCGGGCCGCTGTTCAATGCGGCGGGCGAGGTGATCGGAGTGAACACCGCCATCTTTTCCCCCATCGGCGCAAATATCGGCATCGGCTTCGCCGTGCCTTCCGAGGTCGCGCGGGATGTCGCCTCCCAACTGATCGAGACGGGTGTGGTGGAGCGCGGCTTCATCGGCGTGACCCTGCAGCCGGTCACCGACGCGATGGCCAGGGCACTGGACCTGGATTCGGCGCGCGGCGCCCTTGTCGCCGAGGTCGAGCCGGACAGCCCGGCAGCGGAAGTCGGCCTGCAGCCAGGCGACGTCGTGCTGGCTCTCGACGGCGCGGAGATCGAAGATCCGCGTGAGCTGTCGCGGGCCGTTGCCGAGCGCGATCCCGGAGAAACGGCGAACCTTACCATCCACCGCGACGGGGAAGAGGTCGAAGTGGAATTGACGCTCGGCTCCAGGGACACGCCGCAGGTTACCGCGGATGCAGGTCGTGGCGGAGACGAGCAGGCGGACCGCATGGGCGTCGCCATCACCGAACTGCCGGCGCTGGTCCGCCGCGAGCTTGATCTTGAGGGCAACATCGGCGTGATGGTGCGACAGGTCGAGCCGGGCAGCCCCGCCTCGGAGGCCGGCATCCAACCAGGCGACGTTATTCTCGAAGCAGGTGGCGAACCCACGCGCGAGACAGCGGATCTGGCAAATGCCTGGGAAGAGGCTGTCGAGGAGGACCGTCCCTTGCTCCTGCGGATCACGCGGGACCAATCTCCACTGTTTGTGGCGGTGGAGACCGGCTAGACGACTCTAGGAAAAGTGGAAGCCGGTTTTCCGTCCGGAACGCGTATATTCAAGTAGTTAGATCAGTTCGCGTTTCTGTGAAACGGTGAATTGATCTGGGGACAAGGACCGCTTGCACAGGAGAACCCGTGGCGTACCCGGCCACGGGTTTTCTCTACGGCTCCGGCTAGGCCTCGGGAGTTCCTGCCGGGGGCAGAGCCGCTGCAGGGCATCGAAGCCGCCCATTTGCGCCGCTTCCACCCACCGGCCTTTAATGCTACGGCCCCCCGGCCATCGCCCCGGCGACCACCATGGCAAGGTCGTCCAGGTCGATTTCGCCCTCGACCCTGACTTTGCTTCCCTGCTTCTCGTCCGTTTGGTCGTCCGCTTTGACGGCGCCTTGCCGTTTCAGTTCCTCGACGATCGCTTCCTTCAGTTTTTCCTCTAGCATCGGTCTGCTCCTCGACGTTGGACAAACCCAACTGAAGGAGACCCGGCCTCGTTCCCTCCGGCGCAGGCATCGGCTCGGCCAGCCCGCCATCTCTTCCTCAACTCGGAACTTTGCCGTCGGTTGGGCACTTAGGCTGGAGTCGGCCGCGATCGGCCCCGGCACTTGCAGCCGTTTTGTCGCAATTCAGCCAAGACCGTGGAGAGTCCTGCCATGACCAGACTACCCTTCCATCTTGTCGCCGCATCCGCCACTTTCCTCATGACCTTGCCTGCAGCGGCGGTCGACGAGGTATTCCAGACCGAAGGACCTGCGATTCACGTGCAGACCGTCGCCGATGGCCTTGTTCACCCTTGGGCGATTGCCTTCCTGCCCGACGGCGGCATGCTCGTGACGGAACGGCCCGGCAACCTCCGCCACGTCACCGCCGAAGGCGAGGTTTCGGCGCCGATCCAGGGCGTGCCGGAGGTCGACGCGCGCGACCAGGGCGGGTTGCTCGACGTGGTGCTGGATCCGGATTTTGAGCAGAACCGCTTGGTTTATCTGAGTTATGCCGAAGCCGGCGACGGCGGCAACAGCACGGCGGTCGCACACGGCACGCTGAGCGAGGATGCCTCGGCGCTGTCCGAGGTGGAGGTGATTTTCCGCCAGCAACCGAAGCTGCCCAGCACCATGCATTTCGGATCGCGCCTGGTGTTCGACGGCGAAGGGCATCTCTTCGTCACCCTGGGCGAACGCTTCGACGAGCGGTTCCGCGGCCAGGCCCAGGACCTCGATTCCCATCTCGGCAAGATCGTCAGGATCAATCCCGACGGTTCGGTGCCTGAGGACAACCCCTTTGTCGGCCGGGAAGGCGCCCTGCCGGAGATCTGGTCCTATGGCCACCGCAATATACAGGCGGCCGCGATCAATCCCGAAACCGGCGTATTGTGGGAGATCGAGCACGGCCCGAAGGGCGGCGACGAGCTGAACATCGTCGAGCCGGGCGAAAATTACGGCTGGCCGGTCGTCTCCCTCGGCGTCAATTATGACGGAACGCCGGTTGGAGAAGGGCTGCGCCATGCCGAGGGCATGGTCGATCCGGTGCATAGCTGGACGCCCGTCATCGCCCCCTCCGGCATGATCTTCTACCAGGGAGATGCCTTTCCGGAATGGCAGGGCGATCTGTTTGTCGGCGGATTGGCCTCCCAGGCTTTGGTGCGGCTTGAGCTGGAGGGCAACGAGGTAGCAGGCGAAGAGCGCCTGCTCGAAAGCCTCGGTCTGCGCATGCGTGACGTTGCGGAGGGTCCAGGCGGGGCGATTTACGTCGCCACCGACGAGGACAATGGCGAAATCCTGCGTATCGAACCTGCGGACGAAACACAGACGGGCGCCAACTGACCTCCGATGGAGGCCGGGCGCGGGGCCGGTGGCAGCGGCTTTGCGCCTCCCGCCATTGTGCTTCCGGCCTTATCTCCGTATTCATGCGTGAACATGGGAAGGAGCCGGCATGGCGCGAGCACCGAACTACGATCAAGAACGCAAGGAACGGGACCGCATCAAGGCGGTCAGGAAAGCCGGGAAGCTGGCGGCAAAGGCTGCCGCAAAAGAACGCGCGGCCCCCGCCGACGAAGGCGAGGCCGAGAAGACGGACTAGCGAAAAGGTTGGTACCGGCTTCCGAGCGTGCGAGATCGCGTCAGCAAGGCTCCAGCACGGCCAGCGGCAGCCCCTTCCATAGCGTCGAGACCGGTATCTTCCCGCCCTTTATGGCGGCGCCGTCCAGCCCATGGGTCCAGGCCGCCTCGGTAGGCAGATGAAGGCTGGTGGCGGAGAAGGCGGTGCCGAGCCAGCTCGTGTCGCGCGTATCGAGATGGCGCAGGACCAGGCGCGGTATGACGACGACCACGCTGCGGCCGTTCAGGATCCTGGCGAACGCGAAGACATGCGCTGCTTCCTCGCCATGCACTTCCACCGGCGCATAGCTGCCCGAGGCGAAGATATCGGCATGCCTGCGCCTTAGCCCGAGCAGCCGGTCGAGCAGCCAGAGCTTGGGAAGGCCTTGCCGCCACTGGGCCATCGCATCGGCCGCCGACATGCCGCGCACGTCCTGCAGAAGCCGCTCCCGGGCGGCGAAATCCACGGGCCGGCGGTTATCGGGATCGACGAAGCTGAAGTCCATGAGCTCGCACCCCTGGTAGATGTCGGGAACGCCGGGCAGGGTGAGCTTCAGCGCCAGCTGCGACAGGCTGTTGACGATCCCGGCAGGCTCGATCGTTGCTATTGTGGCGCGGATGTCGCGCAGCAGCGCGCGTCTGCCGCGCTCGAACAGGCCTCGCACATAAGCCTCCACCGCCGCTTCATAACCCTCGTTCTGGTCCGTCCAGCTGGTGCGCCGGTCTGCCTCGCGCAACGCCTTCACCATGAAGGAGACGAGCCGGTCGCAAAGATCCCGCAGGCCGGCCTCGTCCTGCAGGGAAAGGTCGGCCGGCCACGCGCCGGCGAGCGCCTGATAGAGGAGCCATTCGGCCTCGCGGCTTGGTGCCGGCCCCAGGCGCAGTACCCGGCGCAGGTCGGCGGCGGCCTCATGCCAGCGCGTCACGGCGGCGGCCCATTCCTGCGGCATCTCGCTCAGCACGGCCAGCCGGGCCCGGGCGTCCTCGCCGCGCTTCGTGTCATGGGTTGCGGTGGCCGAGAGGGCGCGCGGCCAGCGCGCGGCCCGCTCCTTCATGGCATCGTGGAAAGCCTGCGGATCGAGCCCGAATTCATCCGGCTCGCCACCGACCTCGTTGAGGGCGATCAGCCGGTTGTAGCGGTAGAAGACGGTGTCCTCCACGGCCTTGGCCATGAGCGGGCCGGTCGTCTGCTGGAAGCGCGCAATGAAGTGGGCGCGGAGCGCGGAACCTTCCGCCGGCTCGAGAAGGAGCGAAGACAGGAAGGCGACGACCCGGTCGTCCTCGACTTCGCGCCCGCGTTCGATCCGGCCGGCGGCCCCGTCGATCAGCGCCCGGTCCTCCTCCGAAGGTCCATCCCGGTCGATATAGGTTCGGTAGACCGGCAGGGCGGCGGCCAGTTCCGTGATGGCGAGCCGCAGCGCATCGCGGCCGAAGTCGCGCGTGGCGATATCGCCGGCCGCGATCTCGTGGGCGAGCCTGACGAGGCCGTCGAGCTCGCCCGCCAGGTTTACGGTCAGGATCCGGCGCTTGGCGGCAAGCACCTGGCGGGCAAAATCCGGATTGTCGCCGGTGAACCCGGTCCAGCCCCGCGTCATGGCCGCGCGATGGGCCGGATCCACCTGGAGAGCGGTGATCAGCCGCGCCACCTCGTAGCCCGTCGCGCCCGCGCAACGCCAGTCCCCGCGCAGATCTTCCTTCTGCCCGAGGATCTTTTCGACCACGACGAAATCGATTCCTGAAGCTTCGCCCAGTTCGGCAAGATATCTCTTCGGATCGGCAAGCCCGTCGATATGGTCGATCCGCAGGCCGTCGACCGCGCCGTCGCGGATGAGCCGCAGCGGCAACCGGTGGACGTCCGCAAAGACAGCCCGATCTTCCACCCGGACGCCGATCAGGTCGGCGATCTCGAAGAACCGGCGGTAAGTCAGCGCCTCGCGCGCAAGGCGCCAATAGCCGAGCCGCCAGGCCTGCGCCTCGTGCAGCTCGTGCATCATGCGCTGGTCGGCATTCGCCCGCGCGGCGGCGTCGGCCAGCAACTGGCGGCGTGCCGCATCGTCCCGCGGTCCGGACGCATCCCCGGCTTCCTCGCCGAGGAGCACGGACAAGGAGGCCGGTGAGACAGGAAGGGCCAGCTCGTAGTAGCAAAGAACAGGCTCGCCCGTCCGTTCGTCCACCTTCAACTGGAGCTTTCCTTCGCCAAGCGCCTCGCCATAGGGTTCGCCCAGCACCGGCAGAAGCAGTTTCGGCGCGCTCCAGTCGATGTCGAAATGCTGCGCATAGGCGCTGTCCCGGCCATGCTTCAGCACGTCCCACCACCAGGAATTGGCGGCCGAGACCGCCATGTGGTTGGGCACGATGTCGAGCAGAAGCCCGAGGCCGTGCTGCTTGAGCGCCGCCGCCAGAAGGCCGAACCCCTCTTCACCCCCCAGCGCCGGGTCGAGCTGCTGGTGGTCGGCGACATCATAGCCGTGGGTGGAGCCGGGCGCGGCCGTGAAGATGGGCGAGGCATAAAGATGGCTGACGCCCAGCTCCGCCAGATACGGCACGATCTCCGCCGCCCGTTCGAAGGTCATGCCCTCACGGAATTGCAGACGGTAGGTTGCGCAAGGTTGCCTCATGGCGCGCGCGGCCTTTCCCGCGAAAGGCCCTCCAGCACCGCGCGCAGCGTCGGAACCTCCTCCAGCTCCTCGATCGTCACCGGCAGCTTGCGCCGCCAGTTGGGATGCGTGTCGACCGTTCCGGGAACGTTGGGCTGCTCGGTCAGGCCAAGCAGGTCTTCCATCTGTGCTGCGACCAGGCGGGCCGGCGCCATTGCCACGAGCCGGTGGATGCCCGCCGCCACCGTCTCGTCGAAGGCTTCGCCTGCCTCGTGCATGCCGCAGCGATGCAATGCCGCGATCGCCTGATCCTTCTCCCGGCGACGCGTTTCGCGCTCCTTCTGCGCGGCCGCTTCGTCGAAAAGGCCGATCTCGAGACGAAGCTGTATGTCGCTTCCCGTCCACCAGGCGGCGAGCGTGGTCGTGTCGTGGCTGCCCACGCAGGCGAGTGCCGAGCGCTGCCACCGTTCCGGCGGCACGAAGCCGTTCGGGTCGCGCTCGAAATAGAAGATGCGGTAGCCAAGAAGATTGGCACGGTCCATCTCGTGCCGGAAGCCTTCCGGCACCACGCCCAGATCCTCGCCGATGATGAGGGCGCGGGAAGCCTGCGAGACCTCTGCCAGGACGCGCAGCATGTCGGCCATGGGGTACAGCACATAGGCCCCCGCGCCGGCCGGAAATCCGGCTGGAATCCAGAACAGGCGGTAAAGGCTCATGGCATGGTCGATGCGCAAGGCGCCGGCATGGCGCAGGATACTCTGGTAGGAGCGGCGCACAGGCGCGAAGCCGCCGGCGGCGATGCCGGAAGGCGAAAGCGGCGCCAGGCCCCAGCTCTGGCCCGCCGGATTGAACATGTCGGGCGGCGCTCCGATCTCCGCGCCGACCACGGTGAGCGAGCGGTCGCTCCAGGTCGCGGCGCCGTCCGGCGCCGTGCCGACGGCGAGGTCCAGATAAAGCCCGATGCGCATCCCGGCCTCGCGCAGCCGCCTTGCGGCCGTGCCGAGCTGGCGGTCGGCAAGCCACTGCAGCCACATCTGGAACTCCACCTCGTCGGCGTGGTCGCGGGCGAACTCGGCCACCGCTTCGCCGGCCGGATCGCGAAACGGCTCGGGCCACGACATCCATCCGGCCCCGTATCCCCGGCCTGCCATTTCGAGGCTGACGGCCTCGAACAGCGCATAACGCCGCAGGGGCTCGCCGGACGCCTCGACGAAGGCGTCGAACGCGCTCCTCGAAGGGCCGGCCCCGCGCCGGTGGATGTTCCGCAGGACGCGCAGCTTGTGTTCGGATACGGCCGTGTAGTCCACGAGCACCGCTTCGTTGAGCGCATTCAGCGCCGTTTCATCGAGATCGTGGCCCGGTATGAATCCTTCCACCTGATCGACGGCGATGTAGAGCGGGTTGAGAAAGCTCCTGTCGCTGGGAGAAAACGGGCTCGCCTTCTGCGGCTCGGCGAGGAACAGCGCGTGCAGCGGGTTGACGCCGAGGAAGTCGGCCCCCTTTCGCGCTGCCATCTCGCCCAGCCGGGCCAGATCCTCGAAATCGCCGATGCCCCAGTTCCTGCCCGACCTCAGGCCGTAGAGCTGGCAGGTGATCCCCCAGGCCCGCCCCTCCTGCAGGAATTCGGGCAGATAGCAGGCCGCATCCTGCGGCGCCTCTGGCGGCGGCGGCCAATCGGCGGGCACGGGCGGCGGCTGGCCGGTTTCGGGGTCTACGCCCAGCACTTTCAGCAGCGCCCTCACCGCCTCGTCCGGTGCCCTCGTCAGCGTCCCGTCGAGAGCGTGATAGGAGCGAACGATGCCATGGCCGGCGGCAAGGCGGTCGAGATCAGCCATGGCCTTCCCGCTCCTGCGCCATCACCGCGACGCTCCTTGCCAGGATCCGGCCCTGCCGAAGCGCGTCGGCGGCTCCGTCGCGGCTTTCATGGATCGCGACCCCGTGCGCCTCTTCCTCTGTCGCTGCATCCGCCGCGCCGAAATTGGCGGCCATCGACAGCGCGCCGCGCCCCGTTTTCCAGCGCACGGTGAACGCTTCGCTCCCGATGCGCGCCGCCTGGCCTTGCATCGCGGTCATGGAGGCAAGTCCCGGCACGACATGCTTGCGGCGGACTTCCAGCAGCCGGCGGAAAAGGCCGAGCCGCTTCGCCCCGGCAGCGGTCCCGGCCCGGCTCCAATCGAGCGCCGATGCCTGGAATGTCGCCGGCCCATTGGGATCGGGGATACGCTCCGCTTCGGCAGCGGCAAAGTGCTGGAAAGCGGCAAACTCCCTCCGCCTGCCCTCTCTCACCGCTTTGGCGAGGTCGCCGTGGAAATCGGTGAAGAAGAGAAAGGGGTTGGTCTCGCCATACTCCTCGCCCATGAAGACGAGCGGGATTTGCGGATTGAGCAGGAGCACGGCGGTGAGCAGTTCCACCGTCTCCTCGTCGGCAAGCGCCGCCAGCCGCTCGCCGAAGGCGCGGTTGCCGATCTGGTCGTGGTTCTGCAGGAAGGCGACGAAGGCGGTCGGCGGCTGGGCCGCGCTCGGCACGCCGCGCGGCTTGCCGTCCCAGGCAGCATAGGGCTCGCCCTGATAGCAGAAGCCTTCGGCCAGCGCGCGGGCAAGCAGCCCCACCGGATCATCCGCAAAGGCCTTGTAGTAGCCGGCGTCTTCACCGGTTGCGATGCAGTGGGCGGCGTGGTGAAAATCATCGTTCCATTCGGCGGTGAACAAGATGGGGCGGTTGTCGGAGCCGCGCGGATGCAGCGCCACGATGTTGCGCTCGTCCTCCGTCGTCAGGTGTATGTGTCGGTCGCCGAAACGCTCGCGGATCTGGCGCGCCATTTGCTTCAGGATCGGCGGTTCGCTGCGGTCCCTGATCTGGTCGATGGCGTCGAAACGCAGCCCGTCGAAGCGGAATTCCTCGAGCCAGTAGATCGGGTTGCCCAGGAAGAATTCGCGCACCGCCGGCTCCTCGAAGCGGATGGCCGGTCCCCAGGGGGTTTGGCGCTCGGGATCGAAGAAGTCGGGCGCATAGGTGCCGAGATAGTTCCCGTCCGGGCCGAAATGGTTGTAGACCACGTCCAGGATCATCATCAGCCCGCGCTCATGCGCGGCATCCACCAGCCGTTTCAGGCCGTTGATGCCGCCATAGGCGGCGTGCGGGCAATAGGGCAGCACCCCGTCATAGCCCCAGCCGCGCCCTCCGGAAAACTGGGCGACCGGCATCAGCTCGATGGCCGTGAAACCGATCTCGGCCAGATGGTCGAGACGGCGCCGGATGCCGTCGAAACCCCCTTCCTGCGAAAACGCGCCGGGATGGAGCTCATAGACCACGGCCTCTTCCCACGGCCTGCCCTTCCAGTCTCCCGCTTTCCAGTCGAAGGCTCCGGAGACGAGCAGGCTGGGGCCGTGCACGCCGGAAAGCTGTGCGCGCGAGGCCGGATCGGGCACGGCAAGGCCGTCCGGCAGGACGAACTGGTAGGCCGTGCCTTCGCCGAGCCCTGCCACTTCCAGCTCGAACCAGCCGTCCGCGCGGCGGTCCATCTCCCGCTCGTCGCCCTCGTCGATCCTCAGCCGCAGACGGTCCACGGCCGGTGCCCACAGGCGGAAGGCGGCGGTCCCATCCTCGCCCAAAAGGGCACCCCACCGGCTCTCGTGGAAAGGTCCCCTCATCGGATATGTCCCTCCAGAACCATGATGGAGCGATCGGCCACTTCCAGCTTCTGCGGGGCTCGCACGGCGTCCCACACCGGCCACTGGCCGGTATCCGTGCGCGTGATGATTCTCCAGCCGGCCGGCCCCAGTTCGCGCGGCAGATCGAATTCGACGGGTTCATGGTGGCCGTTGATGAGAATGAGCAAACACTGCCGGCGCGTGTCGCAGATCATGAGACCGAGCACATTGAGGTTTGGATCCTGCCAATCGCCGTCATTCATTTGCTCGCCTGTAGGCCGCAGCCACGTCACGTCCTTTCGTTCGTCATAGACGGAGCGGCCGTGGAGAAAATGCTTGCGCTTCAACCGGTCGTTGGACTGCCGGAAGGCGATCAGCCGGCGCAGGAACTGGAAAAAGGCTTCATCTTCGGGGTCGCGTTCTTCCCAGGACAGCCAGTTGATCTCGTTGTCCTGGCAGTAGGCATTGTTGTTGCCGTTCTGGGATCGGCCGACCTCATCGCCCATCAACAGCATCGGCGTGCCCTGGGAAAGCAGGATCGTCGCGATCGCGTTGCGCCGCATCTTCGCCCGAAGCGCGCGGATGTCGGGATCGTCCGTCGGCCCCTCGACTCCGCAGTTCCAGCTCCGATTGTCGCTATGGCCGTCCCGGTTATCCTCCAGGTTCGCCTCGTTGTGCCGCTCGTTGTACGAGTAAAGGTCCGCAAGGGTGAAGCCGTCATGGGCGGTCACGAAGTTGATGCTTGCCCAGGGGCGGCGTCCCCGACGGTCGAACAGCGCGGCAGTGCCCAGAAGGCCGCTCGCCAGATCGGGCGTGGCGCCCTTGTCCCCGCGCCAGAAGGAGCGCACCCAGTCGCGGGTGGCGCCGTTCCACTCCGCCCAGCCGGGAGGAAAGTTGCCGAGCTGATAGCCTTCCGGTCCCAGATCCCAGGGCTCGGCGATCAGCTTCACCCGCGAGAGAACCGGATCCTGGCGCACCGTGTCGAAGAACACGGACGAGGGCTCGAAACTGTCTCTCTCGCGCCCGAGCGCGGTGGCCAGATCGAAGCGGAAGCCGTCCACATGGCATTCCTCGACCCAGTAACGGAGCGAATCCATCACCATCTGCAGGACACGCGGATGCTTGAGGTTCAGCGTGTTTCCGCAGCCGGTCGTGTCGTAGTAGAAACGCGGATCGTCGCCCAGGATATAGTAGCTGGCATTGTCGAGACCCCGGAACGATAGCGTGGGGCCGAGCTCGTTGCCTTCGGCGGTGTGGTTGTAGACCACGTCAAGAACGACCTCGATGCCGGCGGCGTGCAGCTTGCGTACCATGCGCTTGAATTCATGCAGCCCGCCTTCGGGCGAAATGTAGCGCGGGGCGGCGGCGAAGTAGCCGATCGTGTTGTAGCCCCAATAGTTCGTCAGGCGCTTCTCGACCAGATAACGGTCGTCGAAAAATGCCTGGACGGGCAGGAGCTCGAGCGTGGTCACGCCAAGCCTTACCAGGTAGTCGATGACACGGGTGTCCGCCAGGCCGCCGAACGTGCCGCGCAGCTGCTCCGGCACCTCCGGATGCCGGGCCGTCATGCCCTTCACATGGGCCTCGTAGATGATCGTGTCGGTCCAGGGCCTGCGCGGGCGCACATCGTCGCCCCACGTCGCCGCGGGATCGGTCACGACGCATTTCGGCATGACGAAGGCCGAGTCGCGCCGGTCCATGGAAAGGTCCTGGCGCGGCGAGCCCACGCGATAGCCGAAACAGGCGTCGTGCCAGCGCAGGTCGCCGATGAGCATCTTCGAATAGGGGTCGATCAGCAGCTTGTTCGGATTGAAGCGATGGCCGTTGGCGGGATCGTAGGGTCCGTAGGCGCGCAAGCCGTAGACCTGTCCCGGCCGCATCTCCGGGAAGTAGCCGTGCCACACCTCATGCGTATATTCGGGCAACGCGACGCGATGGATTTCGCGCTTGCCCTTGGCGTCGAAGAGGCACAGTTCGATCTTCTCGGCATGGGCCGAGAAGACGGCGACGTTGACGCCGGAACCGTCCCAGGTTGCGCCAAGCGGGTATGGAAGGCCGACATCAACGCGCACGGCGGTTTCCTGTCTTACGTTTCGGAAGTGAGGATGACGGCGCCCAGGGGCGGCAATCGCAGCGCGGCGGAGGCCGGGCGGCCGTGCCACGGCTCTTCCGCTGCATCGATCTGCGGGTTGGTCACGCCCGACCCGCCATAGCGGCTGTCGTCGCTGTTGAGAATTTCCCGCCAGCGTCCCGCCTTGGGAAGGCCGATGCGGTGGTTTTCACGCACCGTGGGCGTGAAATTGCAGGCGACGACGACGGGCTGCGCTTCCGCGATGCCCTTGCGCATATAGATGAACGTTCCGAACTCGGGCTCGGAAGCATCGATCCATTCGAAGCCTTCCGCCTCGCAGTCGAGCTGGTGCAAGGACGGCTGGCTGCGATAGATGGCGTTGAGGTCGCGCAGCAGGTCGCGGACGCCGCGATGCATGGCATCGTCCAGGTGGTGCCAGTCGAGCTGCAGATCGTGGTTCCATTCCCGCTCCTGCCCGAACTCGCCGCCCATGAAGAGCAGCTTCTTGCCCGGATGGGTCCACATGAAGGTGAAATAGGCGCGCAGATTGGCGAACTTCTGCCAGCGGTCTCCCGGCATCCGGCCGATCAGCGAGCCCTTGCCATGGACCACCTCGTCATGGCTGAGCGGCAGGATGAAGTTTTCCGAAAAGGCGTAATGAAGGCCGAAGGTCATCTGGTCGTGATGATGCCGCCGATATATCGGGTCGCGGCCCATGTAATCGAGCGTGTCGTGCATCCAGCCCATGTTCCACTTGAACCCGAAGCCGAGTCCGCCGGCGTAGACTGGGCGCGAGACGCCGGGAAAGGCCGTCGATTCCTCGGCGATCGAAGTGGCGCCGGGATGGTCGGAGAACAGGGCGACATTGGTGTCGCGCACGAAGGCGATCGCTTCGAGATTCTCGTTGCCGCCATGGATGTTGGGAACCCACTCGCCGGGCTGACGGCTATAGTCGAGATAGAGCATGGAGGCGACCGCATCGACCCTGAGGGCGTCGATATGATAGCGTTCGAGCCAGAAAAGCGCGTTGGCCGTCAGGAAATTCGCCACCTCGCGCCGCCCGAAATTATAGATCAGCGTGTTCCAGTCGCGATGGAAGCCGAGCCGCGGGTCCGCGTGCTCGTAGAGCGCGGTGCCGTCGAAGCGCACCAGCCCGTGGGCATCGGAAGGAAAATGCGCCGGCACCCAGTCGACGATGACGCCCAGGCCCTCCCGGTGGCAGCGGTCGACAAAGCGCGCGAACGCCTCCGGCGACCCGAAGCGGCTGGTCGGCGCATAAAGGCCGATCGGCTGATAGCCCCAGGAGCCGGAGAAGGGATGCTCGCTGACCGGCATGCACTCGATATGGGTAAAGCCGAGATCCTTCACATAAGGGATAAGCTCGTCGCCGAGTTCTTCATAGGTGAGATAGCTGCCGTCCTCGTGGCGGCGCCATGAGCCCAGATGCACCTCGTAGATGGAGATCGGCGCCCGCCGGTCGTTCCTGGCGGCGCGGGTTTCCATCCACTCCCCGTCGCTCCATTGGCTGTCGGGAAGCCCATGCACAAGCGAAGCGGTCGCAGGCGGCACCTCGCAACTGAAAGCGAGCGGATCCGCCTTGCCGGGCAGCACCTCGCCCTGGCTGCCCACGATCTCGTATTTGTAGACCTCGCCGGGCCGCACGTCCGGGACGAACAGTTCCCACACGCCCACCCCCGGATGCCGGCGCATCGGATGCCGGCGGCCGTCCCAGCCGTTGAAATTTCCCACGACGCTGACGCTGCTCGCATTGGGCGCCCAGACGGCGAAACGCGTGCCGGCGACGTCGTCGCAGGTCATCGGATGAGCGCCGAGCTTCTCGTAGAGCCGCAGATGGCGCCCTTCGCCCAGAAGATGAAGATCGAGCTCGCCGAAGGTGCTGGGAAAGCGGTAGGCATCTTCTTCTTCCCACACATCGTCGCCGCGCGTGAAGCGGAGCCGGTAGCGCGGCGGCTTCTTTCGCCGCGCAATCAGCCCTTCGAAGAAGCCGCGCGCGTGCCGCCGCAGCAGCTTCGCCAGCACCTTTCCGCTATCGGCGTCGACCGCCTCCGCCGTCTCCGCCTCCGGGCGCAGCACGCGCAGCACGATCCCGGCGGGAGCTGGATGCGGCCCGAGCACTGCGAAAGGGTCGCCATGCCGCCCCGCAACGAGGGCGCCGATAGCGTGCGGATCGTCAAGCCGCCAGGCGGCGGCCGCAGTGTCTGTCGCGGGGTTCAAACGTCACCTCCCTCGATGAGGTCGAGCACGCCCTGGATCGGGATTGCGACCCAGTCCGGTCGGTTGGAAATCTCGTAATTGATCTCGTAAAAGCCTTTCTGGAGCAGGAAAAGTTCCATCAGGCTGTCCCGCATCTGCCGATCTTCGGGCTGGTTCTGCGCGCCGTCGGTTGCGGCGTGGTAGCCGGCCAGGAACTCTTCGGTCATGCGCCGGCGCCACAGCCGCGCCAGTTCGGCGCTGTCGCGCGACTGGTCGGGCAGCCGGAATGCCACCTGCCGCACCGCCGTCCAGGCCGCATAGTCGAAGGATCGCAGCATGCCGGCCACGTCCCGCAGGGGAGAGCTCTTCTCCCGGCGCTCGGCCAGGGTGCGCCGCGGCTCGCCTTCGAAGTCGATGATGAAGACGTCCTGCTGCGACACCAGCACCTGGCCAAGGTGATAATCTCCGTGGATGCGGGACTTCTTGCCGGACGGCCGGAGCTTTGCCGTCTCCCTCAGCTTCCGGTCGATCCGAGGCGCCAGGGCGAGCAGACGGTCGGCCGCTTCGCGCACGCCCTGCGGGAGCCGGTCGTGCCTCTGCTTGAGGCTGGCGCAGGCAGAGGCCACCTGCGCCCTGGCGTCCTTCGCCCATGCGGTGATGTCGGAACGGCGGATCGGCTCGCAGCGGAAGGCCTCGTCGCTGGTCTCGACGGCGAAGGCGGCGTGCAGCTGGCCGGTTCTCTCGCCCAGCCTGCCCAAAAGGTCCAGCGGATACAGGAAGGCGGCGGGCGCGGGGTCCTCGGGCGAAGCGGGCCCGGCCGCTGGCGGGCCCAGAAACTCGTCCTCGATATGCCGCTCCAACGCGTGGACGAAGACGCTCCACGCATCGCCCTGGTTCTCGACGAAGGCGGAGACGCTGGCGAATACCGTCTTTTCGCCGCCGTCCTCTTCGAGCTCGACCATGCCCAGGAAGGCGGGCGTGTTCTTGAAGCCGGCCTCCTCGGTCAGGAAACGCGCCACCTCCACCTCCGGCTGATGGCCCGGCCGCAGCCTGCGGAAGATCTTCAGGAGCGCCTTCCGGTCGAAGGCGACCGACACGTTGCTCTGCTCGCCCATCAGCACTTTGGGCGGCTCCTCGAACGCCATCGCCGTGAGCTTTTCATTGCCGTAGAACCGCAGCGTTCCGCCGGAAACCGGCATCTCCTGGTTTTCCTGCATGCGCCGCATCAGATCCGTGGCAAAACGGTCGTCATAGGAGCCGTCGATGAGGGCGCCGAGCTGCGGCCCCTTGCGCACCCGCGCGAGCGTGTTCGAAAGCTTCGGCGCGCCGAACTGAACGTTCTCCTCGCCCCACAGGATCGTAAGCGGCAACAGGTAGCGCTGCCGGTCGGCCTCGGCGAGGTCCACATCGACGACCGACAGAAGTCCTGCTTCCTCGTCGAGCCTTGCCACCTCCTCGATTTCGACGGAGCGTATTTCCTCTCCCTTGGCGCCGAACCAGCGCTGGCGTTGCAGGAATTGGGGAAGCGCGTTTTCCGTGAGCTGCCGCCGCTCCCTGCCCACGGGGGCGCGCTGGATCCGGCCGTCCGTCAGTGTCAACGTGATGAACTCCGGAAGAGGCTCGGGCAGGTCGCTGTGCCAGTCGGGGGCCTCTGCCTCATCGGCCAGCAGAAACCAGAAGGCGCCATAGCCCGATAGCGTAAGCATGTACGGCAGGTCGCCGATGGTCGGAAAGGGCGATTGGCTCATGAGCTCGATCGGCACGCGGTTCCGGTATCTGGAAAGGTCGAGTTCGACCGCCTGGGCCGAGCGGGAAAGATTGGCCACGCAAAGAAGCGTCTCGTTTCCGTCGCTGCGCGTATAGGCGAGGATGCGCCTGTTGCGCGGATAGACCAGGGTGAAGTCTCCGCGGCCGAAGGCATTGTGCTGCTTGCGCACGGCGATCATCCGCCTGATCCAGTTCAGCAGCGATGAAGGGTCCGCCTCCTGCGCCTCCACGTTGATGGTCTGGTAGCCGTAGACCGGATCCATGATCGGCGGCAGGTAGAGCGCCTGCGGATTGGCGCGCGAAAAACCGCCATTGCGGTCCGGCGACCACTGCATGGGCGTGCGCACGCCGTCCCGATCGCCCAGATAGATGTTGTCGCCCATGCCAAGCTCGTCGCCGTAATAGACGATCGGCGTTCCCGGCATGGACAGAAGCAGCGCGTTCATGAGCTCGATCTTGCGTCGGTCGTTCTGCATGAGCGGCGCCAGCCGGCGCCGGATGCCCAGATTGATGCGCGCGCGCACGTCCTCCGCATAGGTGCGCCAGAGATAGTCGCGCTCCCGGTCGGTGACCATTTCCAGCGTCAGTTCGTCATGGTTCCGCAGGAAGATGGCCCACTGGCAGGGATCCGGAATTTCCGGCGTCTGGCGCATGATGTCGCTGATCGGGTGCCGGTCCTCCTGGGCGAGCGCCATGTAGATGCGCGGCATCAGCGGGAAGTGGAACGCCATGTGGCACTCGTCGCCGTCGCCGAAATAGGGCCGCGTGTCCTCCGGCCACTGATTGGCCTCGGCAAGCAGCATCCGGTCGGGATATCTCTCGTCGAGGGCCGCGCGGATCTTCTTGAGGATCACATGCGTTTCGGGAAGGTTTTCATTGTTGGTGCCGTCGCGCTCCACCAGGTAGGGAATTGCGTCCAGCCGCAGCCCGTCGACCCCCATGTCGAGCCAGAAATACATGACCTTGATGACTTCTTCCAAAACCCGCGGGTTGTCGAAGTTGAGATCGGGCTGGTGGGAGTAGAAGCGGTGCCAGAAGAACTGGCCGGCGACGGGGTCCCAGGTCCAGTTGGACGTTTCGGTGTCGAGGAAGATGATGCGCGTGCCGGAATAGCGCTCGTCGTCGTCGCTCCAGACGTAGAAATTGCGCGCGGCCGAGCCCTTCTTTGCCCTGCGCGCCCGCTGAAACCAGGGATGCTGGTCGGAGGTGTGGTTGATGACGAGCTCGGTGATCACCCTTATGCCGCGCCGGTGCGCCTCGGCGACGAAGCGCCGGAAATCGCGCATCGTTCCATAGGAAGGATTTATGGAGCGGTAGTCGGCGATGTCGTAGCCGTCGTCCCGCAGCGGCGAGGGGTAGAACGGCAGGACCCATATCGCCGTCACCCCCAGCCGTTCGATGTAGTCGAGTTGCTGCAGCAGCCCGTTGAAATCGCCGATCCCGTCTCCATTGGCGTCGTGGAACGCCTTGATATGGAGCTGGTAGATGATGGCGTCCTTGTACCAGTCGGACGGTTGCGCCTCGGGCGAGCGGGACTGTGCGCGGTCTGCGGTCGGTGAGATCGCAGGCGCAAGCTTTTCCATCGTGCTCATGAACGAACCCCCGGTGGCTTGAGTCGCCAGGCCATGTATGGCCGCTGGTGCGGATCGAGATACATGTGCTGCGTCTTGCCGCTCCACGCGAATGCCTGGTCGGTCACCAGGTCGTAGGCATCGATCGTGGCGTCGTCCGGCAGGCCGAACTCCCACAAGGGAACCTCGAAATGGGCAGCCTGCGGATTGTGCGGATCGAGATTGACCGCAAAGAGCAGGAAATTGGAAAGATCGTCGGTGAATTTGCCGTAGTAGAGGATGGCTTCGTTCCACGCGTTGTAGAAGTTGAGGTTGACGAACTGCCTGAGCGCCGGGTTCTCCTGCCGGAGCCGGTTTATGAAGGCTATGTCCGGTTTTATGTTGCCGGGCCGGTCCCAGTCCCAGGCGCGGATCTCGTATTTCTCGGAGTTGAGATACTCCTCCTTGCCCGGCATGGCGGCCGCCTCGCAGAGCTCGAACCCGCTATAGACGCCGTAATTGGTGCCAAGCGTGGCCGCCAGGACAAGCCGCGCCTGAAAGCCGGGCCGCCCGCTCGTCTGCAGATAGAAGGGATTGATGTCCGGCGTGTTCACGAAGAAGTTCGGCCGCATATAGTGCCGGCACTCCTCGCGCGTCAGCTCGGTCAGATAGTCCGTCAGTTCCTGCTTGGTGTTGCGCCAGGTGAAATAGGAATAGGACTGGTTGAAGCCGACCTTGGCCAGCCGCTTCATCATCTTCGGCCTCGTGAAGGCTTCGGCGAGGAAGATCACGCCGGGGTCGACCTGGCGCACTTCCTCGATCATCCATTCCCAGAAGGGCAAGGGCTTTGTGTGCGGATTGTCGACCCGAAAGATCCGCACGCCCCTTTCGAGCCAGAACAGCACGACGTCGCGCAGCGCGTACCAAAGGTCCGGGATGGCGTCGCGGTAGAAGTGGACATTGACGATGTCCTCGTACTTCTTTGGCGGGTTCTCGGCGAATTTGATGGTGCCGTCGGGCCGCCAGTCGAACCATTCGGGATGCTCCTTGATCCACGGATGGTCGGGCGAGCACTGGATGGCGAAATCGAGGGCGATCTCCAGCCCGTGCTTTCGCGCCGCCGCCACCAGACGGGCGAAATCGTCGAAGGTACCGAGCTCGGGATGAATGGCGTCGTGCCCGCCCTCTTCCGAGCCGATCGCATAGGGGCTGCCGGGATCGTCCGGCGTCGCCATCAGGCTGTTGTTGCGCCCCTTGCGGTTCGTATGGCCGATCGGGTGGATCGGCGGGAAATAGAGAACGTCGAAACCGAGCGACCGCACATAAGGCAACCGTTCGATGACGTCGTCGAAGGTTCCGTGCCTGTCCGCCCGGCCCGATTGCGAGCGCGGCATCAACTCGTACCAGGCGCTGAATGCCGCCCTCTCGCGGTCGACGAAGACGGGGAAGGCCGTCTCCGTCTGCGTCAGGTTCACCCGGGCCGTCAGGCGGGCCATCAGCACCGCCATGTCGTCGCTCAGCATGACGGCGAGCATGTCGCCCTCGGAGGAGGACTGCTCGACCTCGGCCAGGAGCGCCTTGAGCGCCGAGCGGTCGCCCGACGACCCGGCGCGGGCGCCGGCGGCCTGTTCGACCAGGCGCCTGCCCTCTTCCAGCTCCAGCGAAATCTTCTGGCCGGCATCGTGCTTCTTTGAGACCTCTGCGCGCCAGGTGGCGAAAAGGTCGCGCCAGGCCGCAATCTTGAACTCGTGGCTCCCCGGCTTGGCAAAGACGACCGAGGCGCGCCAGCGGTCGTTCCCAAGATGGCGCATGGGGGTCTCGCCCCAGCGCTGGCGGCCGCGGGCGCGGTGGAGAAGCGCTGCTGCGATCACGTCATGGCCGTCGCAGAAGATGTCGGCTTCCACGGTGAATGGTTGGTTGACGACCGCCTTTGCGGCGAAGCGGCCTGCGTCGATCGCCGGATCGACGGCTTCTATGGCAATACGGCTGGCAGCGAGCGTTTGTAGGATGTCCTGCTCCGGATGGTTCATAACGAATTTTCTCGATCGGAATATCTGTCGAACGCGGTGCAGGCGTGAGAGTTCCCTTCGCCATGCCCGCGGTGTCGCGCGCGGGCGCCGCTCGACCTGCCGCTCCACCCCGATATGCGCTGCCTTGCGGGCGCGGAACGGCGACCGGACCGAAGGGCGCGGCCGGTGATCCTCCGGCGATCCCCCACCTTTTTATCCGGCTGACGCGAACATTCGCCTGCGCCATGCGTTGTGAGCGCACGGACCGGGCAACGCCCCGGCGTTTCCATCAACAGTAAACCTGGGAGGGCTGAACGATGACGAGCACAGGCCCAGAAGTTTTTGACAAAACGATCCAGACCACGAACATCTGGCTCAACGAGATCATGGCCGACCATGGCGGCGACCGGCAGGTCGCATGGCACATACTGGGCGCGGTGCTGAAGGCGCTGCGCGACCGGCTGCCGGCGGATCTGTCCGCCCATCTGGGCGCCGAGCTGCCGCTGCTGATCCGCGGCCTTTACTACGACCAGTACCAGCCTTCGCGGCAGCCGGACATTACCCGCTCCCAGGAGGCTTTTCTGGAGCGTGTAGAGGAAGGGCTGGCCGACATCAGGCCGGTCGACCCCGCCAAGGCGACCCAGACCGTTTTCCGCGTCATCACCCACCATATCGATCTTGGCCAGTCGGCCAAGGTGCGCGAGGCGCTGCCCAAGGATCTGCAGGCGCTGTGGCCGGAAAGCGTAGGCGTTTAGAGCAATTCCAGGAAACCGGAAGCCGGTTTCAAATCAAGCAGTTGGATCAGTTCGGCGTTTCTGTGAAACGGTGAACTGATCTGCAGGGAGATGTGAGATGGCTGACGCCGGAACGACCCAAAGCACCAGAGCCCGCCATGCCGACGAAGCGGCGAGCTGGGTGCGTGACCGCTGCGAACAGCTCCCCCCGCCGGAAAAGCCGGAGCTCTTCGGCACCATGTTCGACCGCTTCGCCGACGCCCGCGTGGTGCTGCTCGGCGAGGCGACCCATGGCACATCCGAGTTCTACCGTGCCCGCGCGGCCATCACCCGCCGGCTGATCGAGCGTCATGGCTTCAACGTCGTGGCGGTCGAATCGGACTGGCCGGATGCCGCGCGGGTGGACCGCCATGTGCGCCACCGGCGGGCGGGCCGCTACGACGAGGAGACCTTCGCCCGCTTCCCCACCTGGATGTGGCGCAACAGGGAGTTCGCCGATTTCGTGGATTGGATGCGCGGCCACAATGAGCATCTGTCCGCCGAGGACAGGGTCGAGTTCCGCGGCCTCGACGTCTATTCCATGTCCGCCTCCATCGCCGCCGTCGTCGACTATCTCGATCGTGTCGACCCGGAGGCCGCCGAAGCCGCGCGCCGTCGCTACGGATGCCTCACGCCGTGGCAGGCCGACCCTGCCCACTACGGCCGCGCCATGCTCAGGGGCGCGCGCGACACCTGCGAGGACGAGGTCGTCGCCCAGCTTCGGGCGCTGCTCGAAAAGCGGCTGGAATATGTCGCGGCGGACGGCGAGGAATTTCTCAGCGCGGCGCAGAACGCCCGTATAGTGCGCGCGGCCGAGCAGTACTACCGCATCATGTATCACGGCTCGACCGAATCCTGGAACCTGCGCGACCGGCACATGTTCGACACGCTCCAGCACGTTTTGGATGCGCGCGGGCCGGATTCCAAGGCCGTCATTTGGGCGCACAATTCCCATATCGGCAATGCCGCGGCCACGGCAATGGGCTGGCAGGGCGAGTTCAACATCGGCGAATTGTGCCGGACGGCCTATGGCGATGCCGCCGCCCTGATCGGCTTCGGCACCGACCGCGGCACGGTCGCCGCCGCCGACGACTGGGGCGGCCCCATGCGCATCAAGGACATAACCCCCTCGCGCCCCGATTCCTACGAGCGGATCTTCCGTCAGTCGGGCATCGCAACCTCGCTGACCGATCTGCGCGCGCCAGCCAATCGCGAGTTGCGCGAGGCGCTGAGCGCGCCTCGCCTGGAACGGGCCATCGGCGTCATCTACAGGCCCGAGAGCGAGCTTTACAGCCACTATTTCGAGGCCGTTCTGCCGGAGCAGTTCGACGCCTATGTCTGGTTCGACGAGACCAGCGCCGTCACGCCGCTGCCCACGGAACGCCCGCATGGCGTTCCCGAAACCTATCCCTTCGGCGTGTAGGGCGGTTCGAGGAAAGCGCGAAAAAGGCTCCCATCCAAGCGCGACCGGCGGCCGCCCCCGCCGGTCAGCGCTCCATGCGGTCGTAGCGCTGGCGGGCCTCTTCGATGGCCGGCAACTGCCGCCCGATCCATCCGGCAAGTCCATCCATGATCGATAGCAGATCCTGCCCCGCCGGCGTGAGGGCGTAGCTCACCTTGGGCGGCACGGTGGGCTCGACATAGCGCTCGATGAGGCCGTTGCGGCACAGGCTCTTGAGGTTCTGCGACAGCATTCTCTCGCTGATCCCCTCGATCCGGTCACGCAGATGGTAGAAGCGCTGCGTGCCGTCCTTGAGCGCCCAAAGGATGAGCAGCACCCACCGGCTCGTGATCAGTTCGAAGACCTCGCGGCCGGGACAGTCCGCGTGAAGCGGATCGGCATCGGCGGTGTAGGTTGGGCTTACACTCATGTTAGCTCCCGATTTTCAAAACCGTACTTCCAGCGAAGGAGGCCCAGAAGGCGTGGGCACAGACCGATGCCTTCGCTGCACATGTCCGGCGCATCGGGCCTTTGCTGGAGAAGGTCGACTCCATCCCGGTCGAGCTTGCCGCAAAGCATGAAAGCGTGCCGTGAGATTGCGAGAGCCGCTACAGGAAGTTAGACAGGTTTGCCGCTTGGGGAAATGGCGAAACGACCTGACGGCTTCATCTTGAGCGCAGGCAGATGGCACCAAGAACCGCCTGGACGACAATTCGCGCTTGCATCGATGACGCTGCCGTGGCTCCGATATGTTTCGGCAATGATATGGGAAATCGGTGATGGAATCGCGCAGCGGCAACAAGACGCCGGATACTGGCCCGCAGCCGCGTTGGCTCGGAACCTCGGCATCCTCCCGCGTTGCATTGATTCCGCCTCTGTCGGTCGCCCGCTGGCTGCTGGTGCTGGTGATTGCCGCGGGCATCTACTTCTTTCACGGTTTCCTGGTCCCCGTTCTCGCCGCGCTGGTCATCGGCTTTGCCAGTTGGCCGCTCTACCGCGCCCTCCTGAAGCGCGTCGGCGGCAACAGGACAGCCGCGGCGACCATCGCCCTCCTGCTGATCCTCGCCTTTCTCATCGTTCCGATCGCCTTGGCGATCAGCTATGCGATCGAGGAGATCGGTTTGTGGTTCACCTGGGCTGCGCAGACCAACGAGGTGGGTGCGCCGACGCCGGACTGGATTGCCGCCCTGCCCGGTATCGGCGACTGGCTGAGCGAGCAGTGGGACCGGTATGTCGGCCATCCCGGCGCTATCGGAGAGCTCGTGCAGCTCCTCAACGGTGCCAATATCGGCAGCATCTATCGCGCGGTCCTGGCCACGGGAACCGGCGTCTTCGACCTGTTCCTGACCCTGCTTTTCATGTTGATCGCCCTGTTCTTCGTCTTCCGCGACGGCGAGGAATTCGTCGCGCAGCTCGATACGCTGGGCGAGCGCATCTTGCCCACGCGCTGGGAGAGGATTTCGCGCGTCGTGCCCGCCACCATCAGCTCCACGGTCACCGGCATGACGCTGATCGCCATCGGCGAGGGCATCGTTCTGGGCGTCGCATACTGGCTGGCCGGTGTCCCTTCGCCGGTGACGCTGGGCGTTCTTACGGGGCTGATGGCGCTGATACCGGGCGGCGCGCCGCTGTCCTTCACCCTCGTTTCCATCTACCTTGTCGCAAGCGGCTCCCCGATCGCCGGCCTGGCGCTGTTTGCCTGGGGCTCGACCGAACTCTTCATCGTCGACAAGACGTTGCGGCCAAGGCTGGTCGGAGGACCGATCAAGCTGCCCTTCCTGCCGACCTTCTTCGGCCTCATCGGCGGTGTGAAGACCATGGGCTTCCTGGGCCTGTTCATCGGCCCGGTGCTGATGGCGCTGCTCGTCGCCATCTGGCGCGAATGGCTCCACGAGATGCGATTGCCGCCGCCCGCCGAAAGGTCGGCGCCGGGCGATCCAAAGCAGTACCCCGAACCACCACGATGAGCGCCGGCGCGGCGGTCCTGGAAGCGGTTCCATGAAAAGCGGAAGCCGCTTTTCCGCCCGGAACCGCGTAGAATCAAATAGTTGGTTGAGTTAGTTTGCCGCGGCGACGGCCCGCTTTTCCACATATTGCCTTTTATCGCCGGGAAGGCCGGCTCGTCCGACGCCGAAATAGGTCATCCCGCAGGCGGCCACGGCCTCCGGCTGCAGGATGTTGCGGAAGTCGAACAAGGTCGAGCCCTTCATGCGCTCCGACAGCCGCCCCAGATCGAGTTCGGTAAAGTTCTTCCAGTCCGTCAGTATGACGACGGCATCGGCGCCGGTGGCCGCTTCATAGGCATCGCTGCACCAGTTCACGTCCGGCAGTTCCTTGGCGGCTGTCGGCATCGCCTGCGGATCAAACGCACGGACCACGAATCCCTGATCCTGCAGCGCGGGGATGAACGCCAGGGCGGGCGATTCGCGCACGTCGTCGGTCGCCGCCTTGAACGCGACGCCGAGGACCGCCACCACCGCTCCCTTGCGAAGGTTGGCCTTGAACGCGATGCGGCGCGCCAGCGCCGTCTTCCTCCGGTCGTTGCCTTCTATGAGCGTTTCCACGAGGCTTTGCGGCACGCCATTGCGGCGCCCGGTCGCCGCGAAGGCCCGGGCGTCCTTGGGAAAGCACGATCCGCCGAAGCCGGGCCCGGCCTGCAGGAAGGCAGGGCCGATGCGCTGGTCGAGCCCGATGCCCTTGGCGACGGTGGTCACGTCGGCGCCGGCCCGCTCGCACAGATCCGCCACCTCGTTGATGAAACCGATCTTCATGGCCAGGAAGGCGTTCGCGGCATGCTTGACCATTTCCGCATTCTCGGCGCTGGTGACGAGCACCGGAGCGTCCGTCCGCGCCACGAGGGGCCCGTAGAGTTCCTTCAGCGTGGTGGTCGCCCGTTCGTCGTCCGAGCCGATGATGATCCGGTCGGGATGCATGAAATCGTCGATGGCCGAGCCTTCCCGCAGGAACTCCGGATTGGCCGCGACGGCAAAATCCCCTGCGCCGCGGACATCCCTGATGATCTGCTCCAGACGGCGGCACGAGCCCACCGTCACCGTGGATTTGACGACCACGGTCGTGAAAGGCGCCAGAAGCGGCGCGATCTGCCGGGCCGCCGCCTCCAGATAGGAAAGGTCTATGTCGCCATCGGGTAGCGACGGTGTCCCGACCGATAGAAAAACCGCCTTTGCACCGCGCACCGCATCGGCGAGCTCGGAAACGAAGTGCAGCGAGCGCTTGCGCGCGGCAGCCCGCATCGCCTGCTCCATGCCCGGTTCGTAGATTGGCGGCCGGCCTCGCGCCAGCTTGTCCATCCGGCCCGGATCGACGTCGTGACACCGGACCTCGTGCCCGAGAAGCGCGAGGCAGACACCGGTGGTCAATCCTACATATCCTGTACCGATTATGGCGACGTCCATTGGGTGACTCCTGAAGCCATTGGAAATTTTGCCTCTAACTGGCTGCAATGGTCGTTGTTCCCGCTGAAGACATTGATGCTGCTGATGAAGGTGGCGCCGGCCGCCCGCGCCGAACCCGCTCAGCGGGCGTCGAGCACCATCTCCCTCACCCAGCGCAGCAGGAGTTCGTCATAGGAACGGCGGCTTTCAGGCTCCGACAATGCATGGTCGGCTCCCGAGATGATCCGGTGGGTTATGGAGTGCGCGTTGCTGAAGGACGCCAGATAGCTGGCTATCGTCGGGTGCGGAACGAGATGGTCGTTCTCCGACTCGACGACGAGAACGTCGCCGCCGAATTCCCGGCATTGGCGCAGGGCGCGGTTGCTGTGCAGGGGAACCTGCTTGCTTCTGAAAAGCTGCAGCTCCTTCCTGTCCAACGCGTATTTCGGAATGTCCCAGTCGTCGTCCCGGTAAAGCGCCGGAACGCGCAGCGCCAGCCAGCGCACCGGCCGTTCCGCCGCGAGGAACGTCGACAGATAGGCGCCATAGCTGCTGGCGATGACGGCGATCGACGAGGCGTCGACGGCCGGATGCGAGGCAAGCACGTCGTAGGCGGCACGAATGTCGGCGAGATTGTCGTCCCGCGTGACCGTTTGCTGCTCCTCCTGGGTCAGCCCATGGCCGCGCATGTCGAATGTCAGGCAGATGCATCCCAGCCGGGAAATGGCGCGCGAGCGCTTTTCGTCGCGCTTCTGGCTGCCGGCCCAGCCATGGATGAACAGTATTCCCGGCCAGCCCGTGCTGGGCTCAAAGAAATGTCCGGCCAGTTGCCGGCCATCCACCTTTATATGCGCCTCTGTCTTCTTCAATGCTCATCCTGCAATACAGCGTATTTCAGGAACGGCCCGACCGACGGGTCGTTCCCCCGGAAATAGATGGTGGCGTGTCCAGGAGGAACCGTCCCCTGCCCATATCGTTCCACAGTTGCTGCTTGGACATGATTGAGGTCGGGCCGATGCTCGAAGGCTTCCAGCGCGGCGATTTCCGCGCCCGTTGCGCCGCCGACGCGCCAGGACTGCTCCAGGACCGCGGCCTTGCGACGCCCCGCGCCGTCGATGCCGGTGACGATGTCGTAGTTGCGTCGCGATGCGACAAGTCCCAGCCGCCGGGCCGCCAGCCGATCGAACTGCACCGCCATGCGGCAGATGGCCTCGTCCTCGTCCGACAGCATGGACAGGAGCTCGCGGTATCCGCCGCGGACGACGGAAAGCCGCGACCCGCCATAGACCGTTTCGCCGCGGTTGTCGGCCGTCAGGTCCTGCTGGCCGACATAGGCCGCGACCATGCCGCCCAGCCTCGTCTGCCCGACGCTGTAGGTGCGCACGTCCGACAGGTTTTCCTCCAGGACGAGACTGTCCTGGAGCGCGCAGTCGCCGTCGAACCCGTCGATGATGTCGGAGAGTTCGCCGGCCGTGCGCGCGACATATTGCTGCTTGCCGCCGCTGGCGCTCACAGCCTTGACGCGGATATCCCCGCTTCGCAGAAGCGTGGTTCCGCAATGCATGGCGCCGGCGCGCGTGAGGGCGGTGAAACCGCAAAGGGTCAGTCCCCTCGCATCCGCCGTGAAGGCGTGCGGCCAGCCGGGAGGCGCGGCCTCGCCCGGAGCGAGCGGATGGATGATCGCCTTGGTGGCGAACAGCCGACGCGGCACCCATCCTCCGAGCAGGTCCGTTTCCGTCAGGCCGGCAAGACATGGCGAGCCCTCGTCGCCGCAAAGCGTATCGCGCGGAACGCAGTACGGACGGCCGTCGCCCGGAAAATCCTCCAGCCGGCCCCTGTAGTCGAAACCGAGAAGAAGCGCCGCGCGTTTCGCCAGCACGATATGAGCCGCCTCCTCGTGGCCAGCCTCTCCTCGGCAGCCCCACGTGAGCAGCGGCCTGGCCTTACGAACGGCATCGCCGGCACGTTCCTGCATTGCCAACTCCAATCTGCGGGTAAGCGCAAGCAACGGTCCAAAAGGGCGATTGTTCCGATAGGACGGCCGGTGCCGGGTCCCGGCTGAGACATCTTCATCTTCTGTCGGAACTTCATTATCGCGAGGTCGTTTCGTGTGCAGAAGCACCAGAGGAGATATGAATGGAACTGACGCTGAGCGAAAAACAGACCGGCGTCCGCGCGGAAACGATGAAAGCCGCGGTCCTGACAGGGCCGCGCCGGGTGGCGCTGGTGGACGCGCCGATCCCCGTCCCGGGCAGCGGCCAGGTCAGGGTGCGCATGGAAGGATGCGGCGTCTGCGCCTCCAACGTCGTTCCCTGGCAGGGGCCCGAATGGATGGAATATCCGACGGCGCCGGGCGCCCTCGGCCACGAAGGCTGGGGCGTCGTCGACAGCGTCTCGCCGGATGTGGAAGGCCTCGAGGTCGGCGACCGCGTCGTCGCCCTCTTCCAGAACAGCTATGCCGAATATGACGTCGGGGACGCGGAAGCCGTGATCCGGCTGCCCGAATCCCTTGCCGCCCGCCCTTTCCCGGGCGAGCCGATCGGCTGCGCCATGAACATCTTTCGCCGCAGCGACATCCGTGCCGGCCAGCGCGTGGCGATCATAGGCATCGGCTTTCTGGGCGCCGTCCTTGCCCGGCTCGCAACGCTCAGCGGTGCCGAGGTCATTGCGATCACCCGGCGCCGGTGGGCGCTAGACATCGCCAGGAGCCACGGCGCCTGGGAAACGATCCCGATGGAGGATCACGCCGAAATCGTGCAGCGCGTCGCCGAACTCACCGGGGGCGCCTTCTGCGAGCGGGTGATCGAGGCGACTGGCAAGCAATGGCCCCTCGACCTTGCATCGGAGATCGCCGGCGAGCGGGCGAAGCTGATCGTGGCCGGCTACCACCAGGACGGGCCGCGCACGGTCAACATGCAGCAATGGAACTGGAAAGGCATCGACGTGGTGAACGCCCATGAGCGCCAGCTGGCCCAATACAGGCAGGGCGTGGTCGACGGCATACGCATGATCGAGGACGGCGCCGTGTCCATCGACGATCTTCTGACCCACCGCCTGCCGCTGGCCCGCCTGGGAGAGGCGCTGGAGCTCACCCAGGACCGCCCTGAAGGTTTCATGAAAGCCATGGTGACATTTCCATAATGAACGACACGATACGTTTTCCCAACGATCATGGCGCTCGGCCCCGGCTCGGTTTTCTGGGGCTCGGCTGGATCGGCCGTCACAGGATGGAGGCTGTCATGGCCTCGGGACTCGCCGAGGTGAAGGCGCTGTGTGATCCTTCCCCGGAGATGATCGACGCCGCCGTCGCTGCGGCGCCGGACGCGGTCGTCGCGCCCACCTTCGAGGATCTCCTCGGGCTGGATCTGGACGGCGTGGTGATCGCCACCCCGAGCGCTCTGCACGCCGCACAGTCGATCCAGGCGCTGGAGCGCGGACTGGCCGTATTCTGCCAGAAGCCGCTTGGGCTGAACGCGGAGGAAACGGCCGCGGTCGTCCGTGCGGCGCGGAAGGCCGACCGTCTTCTCGGCGTCGACCTGTCCTATCGCCATACCGCCGCCATGAGATGCATCCGCGATCGTCTGCGGCAAGGAGCCATAGGCGAGGTCTTTGCTGCCGACCTGACCTTCCACAACGCCTACGGGCCGGACAAGCCATGGTTCTACGACGCCAGGCTGTCCGGGGGCGGCTGCGTTACCGATCTCGGCGTTCATCTCGTCGACCTGTTCCTGTGGACGCTCGAATTCCCGCGCGTGAGCGAAGCGCATGCCAGGCTCTTTGCCGGTGGCAAGCGGCTCGACCCGCGCAGCCGCATTGTCGAGGACTATGCCGCGGCCACCCTCGAAACCGACACAGGCGCCATCGCCCGCATCGCTTGCTCGTGGCGGCTGAATGCGGGCTGCGACGCCGACATCTCCGCAATCTTCTATGGCGACCAGGGCGCCCTCGCCCTGGCAAATGTCGACGGCTCTTTCTACGACTTCACCGCACAGATCAGGAAGGGCACCGGCAAGGAGGTTCTCGTTACGCCGCCGGACGACTGGGGCGGACGCGCCGCCGTCGCCTGGGCGCAGCAGCTTTCGCAAGGAGAGGGTTTCGACGCCTCGGCCGAGACCTATGTGCACACGGCACGCGCGCTGGACCTCATCTACGGGCGCAACGTAGGGGATACAGCCTTTGGCGAAGGACCGACTCCGGCCTCCCGCACCGAAGCGGTCACACAGTTCAAGAAGGCCGCCCGGCGCGGATAGAAGCCCTATCCGCGCCGTCCGGAGCGATTTCGGGAGGGGACTGATCTAGATGTAAGGCAGCCGCCCCAATGAGGAATAATGCTCGTTGAGCTGGCTCAGCGTGTTCATCTCGTCATCCGAAAGCGAGAAGTCGAAAACGTCCAGATCCTCGTGCAGGTGCTTTTCCTGATTTGCCTTCGGCAGGGGAACCGTTCCCAGCTGAAGGTTCCATCGGATGAGAACCTGCGCCGGCGTCTTGCCGTGGCTGTCGGCGACGCGCTTCAGCACCGCATCGTCAAGGCGCTTTTCCCGCGTCAGGGGACTATAGGCCTGGATGACCATCCGGTGCGCCTTTGCATGGCGCAGCATCGCGTCGCTGTGCCCGAACGGGCTCCATTCGATCTGGTTGACGGCCGGCGTCTCCTGGGTCGCTTCGATCAGCGCGTCGATCTGCCCGGCCGAATAGTTGCTGACGCCGATGTCGCGGGTCAGCCCCTCGTCGCGCGCCCGCATCAGCCCCTCCCACAGCTCCGTTCCCGGGCCCTGCGGTGGCGGCCGGTGGATCAGCATGAGGTCGGCGTAGTCGAGTTTCAACTGGTCGAGATTGTCCTTGACCGCCTGATACGCGTCGTCGGTTTCCTCGACCTTGGTGACGAGGAAGAAGGCGTCCCGCGCCATGCCGCTGCGCTCGATGCCCTCGCCGATGCCCGGCTGCGTGCCGTAGTCGCCGGACGTGTCGATCATCGGATAGCCGAGTTCAAGCGCCTTGGCGATGGTTTCTGCGGTGTGGTCGGTAAGCTGCCACGTCCCGAGCCCCAGCACCGGCATGGCATTTCCGCTGCGCAACTCAATGGTGGTTTGAGGGGTCATGCCTTGTCCCTTTCGATTTTCCTGAAATTTGGACCATGCCCGGCAGAACTTTTCCGCGGGTCGTTTGTTCGGCGGGGGACTGTTCGCAGGAGATCAGCATGATGAATAGGACCAGCCCATGACCGCCCCGAAGAAAGACATCGATCGCCTCGCGCGGCAGAGCAAGGCGGACTACCTGCGCCGATCGTCCGTGACCTATCTGGAGTGCTGCATCAGCCTGATGCTCACGCACCTCACGGCGGAGGAAGTCGCCCGCATCCTCGAACAGGAGGCCCACTTCATTCGCGACCTGGATTGACCGGCGCAGGTCCGCGGTCTGCAGGTAACGGAATGGCCCCGGACGCGGAAGCGGACCGGAGCACCATTCAGACGATGGGTGCAGCTCACCTCCCCCCGCCCCACCAGCCATCGTCTGAAGCGGCATTGCGCCGCGGAAGGATCGGCCAACCAGCCGGTCCTTCTTCCTTTGCGCGGATGGTCACGTCTCGTGCGATTTCAGCCATCGAAGGACGAGCGTTTCGTCGGCACCGAGCCCTGTGAGCGGCTTGCGGAAGCGTCGCCGGAGGCTCGCCATCTCCTCGCCCAGTGTTCCGGCCGACCATGCATCGAGCACGGCCGGGTGGATGTAGCCCTTGCGGCATACCGCGCGCGTGTTCCGCAGCTTGCGGGCCACCGCATCGATGACTTCGTTGGCGCAGCGCGTCCTTCCGCGCTTGCTCGACGGGATTTCGCGCTCCGACAACTGGATGGCGGCAAAGGTGGTGGCCGCCCATGTGCGGAAGTGCTTCGACGTGAAGTCGTCGCCGATCGCGTCGCGGATATAGTCGTTGACGTCATGGGAGTGGATCGGGACCCGTCTGCCGCTGTCGCCGATATATTGAAACAGGCGCTGGCCCGGCAGTTCCTCGATCGTGGCGATGATCCGCGCGATGCGGCGGTCGACGAGCTTCAGCTTCCACTCGCGGCCCGACTTGCCCCGAAACGCAAAGCGCACGGTGGATCCGTTGACGCCCACATGCTGCGACCGGAGCGTGGTCAGCCCGAAGCTTCCATTGTCCCGCTCATAGATGTCGTTCCCGATGCGGATCAGCGTCTTGTCGAGCAGGCTCACGATCGATGCCAGCACCTTTTCCCGCGGCATGCCGTGCCGCCGGAGATCGGCGTCGATACGCGCGCGGATCGTGGGCAGCGCTTCGGCGAACCGGACGATGCTGGCGAACTTCACGTCGTTGCGGATGGCGATCCAGTCCGGATGGTAGCGGTACTGCTTGCGCCCGCGCTGGTCCCGCCCCACGGCCTGGATATGGCCCTCCGCGACCGGCGAGATCCAGACGTCGGTCCAGGCCGGCGGGATGGCGAGGGAGCGGATGCGGGCAAGCGTCTCCTCGTCCTCCACCCTGCCGCCGCCCGGCGCGATATAGGAGAAGCCCCGGCCGGCCCTGCGCCGGCGGATGCCTTCCGTGCTGTCGTTCATATGCACGAGCCGCATGTGCTCCGGGCTCCTCCTGCAAGACCTCTTTGCGGGGGGAGTGATCGTCGCCGCCGCCCGTCAGAAAAGCCCGGACGGTGCATTTGTTCCCGAGCCTTCGCCGCTCCTCGGGAGACCGGAGGGGAACCGTGCATGGCCGCAGGCGTTGGGTTCTCGCCCGCGAGAACGGATTTCTTTCGATGTGGACTTGGCTGCAGGACAATCATGGGCCGGTGAGCGCCCTGGCGAGCATTTTCACGCTCGCGATCTGGACGTTGTATTTCCAGATTCTGCTCAGCAGCTACCGCCACCGCCTGAGAGCCAAGATCCTGATCAATCGCGGCGCCGGGCACACCCTTCACGCCCACTGCGTGATCGCCAATATGAGCGTCGAACCGATTTACGTCGAGGCGGTCATCGCCGATATCGGCTTCCGCGGCGAGCAGGATTCCATAGTGCGGCGGCGCTGCTCCCTGAGCGATCTCGATCTGGACATCAAGACCACCGAGAACAGCGACCTGCGCCCGCAATGGTTCCAGGGGCCGCTGGACAGCGGTGAGTTCATCAGCGTCGGCACCTACCACCATCTCCTCGACAGGGCTGCTTCCAGCGCAGGCGTGACGTCGGCGATCTGCGAGGTCACCCTCACCGTCGTCGCCACATACACGGCGCAGGATGCCCTCGTCGCCGCCTGCCGGACCTTCGACATCGGGAGGGACGACGGCGGCGACGTCTTGATGCCGCGGTCCCTGACGGCAACGCAAATCCGCTCCCGGGCCGAGCAGCAGGCTCTCGAACGGTGGATGGAAGGGAAGATACCGGCCCGGGAGAGGAGCAACCGCCGCACATATATGGCCGGGAGGCGAGGAACCTAAGGCCGGCCTTTGTGTTCAGCAGCTATGGTGGATCTGTCCGGGCACCTCGCAAAACACATGGCTGCGCATATCCTGGCGATGAACCTCTTTGCGCCGGTCCTGGCCTATCTCTGGCATCGGACGCGGCGGGAGGCTCCGCCTCTGCCGTTCGGCGTCGCGGCGGCGACGGGCCTCCAGCTGGCGGTCCTGTGGGCGTGGCATGTTCCAGCCGCTTTCGCCTCCGCTTCCACGCAGCCGCTGATAGGCGCGGCGATGCACCTTTCTCTGTTCCTGACGGCGCTCCTGTTCTGGCGCGCGGTATTGCACGCCGCCAGCGTCTCGCCATGGCGTTCGATAGCCGCGCTTCTGGTCACCGGAAAGCTGTTTTGCCTGCTTGGCGTGCTTCTCGTCTTTTCGCCGCGGCCGCTTTATGAGCCGATGGGTCATCCGTCCTCAACATCCGTGGGCAGCCTCCTCGCCGACCAGCAGGCGGCCGGTCTCCTCATGCTCATTTTCTGCCCCCTTACCTACGTGCTTGGCGGCATTCTGATCGTGCGGCGATGGATCATCGTGGATGAGCAGAACGCCAGCCGCCTTTTCGAGCGGTTGCGGCCGTGAAATGGAGCTTTCCGCCTGATCTGAACTGGCGAAGGGCGTTGCTCTGGCTTGTGGCCTATCTGGCGATAGGTGCAGTCGGAGCCACGCTCTTTGCCGCTTCGGGCATCTACAATGTCGCGGCCTCGGTGCAGCATTTCCAGATAACCGAGCGCATCATCAAGTTCGTTCTCAACCGGTCGGTCGCGGTCCACAGTCCCGACGAAGTGCCGGCCGATCTCGGCGACGAGCGCCTGGCCCGACTGGGCGCGCGCCATTTCCGGCTTGGCTGTGCCCCATGCCATGGCATGCCCGGCGAAGATGCCAGCCCGATCATGCAGAAGATGTACCCGGCGCCTCCCAGGCTTGAGCACGCAGCGCTGAAATGGGATCCGGCCGAACTCGCCTGGATAATCGACAATGGGCTGAAGTTCACCGGCATGCCGGCCTGGGCGGGGCAGGATAGGAACGACGAGGTCTGGGCGCTGGTGGCCTTCCTGCGCCGGCTGCCGGATGCCGGAGAACGGGAACTCGCCGACCTTGCCGGCCCCGGCAGCCATCCCCGCGCCGGCGTTTCTGAGCTGGCCGCCCGCCCGGCGAGCCCGGCGCTGTGCGTAACCTGTCATGGAAACAGCGGACAGCCGCCGGTTTCACCGGAAGTGCCGGCGCTCTCCGCCCAGGCCGGGGCCTATCTGCAACGGGCCTTGAGGGAATACCGCAGCGACCGGCGCCAGAGCGGCATCATGGAACCCATAGCCGCAGCGCTGGACGATCGGGCCATCCAACGTCTCGCCAGCTATTTCGCCGCGCAATCCATGTCGAGCGACACCGGTTCCGGAGAGGTGGCGGGAGACGTGGAACGCGGCCGGACCATCGCCACGGTCGGACTGCCGGACGGCAACGTGCCGCCATGCCTTTCCTGCCATGGCGCCGGGGCATCGGAACGGTTCCCGCGGCTTCGCGGGCTTTCGCGGGACTACATCGTCGGCCAGTTGCGCCTCTTCCGCTCAGGCGCCCGCAGCCAGACCGCTTACGCCGATATCATGTCGACCGTAGCCCGCCGTCTGTCGGCGGAGGACATGGAAGACGTGGCGGCCTTTTTTGCCACCCATCCTGATGCGCAAGGGGCAGAGCGATGAAGAGCGCACGCGCGGCCTGTCTCGGCGGAGCGCTCCTCGCTCTTCCAGGATGCTCCGGCGCTCAGTCGGCACTTGAGGTGACAGGACGCGAGGCGGCGGACATATATTTCCTGTTCATCGTTGCCACGGCGCTCAGCGTGGTCGTCACGCTGCTGGTTCTGATCCTGCTCGTGATCGTTCTGTGGGGGCCGCAGAGATGGCGCGCCCGGCTCGGGTCGGACCGGGTTGTGATCGGCGGTGGCATCGTTCTGCCGGTCGTCCTGCTCAGCCTGCTGCTCGGCTACGGTCTTTTCGTGCTCGACGCGGGCGCCTCGCGCGTTGCGCGTGCGGAAGACGGCGTCATCACGATCGTCGGCAAGCGCTGGTGGTGGGAGGTCGCCTATACCACGGCTGATGGCGACCGGGTCGTCAGCGCCAACGAGCTGCGCCTGCCGGTGGGACGGCCCGTTGCCCTGCGCCTCGAAAGCGACAACGTCATCCACAGCTTCTGGGCTCCCCAGCTTGCCGGCAAGCTGGACATGATACCCGGCCGCACCAACACTCTGGTCGTCGAAGCGACGGAGCCGGGCGTCAGTCGCGGCCAGTGTGCTGAATATTGCGGCGGCGCGCACGCGCTCATGTCGTTCTTCATCATAGCCATGCCCCCCGGCGAGTATGACGCCTGGCTGCGGAAGGAAGCCGCGCCGGCACGCGCGCCCGAGGCCGCGATTGCGCAGCGCGGCCATGACCTTTTCCTCGAAAACGGCTGCGGCGCCTGCCACACGGTACGGGGAACCCGGGCCGGCGGGACGATCGGGCCCGACCTCACCCATGTCGGCTCGCGCCGCTCCCTGGCGGCGGCGACCCTTCCCAATGATGCGGAGGCTTTTGCCCGCTGGATCAAGGACAACCAGCACATCAAGCCCGAGAACCTGATGCCCGCCTACGAAAATCTCGAACCGGACGAACTTGCCGCCATAGCCGCCTATCTGGAGGGGCTGGATTAGGATCAGGACCTATTAATGTTGCTTGATTTCAGCACCCTCCCCCTGCCCCTGAATCTCGTGCTTTTCACGACGGCGGCGGTTGTCGTGTGGTTCGCCGGCAGCCGCCTTACCTTCTATGCCGACGCCATCAGCAACGCCACGGGTATCGGCCAGGCCGCCATCGGCATCATGCTCCTGGCCGGCGTCACCTCGCTCCCCGAAATCGGCGTGACGGCCACCGCTGCGATTGCCGGCGATGCCGACCTCGCCCTCAACAACCTTTTCGGCAGCATCGCGCTGCAGGTGGCCGTGCTTGCCATGGTCGACTTCTTGATCGGAAGAAGAGCGCTCACCGCAGCGGTGTCCGATCCCACCGTCATTCTCCAGGGCAGCCTCAATGTGATCATGATTTCGGCGGCCGCGGCGGCAATGGTCATCGGCGACGTCAGCGTCTTCGGCGTCGGCTTGTGGGCCTGGGGAGCGCTCGCCGCCTATGTGGCCTGCGTCTATATCCTGTCGCGGGGACGGGGGCGCCGGCCGTGGCTTGCCGCCGGCGGCGAGCGCGTGGAACGTGGTCCGGCCGGCGAGCAGGGGGGTGGCAGCCTGTCGGCCGCCGCCGGGGAACCGGAAGCCTTGCGAAGCCTCATTGTAAAGACCGCCGTGGTCGCGGCGATCATCCTCGTGGCGGGCTATGTCGTCGCCAGGTCCGGTGAAGCGATCGCGGAGCAGACCGGGCTGGGTTCAAGCTTCATAGGTTTCGTGCTGGTCGCCATTGCCACGTCCCTGCCGGAACTCAGTACCGCCCTGTCGGCCGCCAGGCGCGGCCTTTTCACCATGGCGATATCCGACATCCTGGGCACCAACCTCATCAACATCGCGATGATATTCCTGGTCGACTTGCTTGACACCGGCGAGCCCGTGATCGGGCGCATGGGCCCCTTCGCGATTTTCGGCGCCTTGCTGGCGGTGGTGCTGACGGCGCTGTTTCAGGCCGGCGTGGCCGAGCGGCGCGACAAGTCGATCCTGCGCATGGGCTATGATTCGGTGCTGGTGCTCATCGTATATATCGGCGGCATCGTCCTTCTCTATACCCTGCGGAGCACGGGAACATGAGCGGCCAGGACCACAAGCTCCCCAATCCGGCGCCGCGTTCCGAACGCGAAGTCGACGAACTCCTTCGCATTTGGGCGACGCCGAAGGGCTGGCGGATCATAACCGCCGTCAACAACACGGTCATCGGCCTCCTCTACATCGGGACCGCTTTCCTCTTCTTCCTGATGGCCGGGGTGCTGGCGCTCATGATGCGGACACAGCTCGCTGTGCCGGAGAATGATTTCCTCAGCCAGGACTTCTACAATCAGATCTTCACCGTCCATGGCACGACGATGATGTTCCTGTTCGCCGTGCCGGCGGTGGAGGCGCTGGGGGTGATGCTCCTGCCTCAGATGCTGGCAGCGCGCGATCTTCCCTTTCCGCGCCTCAGCGCGTTCGCGATCTGGGCCTATGTGATCGGCGGCCTCGTCTTCTTCTCGACCGTCTTCTACGATCTGGCGCCCAAGGGCGGCTGGTTCATGTACACGCCGCTGACGCTGAAGGAATTCTCGCCCGGCGACAATGCCGATTTCTGGCTGCTCGGCATCGGCTTCATCGAAATCTCGGCCATCGCCGGCGCGATCGAGATCGTCGTCGGCACGCTGCGCACCCGCCCGCCCGGAATGTCGCTGACCAAGATGCCCATCTTCGCCTGGTCGATGCTGATCTTCGCGGCGATGATCATGTTCGCCTTTCCCGCGGTCATTCTGGGAACGATGCTGCTCGAGATAGAGCGCTCTTTCGGCTGGCCGTTCTTCACCGCGGCCAAGGGCGGTGATCCGCTGCTCTGGCAACACCTGTTCTGGTTCTTCGGCCACCCGGAAGTCTACATCATCTTCCTCCCGGCGGCGGGCCTGGTATCGATGATCGTTCCGACCATGGCGCGCCGGCCACTGATCGGCTACCGGCTGATCGTGGTCGCGCTTATCGGCACAGGCTTCTTCTCATTCGGCCTGTGGGTCCATCACATGTTCACCACAGGCATTCCCACGCTCAGTCTCGCCTTCTTCTCGGCGGCGAGCATGGCGGTCGCGATACCGTCGGGTATCCAGGTCTTTTCCTGGATCGCCACCATGGCGGCGAGCAAGGGCCGCTTCCGCATCAACACGCCATCGCTCTTCGTGATCGGCTTCCTCGTCATCTTCACGATCGGCGGAATGACCGGGGTGATGGTCGCTCTGGTGCCGGTGGACTTCCAGGTGCACGACACCTATTTCGTGGTCGCCCATTTTCACTATGTGCTGATCGGCGGAATGGTGTTTCCGCTTTTCGCCACCTTCTACTACTGGATGCCGATGGCGACGGGCAAACTGCTGTCGGAAGCGCTCGGCCGCTGGGTGTTCTGGTTGATGTTCGCCGGCTTCAACATCGCCTTCTTCCCGATGCACGTCACCGGCCTGCGCGGCATGCCGCGGCGCGTGTGGACCTATTCCGGCGATCTTGGCTGGGATTCGCTCAACATGGTCTCGACCGTCGGCGCCTATATCTTCGCCGCCGGCGTGCTCGTCTTCCTGTTCGACCTTTCGCGCAGCCTCCTTTACGCCAAGGCCGCACCGGACAATCCGTGGGGAGCCGGCACCCTGGAATGGCTGCCGAACGACCTTTATGCCATGCGCAGCATTCCCTTCGTCACCAGCCGCGAGCCGGTATGGGACCGGCCCAGCCTTCCCGAGGAAGTAAGGGCCGGGCATCACTTCCTGCCCAATGCGCCGACGGGAGGGCGCGAGACGATCGTCACCTCAGCCGTCGAAGCGGAACCGCAATACATCATCCAGATGCCCGGTCCCGGCTGGGCGCACCTGATCGCCGCGATATTCACGGCGGCGTTCTTCCTGTTGCTCACGGTCAAGATCGTCGTGCCGGCGATCATCTGCGGCATTGTCGCCATCACCGCCTGCCTGGTCTGGGCATGGGGGCTGGATCCCGGGCCGTCCAAGGGAGAAGTGGAAATCGGCGCCGGCATCCGGCTCCCCACCTATGCGAGCGGTCCCTCGTCCCATTCCTGGTGGGCGATGATCGTGCTGATCTTCGTCGCCTCATCGCTCTATATCGCCTATGTTTTCTCCTATCTCTATCTATGGGTGGTCTCTCCGGACGTTTGGGCGCCGCTTGGCTCTCCGGCCCTGCCGCCGCCCGCCTGGCCGGCGTCGAGCCTTCTGCTGACGGTGGCCGGCGCGGCGGCAATATGGCTTGCGGGCCGCCTGCTTCCCGCCCCCGGCACGCGCAATGCCATATCCCCCGCCCTCAACGCGGCGGGCGCGCTGTGTCTCGTCGCCGCCATTGCGCTGGAAATCATCGGGCACTGGGGCACCGGGTTGCGTCCGACCGAAAATGCCTATGGCGCGCTGGTCTACATGCAGAGCGCGCTGAGCGGCCAGCTCGCCTTCGCCATTTTCATCATGAGCGGGTTTGCGGTCGCCCGCGCCGCGACCGGCAAGCTCGACCGCGTGCGCCGGGTCAGCTTCGACAACTGCGCCGTGCTCTACTATTACGCCGCGCTCCAACTGGCCGTCGGCCTGCTTCTGATCCACGGGTTTCCAAGGGTGGCGGGCTGACATGAGCGAACGCAAGGACTTTTTTCCGCCAACGAGGAAGCCTTCGACAACGGGCACCCTCCTCTATCTCCTGTTCGGCATGCTGGTCTGGGCAGCGCATCTCACCATCGTCTATGGCGGCCATACGCTGCTGTGCGCGCTGGGTTTCCCGCCGCAAGCCACTGACTGGCTGGTGATCGCGGCGACGGCTGGGGCGGCGCTTGCCGTCGTCTTTTTCCTGGCACGGCAGAAATGGTGGGCGCGCACGCTCGGCCTGCCGCCCGGCGGACGTCCTGACCGTCCGTTGGACCTGATCGCCCGCCTCACCGCCATCCTGTCGCTCGTCGGCATCACCTGGGCCGGCGCGGCCGTCGCCTTCGTCGCCTCGTGCGCCCAGGGACGGTAGCGGCCAGGGTTCGATGGCGCGGCTGGAAACTTTCCGGCCGCCAAAACCGTTGGGTTCGGTGAGGTGAGAACATGCGCAGATTTTTCCGAAGCCTTCTTGCAGAACTGATCCCCCAATGGATGCGCGACAAGCGCCGCGCACCGCCCCGGCCGGCTGGCAACGGCCGAAAACCCTTGCCGGAACAACCGGAAGACAAGCGCCTCGAGACGGACAGGAACCGGGACCGCAAACCCACCGGGAACGGATCGCCCTAGCCGTTCGTTTCCCATACAGGCATCCGGCTCACATCGGGTTCACCGTAGCGAAGGAGTTAACTCATGGCGCTCTCCGACTACCTGTGGTTCTTTGCCGTTGCAGGCGGACCGGTCGTGCTCGGTGTGGCCTTCGTCTACGCTCTCCTGAGACGCCGGCGGCTGTCCCGGAGGGAGAGGGCCGAGCGCGACAAGAAAACGCGCGAGCTCTACCGCGAAGGCCGCTAGCAAGGTGGAAACCGCCCGGAAAATCAGCCGGAACGGCGTCAAACACCCTCAATTTGAGCTGAGATTCGACCGTTTTCACCCCAGATTCGGCGTAAACGGGCGGGTTCAACCCGCTTTTTTGGCGACCGGAACAGCGCAACCGGCTGGGAAATCCCCCATTTCCTTTGGATTGACCACTTCCCGCGCCGGTTGCCCTTGATGGTCAAGGAAATATCCGAAATGCTGCCCCAAGGGACGAACGCCTTGGGGTGATCATATGGTGAAAAGCGACAAGCGGGGACCCCTCCGCGGTCTTCCCCACGACCTCCGGTTGCTGCTGAGCGAGATCGAGAAGGAGCCGGTTCCCGAAAGGCTGCTCGAACGTGCCAGGGAGCTTCAAAAGGCCCTGGCGCAGAACCGGCAGAAGGAGCCCGACGGCGACCGCAGCTAAGGCGCCGGTGCGCGATCAGGGCCTGAAAGCCCTTTGTTTTCAGCGTTCCACGAACTTGTTGAAGCGGCTCTCCTTGCCGTCTTCGGTCTTGTCCTGGAAAAGAAACGCCACATTGCTTCTCTCGAATATCCGGAAGAATTCTTCCCAGGAGATCTCCTCGAGATTCTCTTCGGGTTCACCGAAATCGATCCGAAGGATGCCGCCCAGCGCAGTGCCCTTGACGCGGGCGGGACGCCCTCCCCTCGCCTCGGCCCAGGCCCTTATCTCGTCGTGATCGGTGGTGGTCTTGGCTTCGCTCATTCCATTTCTCCGTTCCGTTCACATGCCGAACCACGAAGCAGCCGAAGCTGTTCCCGGCCATGCCGCTCGGTGGCGAAATCCTACACTTCGCCGAAGCGGCCGCCCTCGCGCTTGTTGTTCCGGCGGAAGACTTCTTCCTCATCCTCGTCGGGCAGGGCTTCGTCGCTCTCCATGTATGGATTGTCCTGGCCCTCCGCGTAATGCTCGTCCGTGTCGACCCGCCCGGACCGGTTGATGGGGTCGCCGGCGGCATGGTCGGGCTTGAGTTTCTTGCCTTTCAGGGCATCCCAGTTCTGCTTGGCCCGCTCGGGCGCCTCTTCCGAAACATCCTCCGGCGGTCGCTTGTTCTTGTCGGTCATCGTCCGGTTTCCTCTTGGTTCCAAGGGCGGGCTTCGGGGCCGCATTCACGGCCGCCCGCCCTGTCTTTGAAACGAGGTCCCGGCAGAGGTGTTCCGCGGAATGGTGCTTTTCGCGGAGAAAGATCGGGCGGAACACAGGCCGTCCTTTTCGGTTCGACCGGTATGTCAGCGAAGAAACCGGAAGGAGCCGAATATGGCCACGACAGGGCTCGAGGTTGTCGATAAATCACTGCAGACAACGCATATATGGCTTGACGAGATCATGGAGGTGCTGGGGCCCGACAGGCAGGTGGCCTGGCATGTGCTGGGCGCGGTGCTGCGCAGCCTCCGCGACCGGCTGACGCCGGAACTGGCCGCGCATCTGGGCGCGCAGCTGCCGCTGATGATCCGCGGCGCCTATTACGACCAATACCAGCCGTCGAAAATGCCCGAGAAGATACGCACCGTGGAGGAGTTCCAGGAAAAGCTGCAGAAGGAGCTTTCGGGGACCAGGCCGGTCAATGTCAACGACGCGTTCCGGACGGTCTGCCAGGTTCTGAACCGGCATATCGAGGCCCATCAGGCTGAAAAAGTCTGGCAAGCCCTGCCCGAGCAGGTCCGCCGCCTGGCACAGGCCGGCTAGCGCACCGTGCGATCTGGACGCCGGGCGGGTTCATCTGCCGCCTGCGGGAGCGGGCCCTTGCCCGCCTTCGGCGCGCCATCGGGGTGGGTCAGCAGCCGGGCCCCCCGCTCATAGGTGACATAGCGCCACAGCCACTGCAGCGACACCTGCGTGCGGTGCTGGGCGCCGACGAGCAGATAGACGTGGATAAAGGCCCAGGCGAGCCAGGCAAGCCAGCCTTTGATCTTGAAGGAGCCTTGCTCGAAAATCGCCGCGTGTCGGCCGACGATGGCCGTATTGCCGCGCCCGCGATAGCGGAACGGGCTCATGGGCGCCCCTTCCCGCAGGTGCCGCGCAAGCTGGGTTGCAAGGTGCCGGCCCTGCTGCTTGGCCACCTGGGCAAGGCCCGGCAAAGGGTTGCCCTCCTCATCCTCGCAGCGCGCAAGGTCGCCGATGGCATAAACGTCCGGCAGGCCCCGCACGGCCAGTTTTTCGTCGACCGGAACGCGGCCCGTCCTGTCGGTTTCCACGCCCAGCGTCCGGCCGAGGGGCGATGCCGCCACGCCGGCCGCCCAGACGACCACGCCTGTGGGAACAGCCTCGCCGGAGAAGCGGACGAAATCCTCGCCGATCTCCTCGACCGCAGCTCCAGTCTTGACCTCGACGCCCAATCTTTCGAGCCGCTCGGCTGCGTAACGGGACATCTTTTCGGAGAACCCCGAAAGCAGGCGCGGGCCCGCCTCCAGCAGAATGATCCGCGCCTTTTCGGGATCGACTTGCCTGAAATCCCTGGCAAGCGTGAAGCGGCTGAGCTCGGCCAAGGAGCCGGCGAGTTCGACGCCGGTCGGCCCGCCTCCGACGACGGCGATAGTCATCAGCCGCTGCTGCTCGGCCGGATCGTCGGTCTTCTCCGCATGCTCGAACGCGAGAAGGCTTCTGGAGCGAATGGCGCGGGCATCTTCGACGGTCTTCAGCCCCGGCGCGAAACCGGCCCACTCGTCATGCCCGAAATAGCTGTGGGCGGCCCCAGGTGCCAGAATGAGAACGTCGTACGGCAACACCATCCCGTCGGTCAGGGTCAGCGACCGCTTGTCTGCATCGACACGCGCGACCTCGCCGAGGATGACGCGCACATTACGGTGCCGCCGCAGGATCTTGCGGATCGGCTCGGCGATGTCGGCTGCCGACAGCGCCGCCGTCGCCACCTGATAGAGCAACGGCTGAAACAGGTGGTGGTTCTGGCGGTCGACGAGGGTGACCTCAAGTCCCGCCTTGCCGAGCACCTTTGCAGCCTCCAGGCCGCCGAAACCGCCTCCGACGATGACGATCCGCGGCTCGCCGCGTTCCGCCAGGGCGGCTTCGGCAGGCACGGCGCGGGATGCTGCAGGGGAAATGGATCCGGTCCTAAAGCATGGGGCGGCCGCCGGTGACCTCGATCAGCGCCCCCGTCGTATAGCTTGCCTCGGACGATGCGAGGAGCACATAGGTCGCCGCCAGTTCCGCGGGCTGCCCCGGCCGCCCCATTGGCGTGTTCCTGCCGAAGTTTTCGACCTTCTCCATCGGCAGGGTTGACGGAATGAGCGGTGTCCAGATCGGCCCTGGCGCAACGGCGTTCACCCGCACGCCCTTCTTGGCGACCATAGCGGCCAGGCCGGCGGTGAAATTGGCTATTGCGCCCTTGGTCGTCGCATAGGCAAGCAGCGAAGGGGACGGATCGGTCGCGTTGATCGAAGAGGTGTTGATGATGGAGGAGCCCGGCTTCATGTGCCGCAGCGCCTCCTTGCACAGATAGAACATGGCGTCGACATTCGTGCGGAAGGTCAGATCCCACTCCTCTGTGGTAATGTCGTCGATGCTCTGAAAGCTCGCCTGATGCGCTGCGTTGTTGATCAGAATGTCCAGACGGCCTAACTCATCGAGGGTGCGCTTCACCAGTGCCTTGCAGTGGCTTTCGTCGCCGATGTCGCCTGGAACCAGGATCGCCTTGCGCCCCGCATCCTCTACCCAGCGGGCGGTCTCCTCCGCATCGCGGTCCTCGCTCAGATAGGAGATGACGACGTCGGCACCCTCTCGCGCGAATGCGATGGCGACCGCGCGGCCGATCCCGGAATCGCCGCCCGTGACAAGCGCCGCGCGGTCGAGCAGCCGGCCGCTCCCCTTGTAGCTCCGTTCGCCATGATCCGGTAGCGGATCCAGTTCGTCTGTCCAGCCCGGCATGTCCTGGCGCTGTTTCGGGAAGGGCGGCTCGGGGAATTTGGTTGGCATAGCATCTTCCATATGAGACCGACGATGTTTTGAACCCGTTGAACCGCCGAGTCGGGGCTTTGTTCCAGCCTCCACAGGGGATTCACGCGCTCCGCAATGGCAGGCGGATCAGGAGGCACCGAAGCTTAGCCAGGGCCGCGCGAGCCGCACGAACCGTCCCGCCACCTTCGGCAGATCGTCTCCGAAGGTTGTACGGAGCTGGCCGTGAACGTCTTCCAGTCCGGTGTTCACATAGCGCTGCAGCGAGACCACGAGATGCTCTTCGTCACGCACGCGGGGCGACCATTCGCCCATCGGCCTTTTGGCGCCCGAACCGTGCACGGCGCTCCACAGCGACCATGAATGCGGCCAGCCCAGTTCGTCGGCGATGAAGGAATGAGCGATTTCATGCTCGATCAGCATTCGATGCTGATCGCCGCCGTAGCCCGCATGCCAGGATGCCAGGATGTGATCCGGATCGCCTTCGTCCACCGTCGCCACGGCTGTCGACCCGTCTTCGCTGAAGACCGTTTCCACCCGATCCTCCAGCACCCACACCGTGGCGGTGCGAAGCACGATTTCGAATGGGGCGCTGAAAGTCTGCCCCTGCTTTGGTCGCCTTTCTTCCATTAGATACCGTCCGAACGTTGAGTTTCCGCAACCGGCCCCTCCTGCTCCGCAGCGCCATTGACGGCAGGCGGATCGCCTGCGCGCCGAGGGCGGTGCAAAACAGGCTGCCCTAACCATTCACGGCAGGTCATGTTCCGCCATGAGGCACCGGCAGATGGTGACGCAGTTGAAACCTTTCGCGCGCCTTCTCGTTTAACCTTGATACCGATGATGCGGCCCGATGACCCGGCCCGATGATCCGGGTCGAGCAGAACAGGCTCCATGATGAGACAGGAAGACGACAAATTTGCCCGCGAATCTTTCACATTCCGCAGGATGAAGCGATGGCAGGTATGGGCTCTGGTCGGCGCCGTAGTGATAGTGCTGATCGTCGCATACGCCCTCCTGTGATGAATCTCGAAGGGCCGCGTGCCGTCGGCATTCGCCAAGAGCCCATTGCCCGCCGGGGTGATAATTGCTGGAGAACGGAAACAAGCCCGTCCTCTGCTTTCCTGGTCGACGGCGAGGCATATTATGGCGCGCTGGCCCGAACACTCCCCTTGGCGCGGGAGCGAATCTGGATCATCGGATGGGATTTTAACCCATGGATCGAGCTGACGCCCGGTTCTGGAGGACCCAATCTGGGATCGTTCCTGCGCGGCCTCGTGGAAGAATGCGACACCCTCGAGATCCGCATGCTGATCTGGGCCTTCGGACCCTTGTACTCGGGAAAATCCCTGAAGATCTTCAGTGAGCACGAATGGGCGGACCATCCGCGCATCTTCCTGCGTTTCGACCGCGGGCGGCCGCTGCGCGCCTCCCATCACCAGAAGATCGTCTGTGTCGACGATGTGACGGCGTTCGTTGGGGGCATGGACCTGACACTGGCCCGGTGGGACAGTTGCGAGCACCTCCCGCACAACCCCCTCAGGAAAAAGCCGGCCGGCGAAGAGTATGGACCGGTGCACGACGTCCAGGCCCTGGTGACGGGCGCGGCGGCGGGCGCGATCTCCGAGATCGCAGCCAAGCGCTGGCGCCAAGCGACCGAAGAGAGTGTCGACGCGGGAAAAATCGAGAAGCCAGTGCTGTGGCCACCAACCCTCAAGCCCGACCTTTCCGACTGTCAGGTGGCGATAGCCCAGACCCGTCCGGCCGGCTTGCGATGGCGCGGCAGACACGAGGCCGCCGCGCTGACCTTCGATGCGCTGGCGGCCGCCCGGCGGCATCTCTACATCGAAACGCAGTATCTCGCCTCGTTCAAGGTCGCCGACCGGCTCGCCCGCTTGTTGCGCAAGCCGGACGGGCCCGAGATACTGATCATCCTGACCAAGAGTTCGCGCGGCATCGTCGAGCATTTCGTGATGGCGCACAATCGCAACCGTCTGCTGCGCCGGCTGAAGCGGGCGGACGTCCATGACCGCCTGCGCGTGATGTACCCCACGACCGAAAGCGCCGATGGAAGCACGAAGGAAATCCTCGTCCACTCCAAGCTGATCATCGTCGACGACGCTTTCCTGAGGATCGGCTCCTCCAACCTCAACAATCGCTCCGAAGGCCTCGACACCGAGTGCGACGTCGCGTTCGAGGCGGCGGACGACCAGCAGCATGCCGCGGTCGCCGGCCTGAGGAACCGCCTTCTGGCCGAACATGTGGGAAGTGACGCCGATACCGTCGCGCGCGAAATCGCCCGGACCGGCTCGATGCTGGCCGCGGTGGACAAGCTGAACGTCGGCGCGCGCCGATTGAACAGCCTTGACGTGGACCCGCAGAACGGCATGACGACGCCCCTGCCGGGAACGCAGTTGCTCGACCCGCCGGCGCCCATGCAGCCCTTGCGGGCCCTGCGCCGCTGGTGGCGGGCCTGCATTTCCTGGATCTCCGGTTGGAAGCGATAGGACGCCGTACGCAAAGCCGCAGCCGGCGGGAACTTCCAGACATCGCCACGGTTTGAAACAGCAAAGGTCAGGAGGTGAATGCGATGACAGAAGCAGAACACCGCATCACGGTCACGCCGTACGAGGGCACCGTCAACGTGCGGTTCTCCGATGCCATGATCGCATCCACGGATGAAGCCCTCGTCCTCCGCGAGGAAGGGCACGAACCGGTGTTCTACATTCCGTTCGATCACATCTATTTCGAGTTTCTGCCCCCCTCCGACACCCGCAGTCGGCACCCCTTCAAGGGTGAGGCCAGGTTTTGGAACGTGGAGGCTGTCGGCGAAGCCGCCGACGATGTGATGTGGGCCTACGAAACGCCGGACGACCGGGTGCGGCCAATTGCCGGTCACGGCGCGTTCGATCCCGACAAGGTGACCATCGAGGCGACCCCCGACGAAAGCCCGCGGGAATCCACCGAGCTGGCCTAGGCGGGCAGAGGGGGCCGACGCGTGCGGCATGCTCACCTCGGCCTCCTCCGTCCCCTGGCGAAGGTAGCTCGGCTACCGCTTTCGTCTACTTTCAGCTATTTGTCGTCGGTCTTGCGCGCGCCCTTGCCCAGATCCCTGCGTGCCCGCTTGTCCTTGTCGAGCTTTTCGAAGCTCTCCACCAGATCGTCGGGTTTCGATTTCGAATCGGGCGTTGCGTGACGCTGGTTGCGGACGGAAAGCTGGTCGTCGCCCTGTAGCCGGTTCTTTCCCATCCTTTCCTGGGCGAGATCGGTCTCGCGGACCTCTTTGGCGGTGTCGGCTTTGCGCTTGGCTGTCATGGGAAACTCCTTTTGGAACGAACGAGGAGACGGGCCAAAGCGTTCCATGGCGCGGGCGCCTCGTGGCGTCCGGTCAGCAAGGCGGAGGATCGACGAAGGGCGGGCGCTCCACCGCGCGGCACAGATAGACCTCGCGCTCGGGATGCTCTTCGATGGCGAACCCGGCGCTGCGCAGCATCGCCTCGACGCCGGCCTGATTGGGGAAGAACCAGTTGGTTGGATCGCCCGCGAACCGCTTCTCCACGAAGGACAGCCGCGGGAAATCGGGGCGCTCGAACAAATCCCACTCGGAGAAGGGATAGTCGTCCTCAACCGGCGCAGCGCCTTCGGGGCCGCGCTGCAGCGACTGGAACAGCATGAGATCGTCCGCCACGTGCTCCCGGATCATGTCCAGCGCGAGCAGAGGATGGCGCAAATGGTAGAGCACGCCCATGAAGATGACGAGGTCGAAACGCTTGCCGAGCCGGGCGATGTCGTAGACCGACATCTCGTGCAGATCCAGATCCACGCCCGCATGGCGGGCGGCGAATTCGGCCTGGCGCAGATAATGCGGGTCGCTGTCTATCGCCACGACATGTCCGGCGTTCCGGCGCTTCATCTCAATGGCGTAGAATCCGGCGTTGCAGCCGATATCGAGCACCGAGCGCCCCTTGAGATCGATGGGAAGCACGTGGGAAAACCGCGCCCATTTGAAGGCGGGATAGTCGCCGAGGAAATGGTCCGGCGCGGTGGGAACGCCGGCGATCCGCATATTCTGGAACCAGGGACCGAGTTCTTCGATCTGCTGGCGAATATCCTTTCGGCCGTCACGGTGATGGCTGATGTTCATATCCGTTATACGTCCCTTCGGCGTCTTTCTCCCGGATCTTTCCCCTGTCTGGATTCTCCGGCGAAAGGGCGGCGAACCAGTCGATCGTGCTCGCCAGGCCCTTGCTCAGCGGCACCAGCGGCTCCCAGTCGAGCAGCGCCTTGGCGCGGGCAATGTCCGGCCGCCGCCGCTGGGGGTCGTCCTCGGGAAGCGGCAGGAAATCGATGTCCTTGGCGCCTGGAACAAGGTCCAGAACCCGCCTCGCCAGCTCGATGACCGGGAGTTCCTCCGGGTTCCCAAGATTGACCGGAGCGCCCGGATTGGGGCTGACCCGCATGAGCGCGATCAGCCCTGCGACCATATCGGAAACGTAGCAGAAGGAGCGCGTCTGCCTGCCCGAGCCGTAAACGGTCAATGGCCGCCCCTGCAATGCCTGGAAGATGAGATTGGAGACGATGCGGCCGTCGTCCTGCTGCATTCTCGGTCCGTAGGTGTTGAAAATCCGCGCGACCCGCGCGTCGACGCGTTCCTGCCGCAGATGGTCGAAGCACAGCGTCTCGGCCGCCCGCTTGCCTTCATCGTAGCAGGCCCGCGGCCCGGTGCAGTTCACGCTGCCGCGATAGGTTTCGGGCTGCGGATGGACCTCGGGATCGCCATAGATCTCGCTGGTCGAGGCCTGGAGGAACGCTGCCCGGTGCTGCTCCGCCAAGGCAAGGAGATTGGCCGTGCCCACGACGTTGGTGAGCAGCGTGTGGGAAGGGTCGGCCTGGTACCGGGGCGGCGAAGCCGCGCATGCCAGATTGTAGACCTCGTCGATCTCGTCCCCGATCGTCAGCGTCGACGTGATGTCGTGCTCGATGAAGCGGAAGCCGGGATGGTTTTCGAGCGCGCGCACATTGTCGAAGCTGCCGGTCAGGAGACTGTCGACGCAGATGATATCCGTCCCCTCCGCCAGCAGCGCATCGCACAGATGCGAGCCGACGAAGCCCGCGCCGCCTGCCACCAATGCCTTTCGGCGTCCGTCCTGCCGTTCCTTCTTGAACATGGCGACCTCTATTCGACCAGTGTGAGCGCGGCGCGGGTCGGCCGCAGAGTGCGAAGCGCAGCGACCAGTTCACGCGCACGGGCCTGGCCGGTGTGCGACGTGAGCACGCGTTGGCGCGCCGACCGCGCAATCGCCAGTCTCTCGGCCTCGCCGAGTTCGGTCAGCATGCGCACGACATCGTCGCTCGTATCGGCCACGGCGATTGCCTCGCCCTCGGGGAAAAACTCGTCCAGCCCTCGCCACCGATCGCTGATGACCGGCGTACCGCAAGCGGCTGCTTCGAAGAGACGAACGCTGGGCGACCACCCGGCCGCCACCATGTCGGCCCGTGTCACATTGAGGGTGAAGCGCTGCCGGTTGTAGAAGGAGATGTGGTCGCGCGGCGGCAGATGCGCGATGTGCTCCACATTCTCCGGCCAGCCGACCCCTTCGGGATAGCCCGAGCCGGCAACGACGAACCGCTGGCCGGGAAGCCGTCGGGCCGGCTCGAACAGGAGCCGCTCCAGCACCGGCTGGCGATCCTCGCTGTAGGTCCCGAGATATCCAAGGTCCCACCTCACGTCCTCATGGGTCACGAAATAGCGCGTCTCATCGACGGAACAGTGGAGGGGATGCGCCACGCGTGCGCCGAAACGCTCCATGAGGCCGGTCAGGACCTCGCCCCCGGAGAAGGAGAAATAGCTGTCGAAGAGCGGCACCTGCCGGCGGGCGATGTACTCCTCGTCGCCCCGGTCCAGGCGCGCCATCGTGACCGGCGTGTCGATGTCGTAAAAGCAGAAGCGCTGCGGCCGCATCGCCGCCACCCGGTCGATGACCGCGACGCCATCAGGAACGTACGAGCCGACGATGACGGCGTCGGCGCCGCGGATGGCGGGCCGGTAGAGTTCGAGATCGGCCACGTCGTCGTAGAACTCCAGCGAGCAGAAATCCGGCGCATCCAAATCGCGATTCTCGGCGTACCAGGGAACGTCGCGTTCGAGAAACAAGGTCCGGTGCCCCTGTTCGCGCAGGCCGCGCAGAAGGGCGCGGAAGGTGGTGGCATGACCGTTGCCCCAGGACGACGAGAGGGACAGGCCGATGACGACAAGGCTCATTGGCGTATTCATTCGGCGGCCTCCATGCGGCGGCGCTTCAGATGCCCACGCACCAATTCGTCGAACTGAACGGCGCGGCGGGAATAGGTATGTTCCCGCAGGACCCTGGCGCGCGCGCGCTCCCCGATGACACGCGCCTTTGCCGGATCGAGGTGGCGCAGATGCTCGACAACGTCCTTGCCGTCCCGCGCCACCAGCACCTCCACATCTTCGCGCAGGAAGAGATCGAGTCCCGCCCACTGGTCGGTTATCAGGCAAGCGCCGGCGCCGGCGGCCTCGAAGACCCGGGTGGCTGGCGAGAACCCGTTCGCGGCCATGCTGTCGCGGCTGACATTGAGGACGGCGGTGGCCGAAGCATTGAACGCGTTGTGATCGCGCGTGCCGACATGGCCGGCGCGGCTGACATTTTCAGGCATGGGCTTGTCGTCCCAGCCGGAGCCGCCGAGAAGGAACCTTTTGTCCGGCATTTCGGCCGCGGGTCGGAAGAAGAAGTCGTCGACGCGCGTCTCCCGATCCGGCAAGCGGTTGGCCAGAAGGGAAAGGTCGGCCGCAAAGCGCGGATCGGCAGCCACCGGATGATGGGTCGAAGGGTCGAGCGCATTGTAGATCGGAACGCAGTCCTTCACGCCGAAACCGCGGTAGCTGTAGACGACCGGATCGCCGCCGCCATAGGTCAGCACCAGCGCCGTTTCCGCCAGATGCCGATGCAGCGGAAGATCACGATCGGCCGCCAGCCCGGCAAGAGTGGCGGGCGCGTCGACGTCCCAGAAAATCGTCAGCGCCGCGGGATGGGCCGCCTGCAGGAGGAGGCCGAACAGCGCGTCGTCCTCATAGCCGACGCCGCTCGCCTTGACGACGATATCGGCATCCGCCGCCTTGCTTGTCACGGCGCGCAGATCTTCCATGTTCGGCTGGTACACGACGACGTCGCACCATTCGGGCGGATCGATGTCGCGGTTTTGCTGTCGACCATAGATATCCGGCTCGTAGAAAGTCGTCCGGTAACCCACCTCCGAAAGAGCCCGGATCATGCCGCGATAGTAGGTGGCCGCACCATTCCAGCACGACGACAGGAGGCTCGATCCATAGAAAGCGATCCTCATTCGGCTGCCTCCACGGCGGGAAGCGACGATCTCGCCCGCGCCGTCCCAAGTCTACGCAGGGTCGCGAGCAATTCGTCGACGCGGTGGGCGCAGGTGTGTCGGGCCTTGACGGTTTGGAGGCCGGATCGGGCAAGTTCCGCCGCCAATTGCGGGTCCTTGACGACATCCCGGACATGGGCGGACATCTGGCGGCTGTCAGCCGCCACCAGAAAATCCCGGCCCGGGCGGAACAGAGCCTCGCTGTCGGTCCAAGGCGCGCAGACCAGGGGCATGCCGCAAGCCAGCGCCTCGAACACGCGGATCGTCGGGATGCCCGGCAGTGCCGATGCATACGGCCGCCTTGGCACGTGGACCGCCAGCCGGTGACGGGCGAAAGCACGGGGCGCGTCCGCATTGGCGATCCACCCGCCATAGAAGAGCCCGGCTGCGGAAATCTTTTCGAGCGCCTCCGGCGGATAGCGCACGCCATGCACCGTGCCGTCGAGCCGGTGCTCGCGGACAGGATCTAGAAGATAGGCCTGCAATTCCTCGGCCCGCTCGTCGTCTCCCCAATTGCCGATCCATACCACGTCCCGCTCCCGGTCGTATTCGGGCATCGGCCGGAACAGCCTCGTGTCGGCTGCCTCGTGCCATGTGACGACCTGGCTTCCCCATCCGGCCTTGAGATAGCGCTCCCTCACCGCATCCCCGAAGGCGAGGATGCAATCGTAATCCTCCAGGTTCAGCGCGCCGATCTCAGGCGCCGCGGACACGGCGCGGTGATGGGTATCGTGGAACAGCAGCGTGAAGCCGCCTCCCCGGCGCCTGATGTCGCCGATGCGCGCGACCAGCCGCGGGTCCGTCCATTCATGCACCACGACCACATCGGCATCGGCGAGAACTTCCTCATGCGGAAAATCCGTTCCGTAGGACACGGAGACCAATTCGGGGAAATCGGCCTGGAAGCGGGCCAGCGGCGTCAGTCCCTGATCCTTGATGAGATTGTCGCGGCTCCACCCGTCGGCCGGCTCCAGGGCGACCGCCTCATGACCGCGCGCCAGAAGCTCGCGCATCACGCCACGGAGGAAATGGGCATTGCCATGGTTCCAGTCCGAGATCAGCGAGTGGGTGTAGAAGACGAAACGCATCTAGGCCTCCGCGCTCGAATGTTTGGAGAAGACCGGACTGAGGCTTCGGTAGATTTCCACCATCTTTTCCGCCTGCAGATGGGGCGAATAGCGGCGCGAGCTTGCCAGAGCCCGTTCGCCCAGCTCCGAGCGAAGTCCGGGATCCGATATCAGCCGTGTGAGCGCCTCGTGCAGGGACGACCCGTCCCTGGGATCGAAGAACACCGCCGCATCCTGCCACAACTCGCGATAGACCGGGATGTCGGCGAGAGCGAGCGCGGCGCCGGCGCGCGCGCCCTCGAGCGCCGCAAGCCCGAACGGCTCGTAGAGCGACGGCGAGACGACGATGCCCGCGCACTGCATGAAATCGATGACGCGGCTGTGCGGCAACTCGCCAAGCGTCTCCCCCTCATATCCGGCGGCCTCGCCCGAGGGTCCGGTCGCCGAACCTGCAAGGACCAGCGGCCAGTCCAGGCGGGCGGCTACCTCGTTGAAGATCCGCCCGTTCTTGCCTTCGTCCCACCAGCGTCCGGCGGCGAAGGCGAAGGGCTCCTTGTCCCGCCGGTGCAGCACGGAACTGATCCCGTTGTGCACCACCTCCAGGCCCGGCAGAGGACCGTAGCATTTGGTCAGGAGATGCGCGTGCGCTCCGCTTGGCGCGACGATCGCATCCGCCCTGGAAAAGCCTTCGCGGACGCTCTTTTCCTGCCACGCCCATTCTTCGGGAAGCCCGGTACCGCGGACGGTTCTCCACCAGCTCGCGACGCAGGAATGTGACACAGCCACCGTCGGGACCCGGACGTCGAGCCGCGCCGCCTGCGAGGGCACGTTGAGGTGGACGAGATCGATGTCCTGGTCTTCCACCAGCCCGCCAATGGCGGCCGGGATGCCTTCGAGCGCGGCCGCATCATGCGCCATCCAGTCGAGCGGCTGGTCGAGCCACAGAAGCGTACCGAGCCCTTCGGCCTCGACCACCTGTTCCCTCGAAGGCGGGGGGCCCAGCCCGGCGAAATATATGGCAATGTCGTGGTGCACCAGAGCGCGCGCGAGTTCCATCGCATAACGCCAGATACCGCCGACCGCATCCACGGTCATGAGCAGGCGGGGGCGCCGGACGACGTACGGAGCGGTCGACGTGCCCCGGGCGTCCAGGTTCTGGAGTATCGTCATGCAAACAACCTCGTGCTGTCTGGGGCATCGGTGTCCGTGGGTAGACGGTTGGCCTTCAGCCACTGTGCAAGATCCCGCAGCCCGCTCTTCCAGCCGGTGCTGCCGCGCCAGCCGAGAGTCTTCTCCATGAGCCTGGTGTCGGCCACGAAATAAGGCTGATCGCCGGTGCGCCACTCGGCCTGCCGAATATCGGCCCTGATGCCGGTGATCCGCGACATTTCGCGGAGGACCATCTTCAGACTGACGGCGTTGGCCGGCCCCCCGCCGAGGTTGAAGGCCTTGCCGGCCGCCGTGTCGATGCCGTCGAGCACACGGCAATAAGCCTCGACGGCGTCTGCCACGTGGAGAACGTCGCGCACCTGCTTGCCGTCGCCGAAGATGGTGATGGGCTGGCCGTTCAGGATGTTGAGAAGGAAATGGGCGACCCAGCCCTGGTCCTCGGTTCCGAACTGCCGCGGGCCGTATATGCAGCTCATCCGGAGCACCGCCGTGGGGATGCCGAAGGATTTGCCGTAGTCCAGCACATACTGGTCGGCGACGCCTTTCGAGCAGCCATAGGGCGTGCAGAAGTCGAGGGCGGCGCTCTCGCCAATGCCGAACTCGCGTACCTCCTTGGTCGCCGGCGCGTACCGGTCTTCCGACTCGACCAGCTTCACATGGGCAAGATCGCCATAGACCTTGTTGGTGCTGGCAAAAATAACGGGCGCATGCGTGCCGGAGCTGCGCACCGCCTCCAGCACGTTGAGCGTGCCGCGGGCATTGACCTCGAAATCGTCGATGGGATCGGCCAGGCTCGTCGTCACCGCCGTCTGCGCGGCAAGGTGGAAAACCGCCTTCGCGTTGTCGAAGGCCGGGCGGATCGCCTGCAGGTCGCGCACATCGGCGAGGAAGGGATGAACACGCGGCCCGTGCCGCTCCTTGAGCCAGGTGAGATTCTGGTCCACCCCGGCGCGGCCGAGATTGTCGAGGATGACCACATCCTCACCGTCCGACAGCAGCCGGTCGGCCAGATTGGAGCCGATGAAGCCGCTGCCGCCGGTGATGACCACGGGGCGGGCGTTGCCGATGACGGAGGGGGTGGCGAGCGCGGCCAGCTCGCGCACCCGCGCGACGCCTCCGTCGGTCAGGAAGCGCGCAAGCAGCTTGGGGCTGCCGCTGTGGTCCACCGCGCCCAGATGATAGTGCCTTACATCGAACCAGAGGCCTTCCTGCACGGCGACGTCGTGCGGCACGTCGCGCCAGCTGTACCAGTAGGTCCGGTCGGCCGGCACGTCGAGCGCGGCGACGAAGCGCCGTGCCTGCTCGACCTCGTCGTTGCGCCAGGTGGAATATCCGGTCTCCGTGATCCAAAGCTCGGCCTTGGGATTGTAGCGGTCGACGATGCGGCGCATTTCGCCCAGATGCAGGTCCCAGCCGCCCCAGTTCGCCTTTTCGCTGTCCCAGGTGCCGGGAAAACCATGGAAGCCGACCGCGGAGAAGAGCTCCAGGAGACCGCGCTGGCCCATCAGGTCGAGCCAGTAGGGATCGAATGGCGACGGCCCGCCCATTACCGCATGCCAGCCCCGGTGACGGACCCAATAGGCCGCATCGCCCATCATCTCGCAGAAGAGATGGAAATCGACGTCTTCGCGCCAGTCCCAGTCAAGCAGGTTGTTCGGCTCGTTCCAAAGCTCGACATGGGTAAAGTGCTGGCCGTAGCGGGACAGTATGTGGTCCACGAAATCGGCATAGTCGCGCAGCCGCCTGGGCGCGCCGTTGGTCCGGCCCGTCCGCGACAGGGAAGGCGGCGTGTAGTGGATGCAGGGAAGCACATCCAGGCGCCGGGCAAGCTTCGGCAAAAGCCAGTTGAACCATTCGGGACCGCCGGGAGCAAGATATTCGGCCCACGAGATATGCGTGCGCAGCCATGAAGCACCGGAAGCTTCGATTTCCGGGAGAACTGTCTCGGTACGCTCATACTCGCCGGGCCTGAACCACTCGACGAAACCGTACTGCTGATCCTGATTTTTGCGCCGGCCAGCACTCATGCAACCAGCCCCCGCCTTTCCAGTTGAAGCCGCATTTCCGCCCCGCGGTCGATAGCCTCGTTGCGGCGAACCCAGTCGACGAACTCGTCGAGCGTGTTCTCCAGCCGGAAACGCGGCTCATAGCCGATGAGTTCGCGCGCTTTGGAGATATCGGCGAAGCAGTGTCGGATATCGCCGGACCGGGCCGAATTTAGGATCTGCGGCTCTATCTCGGGCGTGCCCATCGCCTCGGCCAGCAGTTCGGCGACCTGGCGGATCGTATAGGATGAGCCGCTGCCGACATTGAGGACCTGCCCATCGCAATCCGGCTGCTCCAGCGCCAGCCGGAACGCGCGCGCCACATCACGGACATGAACGAAGTCGCGCCGCTGGTCGCCATCCTCGAAGATCGTCGGAGCCTGCCCGTTGGCAAGCCGCGAGGCGAAATTGGCGAGCACGCCAGTATAGGGATTGGACAGGGCCTGTCCGGGCCCGAAAACGTTGAAAAGACGAAGCGCCGCGGCCTGCCGCCGGTAGGCCTGGGCGAAGATCAGCACCGCGCGTTCCTGCGCATATTTGGTCAGCGCGTAGATCGATGCCAGGTCGACCGGCTTCTCTTCGTCGGTGGGCACGGGGACGAGGGGCAGCCCCTCCGATGTCCGGGGGTTCCAGTCGCCGGCCTCGCGCCCCCTGCCGGACCGGGGAGCGGCAGGCGTACCGTCTTCAGTCACGTAGCGGCCCTCGCCGTAGACGCTCATCGAGGAGGCGACCACGATGCGCTCCACCGGCAGGTCGATCATCGTTTCGAGCAGCACCGCAGTGCCAAGGTCGTTGGCTCCCACATATCGGGCGATCTCGTACATCGATTGTCCGACGCCGACTTCGGCCGCCAGATGCACGACCTGATCAACGCCCTCCAGCGCTGCACGCAGGGCATCGGCATCGCGTATGTCGGCGAACAGGAACTCGGCACGGCTGTCGAAGTCCTCCTTGCCCGCGCCATGCACTTGCTCGACAAGGCCGTCGAGCACACGGACGGAATAGCCGTGATCGAGCAGTTCGGTCGTCAGATGGCGGCCGATAAAGCCGCAACCTCCGGTAATCAGGACGTTCTTGGTCACGATCCCTCCTGAGAAGTTGGCGTTCTCGCATAACTATGAGAGGATAAGATTGTTCCAGCCAAAGATGATGATGCCGCTGATGAAGGAGCGCCGCCGCTGCCCGAGGCATCACGCCTGAGGGCTGGTGTGCTACGGATCGGCATAGCCCTTTGCCCGCAGTTCCAGCCGGTGCTCACGAGGATCCCGGCCGAACAGCAGGGCACCCTCCCGCCGCGAGTGCGCAGGGACATAATCGATGGTCGCCCGGCTGGTCTCGATCCGCGCGCCTTCCTGCTCCATCACGCCTTCGACCTCGACGGCCGCAGCTGTCTCGTCGCCGCTGTTGACGACGCGAAAGGTGACGCGAAACGAACCGCCCGTCGCTTCGATTTCGGCCGGCACGACCTGGAGTACCGCCCCGCTGCTGGTGGAGGTCAGGCCGCTGAAAAGGACGAAGCCGACGACGGCCAGTATGAAAACGGCCGAGACGCCGCCGATGATCCACTCCAGAAGGTGCGGCCGACGCGCCTTCCGGCTTTCCTGTTGCTTGCGGTTGTTGCCTTGCTGCCGCGAGGAGGTGTTTTTGCTTTTCTGCTGCTTTTGCACCATGGGGCCTCAGAGGATCAGTCTTGCCGCGGCCGCGCCGATCGCGGCGGGAAAGCCCAGAACGATTGCAGCCATCGCGACCTGCATCAATGCCGCGCCGTCCGTTCGTCCGAACGTCCAGAGCACGTAGAGGCTGATCAGAAGGGCAATCGCGTAACCTGTCACGGTGAAGCGCAGAAAGGCGCTCCATAAGGGCGTGTCCGCGGGGAGCGAGGGCTCGGTGCCCCTGAATTCCAGCGCATACACGAACATGTGCATCAGCACGATCGACAGGACCATGAGCATCAACGCGTGCCATTGCGTCATGTGATAGGAAATCAGCACCATCTCCTCGGTCGGCGCCACGTTCAGGCTGAGAAACAGCGCCCCCACGGCCATGATGAACAGCTCGCTGGCATAGTTTACCTGCTCCGTCTCCTGGGCAGGTTCCATTTCGCTCCCGCCGAGCTGACTTCGGCCGAGCACCGCTCCAATGCTTGCCGGCACCGCCTGAAGCGCCACTTTCCCGACGATCTCATCCACCGGCATCCGATAGGTGATGATCCCAAAGGTGGCGAGCACCACGAGACTGACGAGAATGCCGATACCATAGGCGATGGCCATATCGCGCAGATCGTCATACCAGCTCGACGTGGGCTCGAAGCCGGAGTGGTGGGACAGCAGCACCAGCAGCGGCATGTTCATCACGAGAAGCAGCGCGAGGCGGAAACGGTCCATGTAGAAGCCTAGCCACCACATCTCCATCGTCATCAGCATCGGCAGGCCGAATACCAGGGCGCCGCCGAAGCCACGCCCCAGCCCCAGGAGGATCTTGCGCCGCCCCGCCAGGTCTGCCTGCCTTTCCTGCGATGCCGCATCGCGGCTTGCCGTCTCCTGCGTCATGGCGCGGGAACGCACGGTGAATATCTATGGTTCCTGTTCCGCGATCCGCAGCGTCCTCGCCGGCCACTCGACTGGCTCCCGGATGCCGGCCTGCCCGGCAAATCTGGAACATCGCGCCCCCCAATTGGTTTTGTTTCACAGGGCCTCAAACCGCATGAGGCGATGGACCAGGAGGATTACATGACGAAATGCTTCAGGACGGGCTCAATCGCGCTCACCTCGGTGTTCGCGCTCGCGGTGGCCGGCCATGCCCAGGAGACCACCACGGAAACGCAGACGGCACAGCAGACGGCCGAGTCCTCCCAGTGCATGCAGGAGGTCAGGTCCCTTGCTGAAAGGATAAACGAAGAGGGCTCGTGGCTGGCCGGATATCCTGGCCCCGCAGGCACCGGCGGATTTGGCACCAGGTACCCCTATGGGACGATGGGCGGCACCGCTACTACGACGACCGGCACGGGAGCGGCGACACCACCTCCGGGGACGGCAGCGGGGCCCTGGGCGGGCGCGAACTGGAGGCAGAACCCGAATTTCGAGATGGCGACGCTTTTCAGAGCGGCGAACGTCCTTGCCTCCCACGGCAACGAAGAAGCCTGCCTGGCCGTGGCGGCGGCGGCCGAGCAGCGCTACGACGAGCTGTCCAGTCAGTTCAGGGAACTTGGCGTCCAGCCCGAAGAAGTCACCAACTGGCGCGAGGCCGAACTGGCTTCCGCAGTGCCGGTGACGGAAGTCGGCTATCCGCGCAGGATCGATGACGTGATCGGGACCGACGTGCGCAATGCACGGGACGAGGACCTTGGCGAGGTCGAAGACGTGGTGCTGAATCCGCAATCCGGCGAAATCGACTATGTCGTCGTGTCGACCGGCGGCTTCTTCGGCATCGGCGGCCAGGACGTTGCGGTTCCGTGGGAGCATCTGCGGGTGACGCAGAGAATGGCTACCTTCGTTCTGCCGGTCGATGAGTCGGTGATGGAGCAGGCGCCCCGGATATCCGACGACCAAGCGTCTGCAACGCAGGGCGCGGGCAGCGCCGACCGCCAGAACATCGACACCTTCTGGCAGGACCAGTTGAGCCAGCAGCCCGCCGACTAGAGGCCTCTCGACAGGTCTCGGCGGCGGTACGGGGAACCTGCGCAAGCGAAAAACCCAGCCGTTCGAAGCGCTGGAGCCGATCCGGCTCACAAAGCGGAAAAGCTACCGCTTCGCCTCGTCGAGCGAGGCAGCGGCGCGCGTGAGATAGGCCTGGACCAGTTTCGGCTCATGCTCGGCCAACCAATCGGCCATCGCTTCCTCCTCGCGGCAGATTTCCTCGCACATGAGAGCGGTGGTCGGATCGCCGGCCATTTCCGCGGCCGACTTCAGGATCCGGTAGGAACAGATCTCCATTTGCTCAAACACATAGCTGCCGAGCAGCCCCTTGACCACCTCGTCGCCGGCAACAACGCCGCCCAGACTTTGCAGGAGGGCGGCCGTTTGACCGACAACGTCCTTCACGGCGGAAGGAGATGTGCCGCGCGCCTCAAGACATTTCTCCAGCCTTGCGCGCTGCGATTTCGTCTCGTCGATATGCTGCTCCATACGGGCCCTGAGCTCGGGGTAGTGCTCGAGCCTGTCCACCTGCCTGTTCAGCATCAAAATCGCCTGCTGTTCCATGGCATGCGCATCACGCAGCCACTGGTTCAGCACCTCGTTCATCTTGGTCATCCTGCTCTCCCTTCGCGATCGCCTGTGCTTTCCGCCGCTGTGTTTGAGGACAGGCGCTCTCCTCGGCGAGCAGCGCCGCCGCTGCCGGCCGTTTCCATCCCAACCGGGGTCGACCGATCAATGTTCCGGTCTGGCAGGCACGACCCGCCCCCGGGAACAATCAGATAAACGCCCGGTTGGGTGGCTGCCAGAACAGGGCCGTGAAAGGTAATGACGCCGCGAAAACCGACAGATAATCCCGCCCAGCTCAGGGGCGATATCGAAAAAGGCCGGGCCGGAGGAAAGCGTCCCGGTTTCGATCCGGCAGCCGCACCGCTGGAAACGGATGCGGAAGCCGGAGGACGACCGCTAGGCCATGAGCAGGTTCGCACGTCGCGGCGGACCCAGGATGAAGAAGGGGCACCCGGCGACGCGGCCTCCTACAACGAAGCCATGCGCGAGCCGACAGACCCGGAATTCCCCAAGCATGAAGCCAGTTCCGGCACCCTAATGATCTATGTCGGGCTTATCGCCGTGGCGCTGCTGATCCCGGCGGTCGCCGTGCTGATCCTGTATTTCGCCTGATCCGCACCGCGATCCGTCACCAGTCGAGTCTACGGCGTGCGGCTTCTCGTTTACCGATGCAGCTTCACTCCCTGGTAGGCTCCGGTCACGAGAAACAGCACAATGCCGGCCAATAGCGGGACAAAGAAATAGACGACGCGGAACGCGATCAGGGCGGCCAGCGACGTTGCCCCCGGCAGCAGGTACAGGACCGTCGCCTCAAGAACGCCCAAGCCCCCCGGGACGTGGCTCAGCAGTCCCGCGCTCTGGCCCAGCGCAAAGACCGCAAGGACCTTGGTGTAAGGCGTCTCGGCCAGTCCGTTGACAAGCTGATGCAGGCAGGCGGCCACAAGAGCGAAATTGACCGTGCCAAGGGCGATCTGCCAGAGAGCCAGCACGGGCCGCGGGAAGAACAGGTGCCAGCGCCATATCCGAATTTTCCCGCGCACGAAAACGGAAGCGACGACATAGGCCCAAGGCCAGGCCACGCAGACGCAGGCGAGCAGCACGGCGGTGGAACGCGGCAACCCGATAAGACTCTCGGTATCGGACGGATAGAACAGAATTCCGAGGCCGATGATCTCCGAAAGCCCGATAGCGACCGTAACCCCGGAAAAAACGATCATCCTTGCGACATCGGCAACCGAAAGGCCCCAGCGGGAGTAGTAGTGGTAGCGGATCGCACCGCTGCTGAGACCGGAGACGCCGACATTGTGGCCGATTGAGAGCGCGACGAAAGAAGCAAGCGCCGTCTTGCGGTAGGGCAGAGGCTTGTCGACATACCGCACGCCGAGATAATCGAAACCGGCAAGGCACAAATAGGAGGCCACGGCGAAGCCCATCGCAGCGGCAAGGCTTGCCGTGGGCAAGGACGCGAGCGCCTCGACGACCCTATCAATCCCGTACCGGTCGATCGCCCGGTAGAGAAAATAAAGCGCGATACACGCAATGATCAGAACGAACAGGCTGAGGAGGGATTTGCGATAGGACATCGTATGATCCGCGAGGGGGAATAGTGGCGGAACGTTCGAAGGCTTTCGGTGGTTCCTGGAACATGCCGGCCGATACTCCCCGCAAATCCGACCCCATGACCGCTATCCGGGTGCTGACATACAATGTGCACAGTTGCCGCGGAGCCGACCGGCGCGTGGATCCGGCACGCATCGCCGCGGTCATTGCCGAAGCCGACGCCGACATCATTGCCTTGCAGGAGGTGGACGTCGGGCGACAGCGGTCCGGAGGGGACGATCAGGCGCGGATGATAGCACACGCGCTCGAGGTCCAATCCTATTTCCACCCTGCCCTGCATCTGGGCGAGGAGAAATACGGCGATGCGATTTTGACGAGGCTGCCGCTGGAGGTGCTGAAAGCAGGCCCTCTCCCGTCGGTCGGTGAGCCCCGCGGGGCGCTGCTGGCGAAGGTGAGGATGGGCGGCAAGGACCTGCTCGTCGCAAACACGCATCTGGGTCTCAGACGCCGCGAGCGGATGCGGCAGATCCAAACGCTGCTCGGTCCCGAATGGCTGGAGCAGCCCGAGATCAAAGGGCTGCCGACCATCTTCCTCGGCGATTTCAATGCCGGGCCGCGCTCTGCCCTATATCGCCACGTCACCCGATCCTTCCAGGACGCGGAACCTGCGGGGCAAGACAGACGTCCGGGGACTTTCCCCGCGCGCTGGCCGCTGTTCAGGATCGATCACGTCTTCGTCCGCAACGGACTGGTTCCAGGCGGTACCGAGGTGCTTACCGGCAGCTTGCCGAGAATGGCTTCCGACCATCTGCCCATCCTGGCGACCCTGAAACTGCCCGACGATCGCGAAACAGAGGGGGCCGGCGCCGCCCTTGAGGCAGTTCGGCCTTCGCCCGTTCGCGAACAGGATACCTGACCGGCCCTGCCGACGACAGTGTCAGCGCTCGTAAATACCCACCAGGTCGGCTTCCTCGATTGCGTGCTTTTGCGCCTCGCGCCAGATCTCCTGCGCACCTGCTTCCGCGGGCAGATCGAGGCTCGGGACGTCCAGGGCCGCCAGACGAAAATGGTAGTGATGAGGTCCGTGCCCTTCCGGCGGCTGGGGGCCGTCGTAGCGCCTATTGCCGAAATCGTTCTTCGCATAGCGCAAACGATTGCCCGGAGCCGTGTCCGCGCTCTGGGGCAGTTCTTCCTGGTCGGGCGGAATGTTGTAGACGGCAAGATGGCGGAACGTGCCGCTTGGCGCATCCGGGTCCTCGACCACGAGAGCGAAGCTGCCGGTGCCTTCGGGAGCGCCCGTCCACTTCAAAGGCGGCATGAGATTATCGCCGTCGCGCACATGTTTTTCAGGAATTACGTCACCCTCGGCGAAAGCCGGACTGATCAGGGTTAGCGTCACCGGACTTCTCCTTTCGCATGTCAGGAAAGCTTCGCCGGCGGAACTTTTGCCGCGCGTCATTGTTCCGATTCCGACCTTGCAATGCGTGGCAGGAGGAGGATCGAAATGGCCGATTCCGACAGTGACACGAAGACCGAAATCCTCGAGCAAGGCGACATCTTTTTCTTCTACCGCCCGCGCGTCGAGGAGGAAAATCCGCAAGGTCTGGAAGACGTCCAGCGCTTCGGCATGGTGCTGCGGCCACATGGCGGAGATAAAGTCCGGCTGATGGTCGTGGGGCGAAAGAGGTTGCCGGACCCGGACGAGCACGAGCGCCATTGGGGCTTCGTCGAGACCGTCGCCAAGTCGGCGAAGGATATCGAGAAGGATCTGCGCGAGGGCACCTACGAAACGAAAACACGCGGCCAAAGATCCACTCCGGCGGCACGGCCCGCAGGCGAAGGCGTCTACGTGATATCGCTGGAGGACGGGCAGATGCACCTGTCCTACGAGCTTGAACTGCCGAAGCATGTCCGGGAGGTGCAGAAATCCCTGAGGATCGCGCAGAAAGCGAGCTACGCCCTGTCGGTGAAGAACCCGGAGAAGGGCTCCCCGCCCAATGCAGGGCTCCGCGAGGAGGACGAGGCCGACTACCCGAAGAAGCTGCAGGAGGAATTCCGCGGCCGCCGGTTCGACCGGGAGGACGTGGAACTGCTCGATTACGAGGGTGCGCAGTTTCTGCTGGTGGGCGCACGCACCAACCCCGAACAGGCCTACGGCATCGACCTTGACGCCGAGTCCGCCGACTATGAGCACGCCGATACGGTAAGAAAACTGCACATGGTGAAGTCGCGGCATCCCTTGCGGCCGCTGTTCGAAGGCCGCTGGGACTGACGCCCGGCCACCGGCACACGTTCCCTCTGGAATCCGGGGAGCGCCGCGCTGCTATTCCAGATGAAACATCTTCTTCAACGGCACCTGCACCGGCTCGTTGTCGGGCCGGGTCTCCATGATGTCGGCCATATAGTCCCACCAGCGGCGCACGATCGCATTGGTCGCCAGCGCATCCATCGCGTGATCCTCGGCGCGCGACAAGATTGCGAAGAGGTGGCAGGTCTCCTCGTCGAGCCAGATCGAATAGTCCGACACGCCGGCTTCCCTGAGAAGCGCGGCCAGTTCCGGCCAGATCTCGTCATGGCGGCGCTTGTACTCGGCCGCCTGGCCGGGATTGAGGTTCATCCGAAAGGCGTATTTCTCCGGCATCGGCTTGCTCCCCGTCAAATCGTGGCGACGTCGCCCTGCAAGATTGCTCTGCATGTTCTTGCGCCCGCCGGCCGTCAGACTTTTTTTTCTACCGCAGCGTCCTTCGGCCGCCTGACCGCCATGAAGTACACGAACACAGCCATCAGCGCGAGGAAGAACAGGCTGTCGGGGCTGGTCAGGAAGACGGACGGGTCGCCATCGCTGAGCGCCAGAGAACGGCGCAGATATTGTTCCAGGTCCGGCCCCAGAATGAATCCCAGGAGGAGGGAGACCGTCGGGTAGTTCTGCTGGCGCAGGAAGAAGGCGAGGATGCCGAACAGCAAGGCGAGCCCCATCTGGAAGATGGAGAAGGTCGCCACGAAGCTGCCGACCAGCGCGACCACCGCGATGCAGGCATAAAGCAGCCCCTTGGGGATGGAGACGATCCGGACGAACCACGGGCCCAGCAGAAACAGCGTCAACGGAATGAGCACGAGCGCGCTGATGAAGAGCGATGCGAGCATGGGCGCGATGAGATCCGCCTGGGTCTCGAGCAGGCGCGGCCCCGGCTGCAGGCCGTTGATGACCAGGACGCCGAGCACGATGGCCGTGGTCGGATCGCCGGGAATTCCGAACATAAGCATGGGGACGAACGCGCCGCCGCACATGGAATTGTTGGCAGCTTCCGCCGCAGCGATGCCTTCGCGGCTGCCATGGCCGTATTCGTCGGGGCGTTTGGAACGACGCTTGGCATCCGCATAGGCGACGAATGCCGCCATCGAACCGCCGACGCCGGGAAGTATGCCGATTCCGTATCCCAAAAGAGAGCTTTTCAGGTAGGTGAACAGGCCGATCTGGCGGATCTGCCCGAGGGGCGGCAGAAATTCCCGCCGCCGGATGGTCACCGACGCGGCTTTGGAGAGGGAAAGGTGGATGTCGTCCCGGTTGTGGTAGGCTTGATAAAGGACTTCGCTGATGGCGAAGGTGCCGATGATGATGGGCATCATGTCGATGCCTTCCACCAGCATCTCGGTGCCGAAATTGAAACGCGGGATGGGCTGCATCACGTCGATGCCGATGGTTGCGATCATGACGCCGAGCATGGTCGCGACGACACCCTTGGCGACCGCGCCGCGCTGGACGATGACGATCACCACCAGGGCGAAAAGAACCAGCGCGAACTTGCCGGGCGTCTGGATCAGCAGCGATGCCTTGGCGGCAAGGGGCATCAGCGCCATGAGCAGCAGCGCGCCGAGGCTGCCGCCGATCATCGAGCCGAGGGCGGCGTGGCCGAGCGCATTGGCGCCCTCTCCCTTCCTCATCAGGGCATAGCCCTCGATCGCGGTCATCATGGAGGACGGCGCGCCGGGAATGTTGATCGTCGTCGCGGTGATGCTGCCCGCATACATGCCGGACATGAAGATGGCCGCGCACATGACCAGCGAGGGCACCACATCCATGCTGTAGGTGATCGGCAGAAGCAGCGCGATCGCCAGCACCGAGGTCAGGCCGGGAACCGCGCCGAAAAAGGTGCCTATGACGAAACCGAGCACCATGTAGGCCAGGACGTCGGGGCGCGCGAGCGTCGCAAATCCCTGAAGCAGATCGAGAAGGAAATCCATCAGATGACATCCAGAAGGGTTGGCAGCCGGACCCCGAACACCAGCGCGAACAGGCCGTAGAACACGATGGCTACGGCGATCGCATAAAGCAGCCGCAAAACGGGCCGGCCCTGCTGGTAGCGGAAGATGTGGAACAGGAACAACACGTAGAGGAGCGTTGCCAGGCTGTAGCCGAGCGGCTTGAAGACGGCGATATAGACCGCCGTTGCCACGACGGCGGCCACCGGCTGCAGGAAGGATCCGGCCTCGCTGGTTTCATCGGAGGCAAGATCGCGCCAGATGATGTGAGCGAGCGCGACATACATGAGGAGCGACGCCAGCAGCGGCAGGAAGCGAGGCCCGACGAGGCCCTCGCTGAACTGCGGCGTGATCTGGAACGTCGCCGCGACGTAGATCGTCGTCAAAAGGAAAAGGAAAACCGGCAGCAGGAGCCGGCTCCTCCAACGTTGCTGTTGCACGGCCATCGCTATCCTCCCGTGAAGCGCCGGCGGGCGTTGTCCCGCCAGCGCTCTCATCGCGGCTACCTCTTGATGACACCTTCCTCGACCAGCATGTCCATCTGATTAAACAGGGCTTTGCTGGTCTCTTCGGCCCACTGGGTGACCTCGTCCGTGCCGAGCCAATCGGGCGTCACGCCGACGCTTGCGACCCAGGTCTGGAACTCGTCGCTTTCCAGCGCCTCCTTGTAGGCGTGCTCCAAGGCCTCGACCGCCTCGTCAGGGGTGCCGGCCGGCGCGGCAAACACGATGAAGCTGCCCATGCGCAGATCGAGCCCGGCTTCCTTGGCGGTCGGCACGGTGTTGAAGGTGGGGTTGGTGGTCTCGGAGAACTCGAGGATGCCGCGCACATCTCCACTTTCCAGCAGCGGCGCGAAATCGCCGAGACTGGTGGCCACCACATCGACCTCGTCGTTGAGGATGGCTTCCTTCTGCGGCGCCGCACCGCCCGGATAGGCGATGATCTTGAACTCCGCACCCGTCTCGTCCTGAAGCTGCAGGATCGCCAGATGCAGGCGGGAGCCGATATTCTGGATGCCGATCTTCACGGTACCAGGGGCCTCCTTCGCAGCGGCGATGAGGTCGTCGATGGTCTCATAAGGCGTATCGGAGCCGACGATGATGGCATCGGGTTCGCTCGTGACGCGGGCGATGAGCTTGAGCTTGTCCATCTTGTAGCTGGGCAGCAGGCCCTGCCAGGGCACGGTCACCACGCTGTCATAGGTCAGCGCGCCGATCGTATAGCCATCGGGCCGCGCGTTCATGACCTGGGAAACGCCGGTGGCGCTGATGCCGCCCTCGATGTTTTCCACATACATGGAAGCGCCGATGTTCTTCTCGGCGATCAAGGTCAGCTTACGCACGATGCCGTCGGTGCCGCCGCCGGCCCCCCACGGCACGATGACGCGGATATCCTTCTCCGGATAGTCGGCCATCGCCGCCGAGGGCATGAGCGCGCCCATGGCGCCGGCTGCCAGCAGTGTCAGAAATTTCTTGTACATTCTCTCTCTCCCTGGATTGCAGTTCGCAGTTGTTTTCGGGCGCGCCGCAGCCCCGCGGTCTGGCGCCTGCAGGTCGGAAATCCTGTGCGCTGAGCCAACCGACTCCGGCCTGCGCCGGATTCCTGGTCGACCGCCCTCGGGACCGCCCTCCTCCTCTCCGCCGAAGGAAACCACCTCCGGCGGCGCATGACGGCGCCATGGCAGGCGCCGGAAAGCTCTCGCCGGGCGCCCGCCAATGAGCGCCGCGTGCTCATCACGCCGCCCGCTCGACAAGGGCGCGCAGCATTCCGGTTTCCTCGTCCGTCAGGTTCGTCAGCGGCGGGCGGACCGGGCCGGGGCCGTATCCGGCAATCCCCACGCCGGCCTTGATGGCGGAGACGGCGTAACCCGGCTGCCGGTCGCGAAGCGCGGCGAAGGGGAAGAAGAAATCCGTCAGGATCTGCCGCATCGTCGCCGCATCGCCATCCCGCAGCGCGTTGAAGAAACGGACGGCGAGCGCCGGCACGAAATTGAACACGGCAGAGGAATAGGTGGTGACGCCGGCGCCGTTATAGGCTTCGGCGAAAAGTTCATGCGTCGGCATGCCGCCGATGAAGCACAGCCGGTCGCCGAGCGTGGCGGTGACGTGGCGCACGAGATCGGTCCTGCCGGTGCCGTCCTTGAAGCCGATGAGGTTGGGGCAGGCATCGGCCAGGCGCTGCAACGTCTCGACCTCGAACACGCAGTTGTCGCGGTTATAGACGATGACGCCGAGATCGGTGGCCCCGCAAACCGCCGCCACATGGTCGAACAGGCCTTCCTGCGGCGCATTGATCAGATATTGCGGCAGGAGGAGCAGACCGTCGGCGCCGGCCTTTTCCGCCCCGCGCGCTATCTCCTTCGCCATTTCGGTACCATAGCCGCATCCGCAGATGATGGGCACGTCGCCGGCCGCCTCCTTGGCGGCGGCAACGACCGCAACGACCTCCTGCGGCGATAGCGAAAAGAACTCGCCCGTGCCGCCGGCGGCAAAAAGGGCCGAGGCCTCGAAACCCGACAGCCATGCCACATGCCGGCGGTAACTTTCCAGGTTCAGCGAGTGATCCTCGTTGAAATGAGTGACGGGAAAGGAAAGCAGGCCGGAGGAGATGCGCGACTGGATTTCGGTGGGCGTCATAAAAGCTGATCCTGAACTATTGTGGAGCCAAGTCATATGATGACTTGGCTCCACTCGTCAAGATGACTTCTCCCCCTCCGGCGCATTGATGGGCCGGCTGAGCACGCGATAGCGCTGGAGAGAGCCGCCCAGATGCACGCGCATGGCATCCCGCGCAGCCTCGGGATCACGGGCATAGATGGCCTCGGCGACGGCCAGATGCTCGCCATGAAGCTGCGCGTCGCGATTGGCCCGCAGATCGTTCGCCGGGCCGAAATCCTTCAGCTTGGAGCGCGGGATCGTGCGGCGCCCGAGATGGGCCAGGAACTCCTCGAAACGCGCATTATTGGTCGCCCGCGCGATCGCCATATGAAACTCGAAATCAGCCTGCTCGGTCGGCGCGCCTGCCGACATCAGCCTTCCGAATGCCTCGAGCTGCGCCTGGATCTCCGCTTCCTGGGCGGGAGAGCAGCGCTCCGCCGCAAGGCCGGCCGCCTCGATCTCGACGGAAGCACGAAGTTCAAGCTCTTCAATGATATCGGATATCTTCTTGTTGATCCGGGTCAGCAACTGCAGGCCCGGAACCGTGCTGGGCGGGTCGACCACGAAGACGCCGACACCATGGCGGGATTCCACCAGCCCGTCGGCGCGCAACGCGGCAATCGCCTCGCGTATGACGGTCCGGCTGACGCCGAAGCGGTCGACAAGCTCGGGCTCCGTCGGCAATTTGTCGCCGACCCGGTAGATGGCGCCGGAGATTTCCTCGCGAAGCGCTTCCGCGACCCCGGCTGAAAGGCTTTTCCTTGCCCGTTTCGATACGGCAGCTTCCATTTGCCTTCGATGCTCCTTGCCTGGACCCGAACGGTGTGCCGGCGCCTGCCGGCCATCAGCGCGATTCTTAGACTATGGCGAGAAGAGCGCAAGTGATATGATGACTATCAATGAAAGTCCCGCGATTTCGGCATGACGCGCACATTGCGCGGGTGGCCGTGGCGGTTTGCCGGCTGGGGGGTCGGCGCCTCGCCGGCGTCTACGGCCGACAGCCGGTCGAGCTCGCCCGTCCTGTCATGGACGGCGGTTGCCATCAGGTGCACCACGTTTTGCTTGCTTTTTTGCACCCGTCCTTCCACCAGCGCCAGCCGCGCAGACATGATCGGCCGGCGATAACGCTCGAAACGGCGCGCCCAGATGAGCGCGTTGGCAATGCCCGTCTCGTCCTCCAGCGTCATGAAGATGGCCTTGCCGTTGCCCGGCCGCTGGCGCACCAGGACGATGCCCGCGACACGCGCCCAGGCGCCATCGGGAAGAGCCGACAGGCCCGCGCAACTGACGATGCCCTCGCGCTCGAAAAACGACCGCAGGAACTGCATCGGATGGGCCTTCAGCGAAAGCCGGATCGTCTGGTAATCGGCGACCACATGCTCCGACAGCGCCATGTCGGGCAGTCTCACATCTTCTTCGCTTGCCAATTCCCGCTCGTCGGCGGCGGCGAAAAGCGGCAGCGGCGCGTCGTCGGGCAGGCGCCTGACCTGCCAAAGCGCCTCCCGCCGGTCGAGCCCGACAGACCGCATCGCATCGGCATCCGCCAGAAGCCGCAGCGCCCGGTGCGGCAGGCGGGTGCGGCGCCACAGATCCTCGACGCTTTCATAGCCGCCGCCCCGCAAGGCGGTCAGCTTGCCGGCCCAGTCGTCGTGGAACCCGTCGATCTGCCGGAAGCCGAGGCGCAATGCGCAAGGCCCGCCGCCGCGCGGCTCCAGCGTGTTGTCGAGGGCGCTTTCATTGATGTCGACCGCCCGCACCTCGACATCATGCTCCCGCGCGTCGCGGACGATCTGGGCGGGCGCATAAAATCCCATGGGCTGGGAATTCAGGAGCGCGCAGGCAAAGACCTCCGGATGATGGCACTTGATCCAGGACGAGACATAGACGAGCTTGGCGAAGGATGCGGCGTGACTTTCGGGAAAGCCATATTCGCCGAAACCCTTGATCTGATTGAAGCAGCGTTCGGCGAACTCGCGCTTGTAGCCGCGCTGGACCATCCGCTCCACCATCATTTTCTCGAATTTTCCGATGGTGCCGTTGTTGCGGAAGGTGGCCATCGCCTTGCGAAGCTGATTGGCTTCCGCGTCGGAAAACTCCGCTGCCACCATGGCGATCTTCATTGCCTGTTCCTGGAACAGGGGAACGCCCAGCGTCCGTATCAGGACATTGCGCAACTCGTCCGGGTCGTGCGGTGGCGCGGGCGAAGGATAATCCGGCTCATCCCCATCCCGCCGGCGCAGATAGGGATGAACCATATCGCCCTGGATGGGGCCGGGCCGCACGATCGCCACCTGGATGACCAGATCATAAAAAGTTTTCGGTTTCAGGCGCGGCAGCATGTTGATCTGGGCCCGGCTTTCCACCTGAAAGACGCCGATGGAATCGCCGCGCTGCAGCATCCGATAGACTTCCCGGTCTTCCTGCTCGACCGTGGCGAGATCGAGCGACCGGCCGTAATGGGCCTGGATCAGGTCGAACGCCTTGCGGATGCAGGTCAGCATGCCGAGCGCCAGGACATCCACCTTCATCATGCCGAGCCGGTCGATATCGTCCTTGTCCCACTCGATGAAGGTGCGCTCTTCCATGGCGGCATTGCCGATCGGCACCATCTCGTCGAGCCTGCCGCGCGCCAGCACGAAGCCGCCGACATGCTGGGAAAGATGGCGGGGAAAGCCAAGAAGCCTTGCGGCGAAATCCGCCGCCCGGCGGATGGCCGGGTTGGCGGGGTCGAGCCCTGCCTCGCTGATACGGTTGTCCGGCAGCGTATCGCTCCCCCAGCTTCCCCATACGGTGCCGGCGATCCGCGCCGTCACGTCCTCGCTCAGCCCCAGCGCCTTGCCGACCTCGCGGATGGCGCTCTTGGGCCGGTAATGAATGACGGTGGCGGCGATGCCGGCGCGGTGCCGGCCGTAACGGCGATAGATATACTGGATCACCTCCTCGCGCCGCTCATGCTCGAAATCGACGTCGATATCGGGCGGCTCCTTGCGCTCGTCGGAAATGAAGCGGGCAAAGAGAAGCTCGTGCTCGGCCGGATCGACGGCGGTGATGCCGAGCGCATAGCACACCGCCGAATTGGCCGCAGAGCCGCGCCCCTGGCATAGAATCCCGTTGTTCTCGGCAAACTGGACGATGTCGTAGATCGTGAGGAAATAGCGCGCATATTCAAGCTTGCCGATGAGGGCGAGTTCTTCCTTCAGGAGCCGCCTCACTTTGTCGGGAATGCCTTGCGGATAGCGCATCTCCGCCCGCCGCCAGGTCAGTTCCTCAAGCCAGTCCTCCGGTGTCCGGCCGGGGGGTATCGGCTCGTCCGGATACTCGTATTTGAGTTCGCCCAGCGAAAAATCGACGCGCTGCAACAGATATTGCGTCTCCGCGATCGCTTCGGGACAATCGCGGAAAAGCCGGACCATTTCCTCGGGGGTCTTGAGATGGCGTTCGGCATTGGCAAGAAGGAGCCGGCCGGCGCTTTCGATGGTTGTTCCCTCCCGAATGCAGGTCAGGATGTCCTGGAGATCGCGCTGCTCGGCAGCGTGGTAGAGCGCGTCGTTGACGGCCAGAAGCGGCACGCCGGCCGATCCCGCAACGGCCTTCAGCCGCGCCAGCCGCCGCCGGTCGCCACCTTGGTGAAGCATCGGCGCTGCAAGCCAAACCGCGCCCGGCGCCGCGTCTCCCAGATTTTTCAGGAGCCCGCCCATGCCCTCAATGTCCAGCCCCGGCATGACGGCAAGCAGCAGCGAGCGGCAATGGGAAAGAAGATCGTCGAGGCGCAGGATGCAGTCCGCCTTCTCCGCCCGAAGATTGCCGAGCGTCAAAAGACGGCAGAGCGTTGCCCACCCTTCCCTGTTCTCCGGATAGGCGAGGATATCCGGCGTGCCGTCGCAAAAGACGAGGCGGGCGCCGACGGCAAGCTTGAACCGGCGGGCCCTCTCCCGCACCGCCTCCAGCGTGAACGGAAAGGCCTCGCTGTCCGGATGCTCGATCCAGACATATTCACCGGGACCCGAGCCTTCGCGCATCTTTTCCGCGGGCAGTTCCCCGCCCTTCAGATCCTCGAGCGCGCCATAGGCCCGGACCACGCCGGCCACCGTGTTCCGGTCCGCAATGCCGATGCCGGTATGGCCCAGAAGCAGCGCCGCCAGCACCATCTCCTGCGGATGGGAAGCCCCGCGCAGGAAGGAGAAATTCGTCGCCGCCGCCAGTTCGCCATAGCCCTTCATGCGAACAACCCATGGATATACCAGCGGATTTCTCCGACCTCCCGCCCGTAAAGGCCGCAGCGAAACAGCCAGAAGCGATGGCCCTGCGTATCCTCGACACGGTAGTAGTCGCGAGTCTGGCCCGGCTCCTTCCGCCACCATTCCGGCGCGATGCGCTCGGGCCCTTCCGCGCGGGCGATCTCGTGCAGCACCCGGCGCCAGCGAAACCTGAGCGGCGGACCGTCGGGCACCATGGCCACCGTCTCGACCGGCTGGGCGGGGCAGAGCATCAGGAGCGGGCGCAGCGGCGGCTCGCCGGGTAAAGCCTCGGGCCATCCGCTTTTCCACGGCATAGCGGAAATCGCCGGCACATGGCGCGCAGCGCGTTCGGGAACATGGCTTTCTTCCGGCAGGAAACACTCGACCGCAGCGGGTCCGTAGCGCGCCGTCAGCCTGTCGATGAGATCGGCGACCGCCTCCTCTTCGGCGTGCTCGCGTTCGAAATGGACCTGCGCCGGCGCGGCCTCCTCCATCCCGAATGCCGACAGCCTTATCATGTCGAAGCCGAAACCGGGATCGAGCGGATCGGCCAGCGCTTCGAGGCGCGTCGTGAAGAGACGCTTGAGCGCCGTCCGGTCGCGCAGGGGACGCCCGGAAAGCGCCTGGATGCGCCGGGTCGCCCCATCGGCGCGGAAGAAGACCGCCTCGAACCGGCGCCCGCCCTTTCCATATTTCTCAAGGGTCTCGCACAGATCGCGCGAAAGTGCGTCGAAAGCGGCGGCAATGTCTTCGGCAAGCCCGATGGGATCGGCAAAGCGCTGCTCGGCGCTGAACTCGGGTATCGGGCGGCGGGGCGAAAGGGGCCGGTCAACCTCTCCCAGAATGCCGGAAAGCCGCTCGATCATGTCGACGCCGAAGCGGGCGGCCAGCGGCTTGCGGGGACGTTCAGCCAGATCGGCGATCCTGGCAAGGCCGGCGCGCCGCAGGGCGACCATCCTGTCCTGATCGAGTTGCAGAGCGCCGACGGGAAGAGACGCGCAAGCCCGTTTTTCCTCTCCCCTGGCGACAAGGCCCTGCCCGCCGAAGCGCGCCAGGGTGCGGGCGCAATCCGTGGTGCTGGCGATCACCGTCCGGACCGAAAGGCCGAAGCCTTTCAGGCGGCTGCGCAGATCGGCCATCAGCGCGGCCTCGCCTCCGAAAAGATGGGCCGATCCGGAAATCTCCAGCGTCAGGCCATCCGGCAAATCCTCGGCGACCACGGGCGTATAGCGATCGCACCAGTCGGCGACATGGGCAAGAAGGGCCTGAACCGCCTCCGGCTGGTGTTCGTGGGCGTCGATATCCGGCACCCGCGCGCGCGCATCCGCCAGCGCAAGGCCCGCCTTCAATCCAAGCGATGCCGCGCGGCGGTCCACGGCGGCCACCCGCATCGCGTTGTTGTGGCGCGTCGTCACCACCGTCGGCCGTTCACCCGGCGCGGCGCCATTCTTCCTTGCCAGACGATGTAGCCGGTCGGTCGGGAGATAGGGAAACCACAGGGCGAGATAGCGCCGGTTCCCTGAAAAGCTGTGCGTCACGGTCCCACTCCAGTCGCCAGCGCTGGCCGGCCGATCCGGCGCGGTGGCGTAAAAGCGCGATGTCGAAGGCCGCCAGGCCCGGGGCGTTGGCTTCAAGGGCGCGCGAGGGGGCGGAACGGATTTGCCACCGGGTCGTCGCCGCGCTCCCTTCCGCCTGCGGGCAAATCCGCAGGAGAAACACCGGCACGCCGCTTTTTTCCGCTGCCAGCGACAATCGGCGCGTGGCAGTCAGGTCGAGTATCTTCGGGCTGCCCGGTATTTCGACGACCACCGCGCCAAGCGCCTTGCAGCCGATCGCCTCCATGCCGGCACGCAGGATCTCGGTCGCATCCTTGAGCCGGATATGGATGAGCCGGCCCGGCGGCATGCCCATTTCGCGCAGGCCATGCGGATAAAGCTTGCCGGATTCCATCTCGCCATAGACCTGCCTGATCCACACGACCCCGTGCCGGCGCGCCGCAGCCGGTGCCCTGGCGCCGGCGCCATGGGCTCGCCGGGTGGCGCTTATGCACAGGCCCGCGCAAAACCCCGCCGCCGCAGCCGCATCGGGCTGGCCGGCAGCGATAATCTCGTGCAACGCGCCGCGTTGAAGCCCGCCGCCCAACGCCCTGTCCGGCCCGTTCGCGCCAAGCGCAAACCGGCTCTCCGCGCTTGCGGGCACGGCGGGTTGGACGGCATCGATAACCTTCCGCAGCGCATGGATATGGCGTCTCGCATCCATGGCTATGTTCCTATTTTGTTCCATTAAGACTCAGGAGAAACCGAGAGTCAACGGCTCCTTTCCCCTCCATAAGCCGGACAGCAGGGAGCGGGTCGAAGCCCGCCCCCTGCCGCAATCATGCCCCCGGCTGTGAAGCGGCAACGCCTTCAAGGGCATCGAGCCTTTGCAGCACATGATCGAGCACGGCCTGGTGGATCACCGCGAAACGGTCATAGGCCACGCTTTGCGGTTTCAGCTCCGCGCCCGGCCTAAGCCGCCGCTCCGCCCTCGCCCCACCGTCCTGGTCCGTGGTTTCGATCGTCTCGTAATCGTCCGGCCCATAGCCCCAATGCACCATGCGCGGGTCGATCTCCGCCACCTCCTCCGCGATGAAGCCGTACCAGCTCCAGCCCGGATTGTCGGAAGCGGCCAGCGAGCGGTAACGCACGGGCTTGACCCCCATCAGCGCCATTGCCCGCGATATCTCCAGCGCCTGGACGTCCGTCTTGTAGCGGGCGCTCGACGTCACCCGCAAAAGGTTGTGCCCATCGGCGCTGTCGAGATAGGCGTTGGCCGCGTTCGCGGTCGTTCCTATGCCGGGGAAACGAACCGAACTGTCGGTGTGAACGGCCAGCGCCGTGCCCCAAGCCGCGCCGTCCGGGCTCACCTTCACCGAAAAATCGTCGCTGCCGGCAGTTCCCATCTCGGCCCGGCCGGACCAGCCGGTCTGGAACAGGAGGCTGGCGGTATCGCCGGCCGCGTTCTTGTTGATCTTGAGCTGATGCCCGGCGCCGGCATTGTTGAGCAGCGTCGCCGGCGAGGAGACGGCAAGCCGGTTGGTTGCATCGGCATCGGCCGAAATTCCCAGCGTCTCCACCCGCTCGAAAATATCGATCCACGCCGAACCGTCGAAAACGCGCAGTCGCGCCGCGTCCTGCACCCAAACGCGCCAGCCCGCCGAGGGCGCGAAGAAAGCCCACGCCCCATCCTGATAGGCGGCCAGATCACCTTCCCGTCCGGCCCACGCGCCCGAAGCCGGGCCGGCCACGATATAGGATTCGCCTTCGGCCGGCTCGGCCGGCGGCGCCGCCAACGTATCGCTGGCGGCGTTCGCCTGCACCAGCGCATCGAGCATCCGCACCGCCTCATTGTGGGTCACGTGCTTCTGAGCCTGCGATGGAAGTATGTAGGGGAGTAAAAGAGAGGGAGAGTTTTGCATGGTCAGCTATCCTGCTTGAGTTGCGCAGGAGGAAGAATACCGCCGCCCGGAAGACCGTGGATAAATCAGGGCAAAGACGCGCTACCAAAGCCGCCGCCCGTGCGCTACCGGCAGCGAAAACACGTGCAATGGCGAAAATCTTCTGTATATAGCCGCAGGCTTGCTATGCAGCTTTGGTCGAGCCGAAGGAACGGGTTGTATGAGACTGCTGTTGGCCTGTCTGGCACTTTTCCTGAGCACCGCTGCATCGTCGGCGGAAAAGTTCGAGATATCGATCTTCAAGAAGAATTATCGGCTGTCGGCATTCTATGCTTTCGACGCCGCTCCGGAGACCTGTGGCGAAGCCGCGATCATTTTCCGCGCCTGCGGGCGCACATTCTATGCATGCGGGCGGGAGGCCGCGCAGGCCATGGAGCGCGCGGCCATGGGCTCCTATTCCGTTCGCGCCGTTTCGCGGCCCGGCAGCCCGCAGCTATGCTGATCTCTCGATGTCCATCGCGTGAGGCGCAAGGCATTCAACCGAGATAGGCAAGGCCTGCCAGCACCCAGGCCGCCAGCAGCACCGTTTCCAGCACGATCATCAGGGCCGGCAGAACACCGACCTCGCCGAGCGATTGCAGCGAGGTCTTGACGCCAAGCGCGGCGATGGCGGTGACCAGGCACCAGCGCGATGCGTCGACTAGGACGGCGTTCACGGCTTCGGGCAGCGGCATGAAGCTGTTGAGGAGCACCAGCGCGACGAAGCCGATCACGAAGCCCGGCAGCGGCAGGCGCGGCAATCTGCCGGCGCCAGCCGCAACGCCCCCGCTTTGCCGCCAGACGAAGCCCAGCACCAGCACCACGGGGACAAGCAGCACGACGCGGAACAGCTTGACTACCGTCGAGACATTGCCTGTCTCCTCGGAGACCGAGTAGCCCGCCCCGACCACCTGCGCCACATCGTGGATCGTGCCGCCGAGAAACAGCCCGGCCTCGTTGTCGGACAGGCCCAGGGCCTGCGCCAGGATCGGATAGGCAATCATCGATATGGTGGAAAGAGTGGTAACGGTGATGACGACGAATATCGTGTTGCGCTCATGATCCTTGTCGCGCGGCATGATCGCCGCCACGGCCAGCGCGGCGGAAGCGCCGCAGATGCCGACGGAGGCGCCGCTCAAGACGCCGAGCCGGCGGCCGGCGCGCGTGAAGCGGCCGAGCGCATAGCCGAACAGGATGGTGACGAGAACGCCGAGCGCCACCCACACGACGGCGAACGCGCCAAGTCCGGAAATCTGATCGAGCGTGATGCGCAGCCCCAAAAGCGCGACGCCGACACGCAGCACCGTGCTCGACGCAAATCCGATCCCTGGC